>NZ_CP014571.1:1579352-1895223 GCF_017357425.1 Arthrobacter sp. D5-1 | reverse complement strand
CTGGTCGTTGCCCTTGCCGGTGCAGCCGTGGGCAACGGTGGTGGCGCCGAATTCGCGGGCAGCCTTGACGAGGTGCTTCACGATGACCGGACGGGAGATAGCCGAAACCAGCGGATAGTGGCCCTGGTAGAGGGCGTTGGCCTTCAAGGTGGGCATGGCGTACTCGTTGGCGAACTCGTCGCGGGCGTCGGCTACGTAGGCCTCGACGGCGCCGCAACCGAGGGCGCGCTGGCGGATGGTCTCCAGGGACTCGCCACCCTGTCCGACGTCGACGGCCACAGCGATGACCTCGGCACCGGTGGCTTCACCGATCCAGCCGATGGCTACGGAAGTATCAAGGCCACCGGAGTAGGCCAGAACAATGCGCTCAGTCACGAGAGTGCTCCTTTGTTGTTGCTTGGTTCATTCGAATCAATGCTGGTGTGAATCAATGCTGGGAAAATCTATTGGTTGGCCGGCCCGGCTTCTTCGGCCATGCGCAGGAAACGCGCCGCCAGTTCTGCCCCGCCATCGGGATCCCGGGCGACCAACAGCAAAGTGTCATCGCCTGCGATCGTACCCAATACAGAGGGCATCACCGAGTGGTCCACGGCCAGTGCCAGGAAGTTCGCCGCACCCGGCGGGGTACGAAGGACCACGATATTGCCCGAGGCCTCCGCGGTGACCAGGAGTTCGCCGCACAACCGCGTCAGACGTGCATCCAGAATCTCCTGGGTCACGCCGCTCTTGGCGTTGCGGTCGCCGCCCTCCCCCGGAACGGCGTAAACCAACGCGCCTTCCTTTCCACGGACCCGGACTGCGCCCAGCTCCACGAGGTCCCTGGATAACGTGGCCTGGGTGACCTGGACGCCGTCGTCCGCCAGCAGGGCTGCAAGCTCTGCCTGGGAGCGCACTGACTCACCTGTCAAGATCGCGGTGATACGCGCCTGGCGGGCAGTCTTGGTGGCTGGGCTGGCGCCCGGCACGGACGGGTTGGTGGACACTAGAACGTGCTCTCCCCGGTACCTTCAACAGGTGAAAGGCCCTCCACGAAAGCAAGTCCCGAGCGGTGCATCAACCATGCCATGAGTGCCTTCTGGGCGTGGAGGCGGTTTTCCGCCTCATCCCACACGATCGACTGCGGGCCGTCGATGACGTCCGCCGAAATCTCGTAACCGCGGTAAGCGGGAAGGCAGTGAAGCACGACGGCGTCCGGCGCAGCTTGCGCCATGGCGGCCTCGTCCACGGAATATTCACGGAAGAGTTGCATCCGCGCTTCCTTTTCGGACTCCTGGCCCATGGAAACCCAGGTGTCTGTTGCAACGACGTCGGCGCCCTTGAGGGCCTCGGCAGCATCGCTGGTGATGAGGACCGAACCGCCGGTCTCCGCAGCGCGTTCCTCTGCAGCGGCAACAATTTCCGCGGCAGGGAGATACCCCTCCGGCCCGGAGATGCGAACGTGCATCCCGGCAGTGACGCCGGCAAGGAGGTACGAGTTGGCCATGTTGTTGGCGGCATCGCCCAGGTACGCCATGCTCAGTCCGGCCAGCTCGCCCTTGTGTTCCTTGACGGCAAGGAGGTCGGCCAGGAGCTGGCAGGGGTGGTAATCGTCGCACAGGGCATTGATGACGGGGACCTTGGAGTTTTCAGCCATCGCCACCAGTCCGGCGTGCGCCCCGGTCCGCCACACAATGGTGGACACCATGCGCTCCAGGACTTTGGCAGTGTCCTCCACGGATTCCTTATGGCCGATCTGCGCTTCCCCCGGGTTGATAATCAATGCGTTGCCACCCATGTCTGCGATGCCCGTGGCGAACGAGACGCGGGTGCGGGTGGAGGTCTTGTCAAAGATCACTGCAACGGTCTTGCGGCCGTTGCCCTCTGCGGCGAAGGGCTGCACGCTGTAAGGCGCGGCCTTCATCCGGACGGCGAGTTCCAGGACCTCAGCCTGCTCGGCGGGGCTCAGGTCCGTGTCCTTGAGGAAGTGACGGGTGGTTGACGTGCTCACTGTGCATCCTTAGCGGTTTGGGCGGTAGCCGTGGCGATCAAGGCGGGCAGGGCTGACAGGAACCGGTCGGCCTGCTCGGTGGTCAGGATCAGCGGAGGGGCGAGACGGATGGTCCGCGGGCCCGGACTGTTGATGATGAAGCCTGCATCCAAAGCTGCGGTCACCATGGCAGGTGCGATGTCGGCGTTCACGTCGAATCCAATCAGCAGGCCCTCGCCGCGGACTTCACTGACAGCATCGACGTCAGCCAGCCCTTCGCGCAGGTGCGCACCGACGCTCAGCACGTTCCGCAGGAGACCTTGGCTTTCGATGGCGTGCAGCGTGGCCAAGGCGGCGGCCGTAGCCACCGGGTTTCCGCCGAAAGTGGTGCCGTGCTGCCCTGCGGTGAGCAGGGCCGACGTCGTACTTCCGAAGGTGACAAGGGCACCCACCGGGAACCCGCCGCCAAGGCCCTTGGCGAGCGTGACGGCGTCGGGCACAATTCCTGCGTCTTCGCTGGCAAGCCACTTTCCGGTGCGGCCGATGCCGGTCTGGACCTCGTCCAGGATCAACAACGCACCCGCTGCGGTGGTAGCTTCACGGGCTGCCTGCAGGTATTCGGCGCTGAGCGGCCGAACCCCCGCTTCGCCTTGGATGGGTTCCAGGAACACGGCAGCAGTGGAATCGTCGACGGCGGCAAGCAGGGCCTCGATGTCACCAAACGGAATGTGGACCACACCACCTGGCAGTGGTTCAAACGGCGCACGGTAGGCCTCTTTGGCCGTGAGGGCCAAAGCACCCATGCTGCGGCCGTGGAAGGCACCCTCCAAAGCGATGATTTTGGTGCGCTTCCCGTCGGAGTTGTTCCTGCGTGCCAGCTTGAACGCTGCTTCGTTGGCCTCGGTACCGGAATTGGCAAAAAAGACCTTGGAACCAGCCGGGGCCTTGCTGAGGGATAACAGCTTCTCGGCGAGAGCGATCTGCGTGGGGCTCGTGAAGAAGTTCGAGACATGGCCGAGCGTGGCCAGTTGGCTGGAAATCACGGAGGTTACGAAAGGGTGCGCGTGGCCCAGGGCGTTCACAGCGATGCCGCCCAGGAGATCAAGGTATTCCTTCCCGTCTGCATCCCAGACAAGGCAACCGGCGCCACGGACCAGGACCCGCTGGGGCGTGCCGAAGACACCCATCAGCGAGGACGAGTAGCGCGCCAGCCAGTCGGCGCCTGAGCTCTGGGAAACGAGCGTGGCTGCGGCAGCCTCCGCAGCGATGGGGGCCCCTTCCGTCCCCAGCCGCCCCCCGACGCTGCTGCGGCCTTCGGCGGTATGGCTCAGTTCGGTGCTCATGCGTTCACTTCCTCGTCGGGTACTACTTGGGTGCCGATGCCCGCCGTCGTGAACGTTTCCAACAACATCGAGTGTGGGAGCCGGCCGTCCACGATGTGTGCGCGCTCCACGCCTTCGTCGATGGCCTTCAGGCAGGCGGCCATTTTGGGGATCATTCCCGACTCAAGGCGGGGAAGCATTTCGCGGAGTTCCGAGGCTCTCAGCGACGAGATCAGCGAGGATTTGTCCGGCCAGTTGGCGTACAGGCCTTCCACGTCGGTCAGGATGACGAGCTTGGTGGCACCCAGGGCCGAAGCAACGGCGGCAGCTGCGGTGTCGGCGTTAACGTTCAGTACCTGGCCGGTGGTCTGGAAGCCGTTTCCGTCGTCCACGATCTCCGGGGCCACGGTTGAAATCACGGGGATGCGACCGGCGTCGAGGATATCCGTGATGCCGGCTGGATCCACGCCCACGACTTCGCCCACCAGGCCGAGGTCCACTTCTTCGCCATCAACCACGGTGCCCGTGCGGACGGCGCGCAGCAGGCCACCATCCTCGCCGGACATGCCGACGGCATAAGGACCGTGGGAGTTAATGAGCCCTACGAGTTCACGGCCAACCTGACCTGTCAGGACCATGCGGACCACGTCCATGGCCTCGGGCGTGGTGACGCGCAGCCCACCCTTGAACTCCGACTCGATGCCGAGGCGGCCGAGCATGGAGTTGATCTGGGGGCCGCCGCCATGAACCACCACGGGGTGGATGCCCACGTGGTGGAGGAACACGATGTCCTCAGCGAAGGCGCGGCGGAGGTCGTCGTTGACCATGGCGTTGCCGCCGTACTTGATCACCATGGTGGTGCCGGCGAATCGTTGGATCCACGGCAGGGCTTCGATCAGCGTGCCGGCCTTGTCCTGGGCTGCCTCGGCCGAGACGTGGCTCGTGGACGTGGTTTCGCGGGTATGGGCAGTCATTGTCATAAGCTCAGCTCGAGTAGGCGCTGTTCTCATGCACGTAGTCGTGCGTGAGGTCGTTGGTCCAGATGGTCGCCTCAGCGTCGCCGGCCTGCAGGTCAATCTCGACCAAGACTTCGCGCGGCTCAAGGTCCACCAGGTTGCGGTCATCGCCGATAGCGCCGTTGCGGCAAATCTGCACACCGTTCATGGCGACGTTGAGCTGGTCCGCCTCGAAAACAGCATCTGTGGTCCCCACAGCCGAGAGCACGCGGCCCCAGTTGGGATCCTTGCCAAAGATGGCAGCTTTGAACAGGTTGGAGCGGGCAACACTGCGGCTGACGATTTCGGCGTCGCGTTCGCTGGCGGCGTTGAAGGTCCTGATCGCGATGTCGTGGCTGGCGCCTTCGGCATCACCGATGAGTTTGCGTGCCAGTTCGGCGCAGACGATGGTGACCGCTTCGCTCAACTGCTCGGCAGACGGCAGAGCTTCGGAGGCGCCGGATGCCAGCAGCACCACGGTGTCGTTGGTAGACATGCAGCCATCCGAGTCCGCGCGGTCAAAGGTGACGCGCGTGGCGTCGCGGAGGACGACGTCGAGCTCATTCGCAGGAACCTCGGCGTCGGTGGTCAGGACCACCAGCATCGTCGCCAGGCCGGGCGCCAACATGCCGGCACCCTTGGCAATGCCTCCCACAGTGAACTGCTTGCCTTGGGCATCGGTGCCGGTGAAGACGGCTTCCTTGGACACGCTGTCAGTGGTCATGATGGCCGTGGCGGCAGCGGTACCGCCGTCTTCCGACAATTCACGGAAAGCCGCATCAACACCAGTAAGAATCTTGTCCATGGGCAGCTGCTCACCGATCAGGCCCGTGGAGCACACTACGACGTCGGAGGCTGAGATGCCCAGCACATCCGCCACTTTCTCGGCAGTAGCATGCGTGTTCTGGAAGCCCTGCGGGCCGGTGCAGGCGTTGGCGCCGCCCGAGTTCAAGACGACGGCATCCACACGGCCATCGCTGACTACCTGGCGTGACCAGTGAACCGGCGCAGCAGCTACACGGTTGGAGGTAAATACGGCAGCTGCGGACTTTTGCGGCCCGTCATTGACTACCAGGGCCAGATCCGGGTTCCCGGATGCCTTGATGCCGGCTTTGACGCCGGAGGCGCGGAATCCCTTGGGTGCGGTAATGGTCACGGTGCAACTCCCTGCAGGTTCAGGCCCGCGGTTTCATCCAGGCCGAGGGCAATGTTCATGGACTGCACGGCTCCGCCGGCGGTCCCCTTGGTGAGGTTGTCGATGGCGCACGTGACGATCACGCGGCCAGTGTGCTGGTCCAGTGCCAACTGCATCACTGCGTGGTTGGAACCCTGCACTGACTTGGTGGTGGGCCATTGGCCTTCGGGAAGGAGGTGCACGAACGGTTCGTCGTCGTAGGCATCTGCCCAGGCCTGGCGCAGTTCAGCTTCCGTCACGCCGTGCTGTGCCTTAGCGGTGGCCGTTGTCAGGATGCCCCGGCTCATGGGAACCAACGTGGGCGTGAAGGAGACCGATACCGGTTCACCGGCCGCATTGGAGAGTCCCTGTTCGATCTCCGGCGTGTGGCGATGTCCGCCACCCACGCCGTAGGGGCTCATGGAACCCATGACTTCGGCACCGATCAAATTCACCTTGGCCGCCTTGCCGGCACCGGAGGTACCGGATGCCGCAACAATCACGACGTCGTCCGTCAGGAGGAGATTGTTGGCGAACCCGGGTGTCAGGGCGAGCAACGCCGACGTCGGGTAGCAACCAGGCACTGCGATGCGGGTGGCGCCCTTGAGGGCTTCACGCTGACCGGGCAGTTCAGGCAGTCCATAAGGCCATGTTCCTGCGTGCGCAGATCCGTAGAACTTTTCCCATGCCGCGGCGTCCTGCAAGCGGTGGTCCGCGCCGGCGTCGATCACTACGGTCCCCTCCGGCAACTGAGCAGCGATCTCGGCCGAAGCACCGTGCGGCAACGCCAGGAACACTACGTCGTGACCGGACAGGTTCTCCACCGTGGTGTCTTCCAGAATCCTGCTGGCCAAACCATGGAGATGCGGCTGCAACTCCCCTAGTCTGGAACCGGCGTTGCTGTGTGCGGTGATGGCACCGATGGTGACGTTCGGATGGCCTGCCAGCAGGCGCAGCACTTCTCCTCCGGCGTAGCCGCTGGCACCGGAGACGGCAACAGAAATAGTCATGACTCCACTGTACAGCAAGAATATTCATGCTGTCCGATATTTATGCATGCAGTTGTGAGCAGTCTCATTATTTTGGGGATTGGACGTATGCTTAGTGAAGGGTGATCCAGACCGTGCAGTCCGAACGTCGGCTGCAGCGTTGCCCGTTAGCGATACGGGGCACATTTATGTCACCCACGTCCACCGCTGAGCGCCCCAAAGCTCGCGCAATTCAACCAAATCCCGTCGTCCAGAGCTACTCGGAGCTTCTCAAGAGCGTCAAGGCAGCCGGACTCCTGGAACGCCGTAGCGGCTTCTACATCTGGGTCTTCGTGGCCCTGGCACTCCTTATGGCCGGCACCTGGCTCGGCTTCGCACTGATCGGCGATTCCTGGTACCAGCTTTTGATCGCTGCAGCCGTAGGCATCCTGTGCACGCAGCTGAGCTTCCTTGCCCACGAGGCAGGTCACAAGCAGATCTTCGCTTCCCGGCGTGCCAACGATTGGTCAGCCCGTCTCCTGGCCACAGGAGTTGCCGGCATCAGCTATTCCTGGTGGGAACAGAAGCACGGAGCCCACCACAACCACCCCAACGTCATCTCCAAGGACCCGGACATCCGGAACAACGCCTTGGTGTTCTATGAGGACGCTGCAGCCGAACGCAAAGGCCGCCTGGCTTTCCTCACCAAAAAGCAGGGCTGGTTCTTCTTCCCGCTCCTGACGCTCCTGGGCTTGAGCCTGCAGTTCGACTCCCTTCGCTTCGTCTTCGGCAAGCAGAAAGTACGTCACCGCTGGGTGGAGACGCCCATCCTCGTGACCAGGCTTGCCGCCCTCCCGGTCCTGGCTTTCACCTTCCTGCCCATCGGCATGGCGTTCGCCTTCCTTGGCGTCCAGATCATGGTTTACGGCTTCTACATGGGAGCCTCGTTCGCCCCGAACCACAAGGGCATGCCCGTCCTCCCCAAGGACAGCCGCGTGGACTTCCTCAACCGCCAGATCCTGACCTCGCGCAATATCTCCGGTGGTCTCTTCATGGACTTCCTCCTGGGTGGACTCAACCGCCAGGTGGAGCACCACTTGTTCCCGGACATGGCTCGCCCCCATTTGTACAAGGCCACAAAGATCGTCCGCGAGTTCTGCGCCAAGCACTCCATTTCCTACACGGAAACCACGTTGATGCAGTCCTACGGCATCGTGGTCAGATACCTCAATGACGTAGGCCTGGCAGCAGGCCGCGGCTTCGATTGCCCCGTGGCTTCGACGCACGGACGCTTCTAGGCGTTCAACAAGGGAAGCCCCAACTTCCCTAGGATGGAATCTGAAACCGGGCCCCGGAAGGACCGCCCCGGAGTGAGGAGCCACCATGACGCACGCCATCGTTGCACAGCAGCCCGGAGGACCTGAGGTCCTCGAATACGCATCTGTGAAAATACCGAAACCTGGCCCCGGCCAGCTGTTGATCAAGGTCGCAGCTGCCGGGGTCAATTTCATTGAGACCTACCAACGCAGCGGCACCTACAAGGTGGAATACCCCTTCACCCCAGGCGCCGAAGCCGCCGGCACAGTGGAGTCCGTAGGCGAAGGTGTCGCAGAATTTTCCGTTGGCGACCGGGTTGCCACGGCTGAGGGGTCCAGGACGTACGCAGAGTACGCCGTGGTGGAGGCGGCCAAGGCACTTCCGGTTCCTGACGGCGTCGACGATCACACCGCAGCAGCCCTGCCGCTGCAGGGCATCACTGCCCATTACCTGATGAACTCGTCGTTCCGCGTAGAGCCGGGCCACACCGTTCTGCTCCACGCAGGCGCAGGTGGCGTTGGTCTGCTGTTGACGCAACTGCTGAAGGCCCGCGGAGCCCGTGTGATCACCACCGTGTCCTCTGATGAGAAGGCCGATCTCTCCACGCTTG
The DNA here is from genome assembly GCF_017357425.1 of Arthrobacter sp. D5-1. NCBI lineage: Bacteria > Bacillati > Actinomycetota > Actinomycetes > Micrococcales > Micrococcaceae > Arthrobacter > Arthrobacter sp. D5-1. The sequence goes on along the minus strand of NZ_CP014571.1, from coordinate 1,886,871 downwards.
CAGGCGCTGATGAAGTACTCCGTTACGAGGGCTTCGCTGACAGGGTCCGTGAACTGACCGACGGCGAGGGCGTCAACGTGGTGTACGACGGCGTCGGCAAAGACACCTTCGATGACTCCCTGAAGAGCCTGCGCATCCGGGGTGCCATGGTGCTCTTCGGTGCGGCCTCCGGCCCGGTGCCGCCCTTCGATCCCCAGCGTTTGAACGCCGCAGGTTCGCTGACGCTGACCAGGCCCACCATGGCGCACTTTGTGCAGAACGCCCAGGAACGCAGGTGGCGTTCAGCCGAGATTTTCGACGCCGCCGCCAACGGCACCCTCACTGTCAGGGTCGGTGCCACATACCCGTTGGCCGAAGCAGCCCAAGCGCACAGGGACCTCGAAGGCCGCCGCACCACCGGCAAAGTCCTGCTGGTTCCCTAAGCCCCCATGTCCGGTTCCCAACGGCCAGTGACGCGCAGGCAAACTGCTGTGCAACAGAAAGTGACGCGCAGGAAACGTCAGACACCTTTTGTTCATCTTTCTGCGGAAAGCTGACGTCGTGAGCACAGAACATCCATTGGGGGCCGGGCATATCCCTGCCATGACCACGTACCGTCCCCAGCTGCCGGGAGGCGCCGCCGCCCCGGCCGAGCGCACCCTCGTTGACATCCTGACAGAAACCGCATCGTCATTTCCCGAAGCCTCGGCACTGGATGACGGGCAGAAGTCCCTGAGCTACACCGAGCTTCTCAAGGCGGTACGCGCCTTCGCTGCCCGGCTCAATGCGGCAGGTCTTGGCCGGGGCGACAAAATCGGCGTTCGGATCCCATCCGGCACCAACGAGCTCTACATCGCCATCTTGGGAATCCTCATGGCTGGCGCTGCCTACGTTCCCGTGGATGCGGACGACCCCGACGAACGCGCCCGTCTGGTGTTCGGCGAAGCCAAGGTGGGTGCCATCATCGCGGCGGGCCTGGACATCCAGCTTTCCGGCGAGGCCCGGGAACCCGTCTCCACACCCTCCATCCCCGGACTGGACGACGATTCCTGGATCATCTTCACCTCCGGATCCACAGGAACCCCCAAGGGCGTTGCCGTCCAGCACCGGTCCTCGGCCGCGTTTGTTGACGCCGAGGCCAGGATCTTCCTTCAAGCTGAGCCTATTGGCCCCCAGGACCGGGTGTTGGCCGGCCTTTCGGTCGCCTTCGACGCTTCCTGCGAGGAAATGTGGCTTGCCTGGCGCCACGGCGCTTGCCTGGTACCGGCACCACGAGCGTTGGTTCGCACCGGCATGGACCTCGGCCCTTGGCTCATCAACCACGGCATCACGGTGGTTTCCACCGTGCCCACCCTGGCTGCGTTGTGGCCTGCCGAAGCACTCGAAAACGTCCGCCTCCTGATTTTCGGCGGTGAAGCGTGCCCGCCCGAACTGGCCGAACGCTTGGCGGTGGACGGCCGGGAAGTCTGGAACACCTACGGGCCCACAGAGGCTACGGTCGTTGCCTGTGCCGCTCCCCTGGGCGGACCCGGCCCCGTGCGGATCGGGCTTCCACTGGATGGCTGGGACCTTGCCGTCGTCGATCCGCAAGGCGTCCCGGTGGCCGAAGGTGAGATCGGTGAATTGATCATCGGCGGTGTCGGGCTTGCCCGCTACCTCGATCCCGCAAAGGACGCCGAGAAGTACGCTCCCATGGCATCGCTGGGATGGGGCCGGGCCTATCGATCGGGTGACCTGGTCCGCTTCGAAGCCGAGGGTCTGATCTTCATGGGCCGCGCCGACGAACAGGTGAAACTGGGTGGACGCCGGATCGAACTGGGCGAAGTGGATGCTGCGCTCCAGTCCTTGCCGGGCGTCGCCGGTGCTGCTGCGGCCGTGCAGACCACGGCTGCCGGCAACCAGATCCTGGTGGGCTACCTGGCCCCCGTTGACGGCTACGAGCTGTCCATGGACGAGGCACGCCGGCTGCTTGGCGAAAGCCTGCCGGCCGCTTTGATCCCCCTGCTGACCGTGGTGGATTCGCTCCCGACCAAGACGAGCGGAAAAGTTGACCGTCACGCTTTGCCGTGGCCGCTGGCAGGAGCCGGTGCCACCGAAGCCGGGAACGCCCCGCTGAACCTGCCCGATGACGCCCGTTGGGTGGTTGAGCAATGGGAATCCGTGCTGGGAAGTCGCGTCGGCTCCCTGGACGCCGACTTCTTCGCTTATGGTGGCGGATCCTTGGCTGCGGCGCAGCTCGTTTCTGCCCTTCGCGTCCGGTATCCCACCATCACCGTGGCGGATATCTATGCCACGCCACGTGTCGGCGCACTGATCGACACAGCGCGGCAATCACTTCCCGACGGCGGCGCGCCGGGTCCCGCTGCAGAGCGCACCGTGCGGCCCACGGCGCTGAAGTCACAGATCTTCCAGGTCCTGATGGGCGTGCCCTTACACATCCTGGTGGGGATGCGTTGGCTCACCTACCTCATGGCCGCCAACAGGTTGCTGGCAGACTTTGCTGGATTTACCGCCGCACCCGTCGTGTCGTGGTGGTGGATCGCAGCGTCCTGGCTGGTCTTCGTCAGCCCCCTGGGCCGGATGACGATCTCGGTGGTTGCAGCCAGGGTGCTTCTTGGCAGGATCGAACCCGGCACTTACCCACGTTCCGGAAAGACCCACCTGCGCTTGTGGCTGGCCGAGCAAATACAAGACCTGTCGGGCGCCATCGGTCTGGCCAGCGCCCCGTTCGTCCCTTACTACGCACGGGCCCTCGGAGCCAAGATCGGCAAGGATGTCCACCTGCACTCACTGCCCCCGGTCACCGGTTTGCTGTCCCTCGGAAGCGGAGCCAACATCGAGCCCGAGGTGGACCTTTCCGGATGGTGGGTGGATGGTGACTCCGTCCATATCGGGCAGATCCACGTAGGAGCCGGCGCAGTCGTCGGCGCCCGAAGCACCCTGATGCCAGGGGCCACCATCGGTGCGGGTGCGCGCGTCGAAGCCGGGTCGGCAGTACTGGGCAAAGTGAAGGCCGGGCACCTTGTAGCCGGCTCCCCCGCCGAGCGCCGTGGAAAAGCGAAGCAAGAGTGGCCTGAAACGATCACCCGGCGGCCAGTGGTTGACAGGCTCTGGTTCTCCGCCTTTGCCAGCGCTTCGGCGCTCCTGGCCCTTATTCCTTACATTTCTGCGTTCGCGGCCGCCTTGGTTGTCCTGGCTTTCATGCAGGGCCACGAATCCCTGGAAACTGCGCTTGCTCAAATAGCTCTGGCATTGCCTCTTGCGGCGTTGGTGTGGTTCTTCGGCAACCTGCTGCTCATCCTGATGGTTGCCCGGCTTCTCGGGTTGGGTTTGAAGGAGGGTTACTACGGGGTCCGCAGCCGTGTCGGGTGGCAGGTTTGGGCCACGGAACGCCTTCTGGACATGGCCCGGGACCTCCTTTTCCCGGTCTACGCAAGCCTTTTCACACCGATCTGGCTGCGCCTTCTGGGCGCCAAAGTCGGCAAAAACGTGGAAGCCTCAACCGTTCTGTTGGTTCCTAAAATGACGACCATTGGGGATGGAGCCTTCCTGGCTGACGACACCATGGTGGCCTCCTACGAACTCGGTGGGGGCTGGATGAAGATTGCTCCCGCCAAAATAGGAAAGCGCTCCTTCCTGGGCAACTCGGGCATGACTGCTGCGGGACGAAACGTTCCCAAGAACTCCCTCGTTGCAGTTCTGTCTGCCACGCCGGCGAAAGCCAAATCCGGCACGTCCTGGTTGGGCAGCCCGCCGGTCAGGCTGCGCCGCACTGCCGTCGCTGCTGACCAAACCCGGACCTTCCAGCCGCCCCGCAGGCTCAAGGTTGCCCGGGCGTTGTGGGAACTGTGCCGGCTGGTGCCTGTCATCCTCACAGTTGCCATCGCCGTCAGCGTCATGCTGGTTCTGGATTGGATCGCGAGTGGATGGGGCTACTGGGTGGCAGCCGTCCTGGGTGGTGTCGTGATGCTGGCAGCAGGTGCCGTGGCCGCATTGAGCTCCATCGTGGCCAAGTGGGCCCTGGTGGGGACCATCCGCGCGGGTGAGCACCCCTTGTGGAGCTCATTCATCTGGCGCAACGAGGTAGTGGACACCTTCATCGAAATGGTGAGTGCCCCGTGGTTTGCCCGCTCCGCCGCCGGAACTCCCGCCTTGGTGTGGTGGCTTCGCGGCCTCGGAGCGAAGATCGGCCGTGGGACCTGGTGTGAAAGCTACTGGCTGCCCGAAGCTGACCTGGTAACGCTCGGTGAGAATTCCTCCGTCAACCGTGGCTGCGTTGTCCAGACGCACCTGTTCCACGACCGCGTGATGAGCCTGGACACCGTGCTGCTCGGTAACGGAGCCACCATGGGTCCGCACGGCGTCATCCTCCCCGCGGCCAGCATCGGCGACGGCGGAACTGTTGGTCCGGCGTCGCTGGTTATGCGGGGTGAGACAGTGCCGGCCGGAACGTATTGGATGGGCAACCCGGTGAGCCCATGGGTGGGTCCGTCAACACAAGCGCCGCGCCTCAAGTAGATTGGACGGATCATGACCGTACCAATCACCGCCCCCACGACCGAAGCTGACCCCTATGCTCTGGACCACGGCAGCAGCAACTACCGTGTGGACCGGTACGAGTTGGATCTCGACGTCAGGTTGGGCAGCAACAAGCTGATCGGCAAGGCGGTCCTGCGATGCACGGCGTTAAAACCCCTGGCGCAGATTGTCCTCGACCTGGTGGGCCTGCGGGCCAGCAAGGTCCAGCTGGATGGCAAGAAGCTCCAGAAATTCAGCCACAGGGCCGAACACCTGGTGCTCAACCCGGCCTCCCCGCTGAGGCCCGGCCAGCAGTTCTCCTTGGAGATCCGCTACGACGGGAACCCCCAGCCCCGCCGCGGGCTTTGGGGCGATGTGGGGTGGGAAGAACTGAACGACGGCGTACTGGTGGCCGGCCAGCCCAACGGTGCGGCCTCCTGGTTCCCCTGCAATGACCATCCACGCTACAAGTCCAGCTTCCTTATCTCCGTGACCACAGACGACAACTACCGGCCGGTGTGCAACGGCACGCTGATCTCCCACTCCCGCAAGTCGAGCAGGGAGACCTGGGTCTATGAACACGCTGAACCCATGGCCACCTACCTCGCCACCGTTCAGATCGGCCGGTACGTCAGGGTTCCCCTGCACAATGACGACACCCATCACCGGGTGCCGCAGTTCGTAGCAGTCACGCCCGAGATGGCGGTGGATGCTCTGCAAGGCCTGCGCCGCCAGCCGGACATGATGCGCACCTTCGAGGATTGCTTCGGACCGTATCCGTTCACGGACTACACGTCGGTGGTCACTGAAGACGAACTGGAAATCCCGTTGGAAGCCCAAACCGTCTCCATCTTCGGCCGAAACCACATGCGCGAGTCCTGGGACGCCCAGCGCCTGATCGCCCACGAGCTTTCCCACCAGTGGTTCGGCAACTCGCTGACCGTGAGCAGCTGGAAAGACATCTGGCTCCATGAAGGATTCGCCTGCTACGCGGAGTGGTTGTGGTCCGAAGAATCCAGGACCATGACTGTTGCTGCACGGGCAACGGCTGCATGGAAGAGGCTCGACGCCGCGCCCCAGGATCTGCTGGTCGGAGACCCCGGCCCTGAGCTGATGTTCGACGACCGCGTCTACAAGCGCGGCGCCCTTGCCGTTCACGCGGTGCGGATGGCAGCTGGGGACGAGGCCTTCTTTGGTTTCCTGCAGCACTGGACTGCCACCAACCGGCATGGCTCAGTGTCGACGGAGGCGTTCATTGAGGCTGCGGATTCGTTCATTCCGGGCTTTGATGCTGCGTCGGTTCTCCGGCCATGGCTCTACGAGGCTGCGCTTCCGCCGCTGCCTCCAGCGCGCTAGCCCAGTGCCAGGGCGGCAACCAAACCGTCAGGCAGTTTTCGGTTTTCTTGGATGCCGGTGACATCCCGCAGGCCGGGCAGGTCCAGCACATCCAGCTCTGCGGGGTTGCGCCTCAGGCCCTCCCCCGTCATCTTCAGCCACGCTTCTTTGCGTGCCCACAGGCGCGCGCGCTGACTATCTCGCTCCTGATCCGGGATGGTGGACAGGAAGCGTTTCTCGGTTGCGGTCAGTGCGACGTCGTCGAAGCCTTCGAAGGTTGCTTTGCCAGTCGATTCAAAATCCACTCCCAGCCGTAGTTCTTCGGGAGCATGCACGACGCCGGCCAGTAGTACCCAGCCCGACGCCCGGGATGCACTGAGCGCCAGAGGTGCGGGGCCGCCGTCGAGCATGAACCCTGGGCGACCATGGTCCTGGCCGGGGCCGCACTGCGGGCAGTGATAGTCGGGCACGAGCCGGGCAGGATCCACTTCGAGGAGCACAGCGGCAAAGTCCAGCAAGGCCACCCGCCCTGCAATGAACTCTTCACGGTCTGCGGGGTTGGCGTAGCGAAGGGCGCGCTCGAGGGCCAGCTGGCCGAGCAGTTCAAGCGCGCCTCCTGCGCCGGGCGCCTCATCGAGCCTCCGCAGGTCAAGCACCGGATTCTGCATCATGCCCTCCTCTCACGGCTAAGTCCCCAGCCCAATGTCGCAACAGCTATGCACTGCTCCAACAACTGACAGAAAGCCCAGCGCGCCAGTCGCAGAGGCTAGGACGGAAGTGAAGGTCATCATCGAGCCGTTGGCTGCAACGACCCCCGGATATACGAACGTAATCTCATCGAACCGATAACTGTGCAGGTCGCCGTCCTTAGTCCGGGCAAGGACCCGCTCCTCTCCTGCGGCAACAGCGCGGTCATGCCAGCGCTTGACCCCTTCATCGATCTCCTTGCGCAGGTCCACGGCTTCGGCGCGGAGCCTGAACCCGTCGGCTCAGTCAACCTGCCCTCCCTTCAACTGACGCACTACCTTGGCCACAAGAAGACACCCAGGAATACCAACCCTGCCATTGCCGGAATAGCAGCCGCTACCTTCGACAGAACGAGTTGGTACTCGTACGTCTTGAACTGCGTGCCCTTAGGCAGCCAGGCCCAACCATCAACACCGGATCGTGCCATCAAGTTGCGCATCAGATACAGCACCAGGCCGCTGAGTACGAGGAAGGCTCCGACGATGCCCAGGAATGGATCGCCCATCTACTGCCCTGCCCATGGGGGCCTGAAAATGAACGTCAGCACCACAATCAGCAGACCCCCGACGATCAGCACTGAGCAGAAGAACACTCCGATCATCTCGAAGCCCCTGACCCGCTCCTCATCTGCTTCCGTGTCGGCTTCATAGTGAGGTTCGGGTTCAGCGTGCTCCCCTTTTCGGCCCAGCATTTGTGAGGTGATCCAGCGCTGCCGACGCGCGATCCACTTCCTGAACGGCAGCCACACCAGGCCGATCCCTATGAAGACCAGACCCAGCGTCATGCTTCCCTCCCCCGCCAATGCTCTCGTAGTATCACCATCCTAGAAGCGCAGCGCCCTCACACACACGCGCCGCGCACGAAGAGATCCCCGTTGGCGACGAAGGAGCCCTGATAGCGTGACCTCCTGAACGATCTCCACCTGAACCCCCGCGGCACCGTTTACCGGGGAAGCTACGACTGGGACCATGTAGCTGAAGTCGGGCATGGGCTCGGCTGGCAGCGGAAAAGCACCGACGACTCCGGGTTCGGTGCCGTCACCTTCGGCACGGACGGCACCACAGGACCGGATGGACCCAAAGACCTGCCAACGAAAACCCATGACGGACAAACCGGTGGCGTGGACGGCATCTCCGGATACTTCGACAGGACAACCGAGTCAAGTAAGAACCAGGCCAGGATCGCCCTGGGCCTTGGCGACCAACTCACGAATGCGAAACGATGACCACCACACACCGCAGCCGATACTGGCGCGCTCTTCCCGCCACGGCGATCATTCTTCTCACCCTGGCAGGGTGCGGGACACCCCTGAGCAACCCACCTACGAGCACCGCGGAGCAGACCATGGATCCGGAACAAGCCCGCAAGGAATACCTCGACATCTTCACGGAAATCCAAGCCCTCGCCCCCGGTGACTGGACGAAAGTTGCACCAGATGAACCGGGGGACGTCTGCGATCTGCCTCAGGGCATTGAAGGGACTCAATTCAGCTTTGACAGTAAGCACGGTGTGATGTCACAGGATCAGGCTGAAGAAATACATAAGACGGTAAAGGAAGTCTTTGAGACCGAAGGACTAAGAGTTGTTCAAACTCAGCCTTCGGGGGCAAACCGAGACCAGACAACCACTGGGTTTGGCGATGGTAAGTTCTCCATGCACCTTGGAACGAGCAGCTTCGGCACCACGCTCGGCGGCAACACTCGATGCGCGCCGGATCCCGAGGGCAAATTCCGGTAGGAGTTCTTCGGACTCCTCGATGAGATCCAAGCGATGGCAGCTGGTGACTGGGTGAACGAGGACGTTCCGGCAGGTGGCTACTGCCACTACCAGGGAACCGGAAACGGCAAATCGTTCGCTGGTGCGCGGACCATGGGACCCCTCAGCGCCACCGAGCGGGAGACACTTCGGCAGAAAGTCGAGCATTTCTATGCATCCCGCGGGTACAGCGTAAAGGTCTTTGATCAATCAACGACCACAAACAAGCTCATCATGACTAATGGTTTTGGACCAGATTGCTTGGTTATCCAGCTCTACACGGGCGACCTTGGCACAGTAGTCGATGGCACCGAGAACGTTGAAGCCGATAGAAAACCAGCGCGCCTCGCCCGTCGTGTCGCGGAGCAGTACGTGTGCACCACAGGTTTCGTCCCTCAGCTATAAGCTACGGAGCGTCTCACGAGCCTGTATGTAGCCGACCGCGGCGTGCTTAGACCCCTACGTTCCTTTCGTTCTGGAGGTTGTCCGCACTCCAGCCCTTCCGATGTGGTCCGTGCATAGTCGCAAGTGCTCATAAACGAGGACATTTGCACCTAAATCTACCCACCCCCCCTTTGTCGCTATGGCCCCTGCAAACTGCAGCTTGTGTCTGGCGGGCCCCTATTCGCCAAAGCAAGTGTTCCCCGCAGCCACAATTACGCTGCGGGGAACACTGTGTGTGTCTTAACTCAACTGCGCTACTTTACCGACGTCAGGTAGTTCGCCAGTGTGGGCGTGATGCGGGTGCCCGAGTTGGAGCTGCCGCCGTTGGTGTGGATGGCCATGATGGTGTTGGAGCTGTTGTAGACGGGGGCACCACTCTGGCCGCCATAGGTATCCATCTTGTAGTAGACCTTTTCCGTGGTGGTGCTCTCAATAGGACCGGTCATGGACCACATGGTTCCGAAGGCCTTGTCTCCGGGGTAGCCCCGAACGGTCACATTGGTGCCATTCAGACTTGCGGTGGTGCCGGTGTAATTGAGCCAGCCGGTGGTGTTGCCGATGGTGCAGTCGAGCTTGATGACGCCCCAATCAGCATTGGTATTGGCAGAGTCGATCCAGCGCTGGTCCGTCAAGAGCTGCGTTGCGCCACACGTACCGTAAGGATCGGTTGATCCATTCCGACCAGGAGCCACTTTTACGCCCCAGGAGTAATCAGCCGTTGACCCAGTGCCGCCTTCGTGGACGCAGTGCCCTGCGGTCAGAACGGTGTCGTCGGAAATCAAGGCACCGGAGCAGATGTAGCCGCCGTTGAACTCGATCTGAACGATCGAGCGGTTGGGCGCAGCTGTGGTGTTGGTGATGCGGACACGGCCGTCAGCGCCGATCACTGAGTCGGTGGAGGCCCCTCCGTTCTTCGACGGTGCGGCAATCGTGTATTTGTCAGCCAGTGGTGATGCAGCGGAACCGGACGTCTGCGAAGGGTCTACCGTGTGCGATACAGGTTGAACCTCGGCGGCGGCTGCCTGCGGCGTCGACTCTGACGCGGTTGCGGCTCCACCAAGCGAGGACGTCAGAGCCATCACTGCAGCTCCGACAAGCAAAGCAACGTTCTGCTTCTTCATGGGTACCTTTCAAGGGACGGCTCAGAGAAGAGCCGTGCGAGGGATGTGATACACATGCTTCACATGTGCATGACAAAACTGTCATACATGCATGAATAGTCTGTCAAGATGCTGGGAGCTCAATCTCAATAAAAGAAAATCCCCGGAACCATCAGGTCCCGGGGATTCACTCGATACAGGGAGTGCTAGCGCTGGACTGCTCCGAAGCGCTCGGCCGCAACGGCAACGGCAGCCGCTCGGGCCTCCGAAGCCTCATCCGCCGTCAGGGTGCGGTCGTCCGCACGGAAACGCAAGCCGAAAGCCAGCGACTTCTTGCCCTCCTCGATGCCGGGACCCGCGTAGACGTCGAACAGCGCCACGTCTTCGAGGAGTTCGCCGGCACCTTCACGCAGCGCGGAGAGGACCAGGTCTGCCGCAACATCCTGCGGAACCACCAAGGCGACGTCCTGCGTGGCGACGGGGAATCCGGAGATGTGCTTGGCCACAATTACGTCAGCAGCGGCTTCGAACAACGCTTCCACGTTGACCTCCAGAGCCACGGAGCGTGCGGGCATGTCCTGAGCCGCCAGGAGCTTGGGGTGCAACTCTCCTGCGTAGCCCACGACGTCGCCATTGCGCAGCGCCAGTTGAGCTGCACGGCCGGGGTGGAATGCCTGGTGGCTGCCCTGGCTGACGACCAGCTCGACACCCAAAACATCTGCAATGAGGCGTGCCACGTCAACAGCGTCCGCCCAGTCCCAGACGCGCGGTGTGTGGGTAGCGGCAGCCGGAGAATCATGGCCCGTCAAGACAGCTGCGACGTGCAGCGGCTGGGGCGGGACGCCGTCGTACAGCGCATCCAGAACCTCATCGGAAGGCTTGACGCCCAACGGCGGGATGGAATCCGTGCCGAGCTTGTCACCGGGCAGGAAGACCGAACCCGCCTCGTACACAGCCAGGTCACGGAAGCCGCGTGAGTGGTTCCGGCGGGCAACCTCGATCAGGCCCGGCAGGATGGACGTCCGCAGGTAGCCGTGTTCCTCACTGATCGGGTTGGCGAGCTTGAGCGCCGGACGCGCACCGCCTTCAGCAGCAACGCCAAAGGTGTCGTTGGCTGCCTTGGAGACGAACGGGTAGGACAACACCTCGGTGAGCCCCGCATCAGCCAAGGCCTGGACGACCCGGCGCTTCTGCTGCTGGCTGCGGCTCAGGCCACGGCCTGGAGGCGCCACCGGAAGAGTCGAGGGGATGTTGTCGTAGCCGACAAGGCGCGCGATTTCCTCGGACAGGTCTTCCTTGGTTTCGAGGTCATTGCGCCAGCTGGGAGCCGTGACCCTGTAACCGGCGGCAGTTTTTTCAACCACAGCGCCAAGGTCCTCAAGGGACGTGATGATCTGCTCTTCGGTGAAGTCGATGCCGATTCGGGCAGAGGCGAACCCTGCCGGCAGTTCAATGGTGACCGCATCAGGGGCGGTTCCAACGTCGGTCCCCGTCTCATCTGCCGTACCACCGGCAAGCTCAACCAAGAGGTCAACCACGCGCTGGGCAGCAATATTCGCAACGTGCCAGTCAACGCCGCGCTCGAAGCGCTTGGAGGCTTCGGAGGGCAGCTTGTGGCGACGGCGGGAGCGGGCAATCGACACTTCGTCGAAGTGCGCGGCTTCCACCAGGATGTTGGTGGTGGAATCCGACACCTCAGTGTGGGCTCCTCCCATCACGCCGGCGATGCCAATGGCACCCGAGTCATCGGTGATCAACAGGTCCTCGACGTCGAGCGTGCGCTCCTTGTCATCGAGGGTGGTGATCTTCTCCCCCGCCACTGCACGACGCACCACGATGTCTCCCGCGAGCTTGTCGAGGTCGTAGCAGTGGTTGGGCTGTCCCAGCTCAAGCATGACGTAGTTGGAGATATCAACCGGCAGCGAGATGGAACGAACGCCGGCCAGACGAAGGCGCGCGGACATCCACGGCGGTGTGGGACGTGATGGGTCAACGCCACGGACGGTGCGGGCCACGAAGCGGTCGCAGCCTGGCTTGCCGTAAATCGGGGCGTCGTCGTTGAGCTGGACGCCGTAGCCACCCTGCAAGGTTGCCGGCGCGCTCACCTTGGACGCAGGATCCACGAACGAGGTTCCCGTGGCGTGCGCGTACTCGCGGGCGACACCCCGGATCGAGAACGCGTAGCCGCGGTCAGGGGTCACGTTGATTTCGGCAGCCTGGTCATAGAGGCCAAGGAGTTCCATGGCGTCCGTGCCGATTTCCGGATCGAGGCCGATGCGGGAGAGGACCAGGATGCCGTCGTGGTCGTCGCCGATGCCCAGTTCCCGGACGGAAGCGATCATGCCCGCGGACAGGTGACCGTAGGTCTTGCGGGCTGAGATCTTGAAGTTTCCTGGCAGAACAGCTCCGGGAAGGGTAACTACGACCTTGTCGCCCTCAACAAAGTTGTGGGCACCGCAAATAATGCCCTGCACTCCGGAAGGGTCAATGCCCTCACCATTGAGCGTCTGTTCCTGCCCTTCAGGAACGACGCGGACCTGGCACCAGTTGATCGTCTTGCCGTTGGACTGCGGCTCCTTGACCAGGCTCAAGACCTGGCCCACGACGATGGGCCCGGAGAGCTCGTCCGTGGGACGGTGGACTTCTTCTTCTTCAAAGCCGACCTTGACCAGGTCCGCCATGACATCTTCGGCCGTTGCATCGGCCGGAACCTGCGCGAATTCACGCAGCCAGGAAAGTGGGATACGCACTGTTAGATCTCCATCCCGAAGTGCTCGCTGAAACGTACGTCGCCTTCGATCATGTCGCGCATATCGCCGACCTCGTTGCGGAACATGAGCGTGCGCTCAATGCCCATGCCGAAGGCAAAACCTGAATAGATGTCCGGATCGATGCCCGCTGCACGGAGGACGTTGGGGTTGACCATGCCGCAGCCACCCCACTCGATCCAGCGCGGACCGCCCTTGGCACCCGGGTGCCAGATGTCCAGTTCCGCGGAAGGCTCCGTGAACGGGAAGTAGTTGGGGCGCAGGCGGATGGAGGCTTCGTCACCGAACATCTGGCGGGCGAAGTGCTCCAACGTGCCGCGCAGGTCCGCCATGCTCAGGTTCTTGTCGATCGCCAGGCCCTCGAACTGGTGGAAGACAGGCGTGTGCGTGGCGTCCAACTCATCCGTGCGGAACACCTTGCCGGGGCACAGCACGTAGATGGGGACTTCACGTTCCAGCATGGAACGGACCTGCACCGGGGACGTGTGGGTGCGCATCAGCAGGTGGGCTTCCGGGGGCTCCACGAAGAACGTGTCCTGCATTTCGCGGGCGGGGTGGTCCGGCTTGAAGTTCAGCGCATCGAAGTTGAACCACTCGGACTCCACCTCTGGGCCTTCAGCGATTTCCCAGCCCATGCCGACGAAGATGTCTGAGACGCGGTCCTGAAGCGTGGACAGCGGGTGACGTGCACCTGCCCGGCGACGACGCGGAGCGGCCGTCACATCCACTGTTTCTTCGACCAGGATACGGGCGTCGTTCTCGGCTTCGAGAACCTCGGTCCGGGCAGCGAGCGCCTGGTTGACGCGGCCGCGGGAGGACCCCATGAGCTTGCCGGCGGCGGCCTTGTGCTCCTTGGCGAGCCCACCGATTTCACGGTTGGCGAGGCTCAGTGGCGACTTCTCGCCGGTGTGGGCGAGGCGGACAGCCTTGAGTTCATCAAGGGAGGAAGCAGCCGCAATTGCGGCGATGGCATCCTCGACGGCGGCGGTGATGGCGGCTTCATCCAGCGGATTCGGGATGGCAGCGCCTGGCAAAGTGTCAGTCATCTACTGTTCTTAGCTACGAGTCGGGAGCGGCCGGCAAGGCAGGCCTGCAAAACGAAAGGGCAGTGCTCGCCGCGGACGGCAGGCACTACCCTTCAGTCTAGTTGAACGTCATGGACTGGATTTAACCCACCAAGACGCGTCCCGCCATATGAACGGCACGACGGCGGAAATCGCCAGGAGTTCCTCGCCGCCCTAAGCGGGCGGTGCCATGGGCGGCGGTGGCGACTGGCCGTCGTCGTTCCGTTGGACGGGTGGCGTCGCAGGCTGCTGCTGCGTCGGGAACTGCTGGGCAGGCGGCTGCGGGACCTGGGCAGGCGGTACGGTCTGAGCCGGCGGCGCCCCAGGAGTGTAACCCTGCCCTGCCCAGTCCGCTTGAGGTGACTGCGTTGGCTGCCGGGGGTAGGAGTCCTGCTGGGGAGCGTAACCCGGCTGGCCGTACGGCGCAGCCCCTGCGAGCGCTGGCGTTTGCTGCGCGGACTTCCTGCGCAGCAGCAGGAACAGGAGAACCAACCCAGCGGCGATCACCAGGACGGCCACCAGGATCCAGATGAACCACATCGGAACGCCGGCGTTGGCTTCGGCCTTGGCCTGGACCGCAGTCTCTTTGATGGTCAGCATGTCGAAGGTGGCAGTGTTGCCGTCCACGGTCGCACCTGTTGCTTCGACGACCTTGCCGGGGAACGTGAACTTGACCGTGGCTTCGTCAAACATTGACTTTGCCATGCTGGAGGCCTGGGGATCGCTGCTGTCCATCCCGGTCACGCCGCCCATGGAGAGGACATAGAAGTCACCCTCCTTCTTCAGTTCGAAAGGGTTCTCGGAGCTGGACGACTCGGCGAGCTTCGCAGGGTCAAGGTTGGCGGCTGTGATCCGCTTGCCCTTGTACTTTTCGTCCTCGTAGTCCACCACGGTGGCACCCTCCGGGATGTCCATCTCCTGGCTGCCACTGCCGCTGCCGTTTGACTCCATGAATTCTTCAAAGGACTTATCGCCCAGTACCGACTTCTGGATCGCGTAAACAACCTCGTAGTCCACGCTTTTCTCGTTGTTCACCTTGACGGACATGTTCAGCTTGACGCAGCCGGTCAAAGCCACCATGACTGCAAGCAGGACACCCACCACGCCCACGGCGCGTTTAATGTTCATCGCGTTTCTTCCCCCATTCATTCCCCTGCACCGATGAGTGCTCGAACAGCGTATCCCTGCCGCTCATGCCGTGCCATACGCGACGGGTCTAGCATGGCTTCATGACTCCCGCGCAACGCCTGCGGCAGATCGCCAACGTCGTAAACCTGTCTACACCACTGGGACTCGCGGTAGCCGCTGCGTCCCGAAGCACCTTGACCCGCGGGCCACGCGGCCTCCTGATAGCAGCCGGGTATGGCTGGAAACTCCCCCACGCCGGAGCATTCACGCTGGGGAACGTGATCCTGTACCGGGCGCCCCATGGCGTTGCCGGAACGAACCCCGTGCTCTTGGGACATGAGGAGCGGCACAGCACCCAGTACGCCTACTGCCTGGGACTTCCGTTCCTTGCCCTCTACGGCGTCGCCGCCGCGTGGTCCATGCTGCGCAGCGGGAATCCGGGCTCGAGCAACTTCTTCGAGCGCCAGGCCGGCCTCGCGGCGGGCGGCTACATCGACCACCACAACCGGCCGGACGGACCTGCCGGCCATCGAATCGAGGCATAAGCATGAAGCGAACCATCACCGTAACGGGGACTGCGAGCGCCACAGCAGTTCCGGACCTGGTCACGTTGACGCTTGGCGTGGAAACACGCCGGGACACTGCCACCAAGGCCTACGACGACGCCGGGAAGGCGGCCGGCGCTGTCGCGGCCAGTTTGCGGGAGGCCGGCGTCACGGACGTCGACCTGCGGACCAGCGGCCTGAACCTTCGGGCCGAGCTGGTGTGGGTGGAAGGCCAAGGCCAGAAGGTCACAGCGTATGTGGCGTCCACCACGCTGCAGGTGGGAATTCGCTCACACGCGGATGCACCGGAAGCCATCGCCGCGGCAGTGGCGGCCGGTGGCGACGACATCAGGATCAATGGGATCGAGCAAGGCTTCGCCGATGCAACCTCGGTGACCGCACAGGCGCAGGAAGCGGCTTGGCTGGACGCACTGGCACGTGCCCAACAGTACGCATCGCTGGCTTCTGCCCGGCTGGGGCAAGTGAAATCCATTGCCCAAGAGCCCGTCCATGGCGCACCCATTCCTCTGGGCGGGATGGTAAGGGCATCTTTTTCCGCTGAATCCCTGCCCGTTGAAGCCGGAGAGTCCTCCGTCACCGCCAGCGTCACTGTGGAATGGGAGCTTCTCTAGTGGATGGCGCCGGCACCCAAGGCAGCGTCCACCTGCGTCTGTAGGGCCGTCCGTACCACGACGGCAAGACCCTCCGCCATGGATTCCAAGGGCATGGACGGGGTACCGCTTTCCGGGGACACCTGTTCCGGGAGATAAGGGATGTGCACGAAACCGCCACGGATGGTTGGGGTCGATGCGAGCAAATGCATCAACGCGTAGAAAAGGTGGTTGCAGACGTATGTTCCTGCCGACTGCGAAACCTCGCCCTTGATTCCAGCAATCTGGAGGTCCCGCAACGCGGCCTTAATGGGCAGGGTAGAGAAGTACGCTGCCGGGCCACCGGGGACTACTTCCTCGTCCACAGGCTTCTGGCCCTTGTTATCGGGGATCCGTGCGTCATCGCAGTTGATGGCCACCCGTTCCAAGGATATCCGTGCACGTCCGCCGGCCAATCCCACACAGATCACAAGGTCCGGCTTAGTGGTGGCCATTGCCTCGGTGAGTGCTGCGGCCGAGTCACCAAAGACGCACGGCAGCTCCCGGGCTTCGACATCCAGGCCTTCAGCCCGCAGAATGTCCCGTGCGCGGCGCACCGCATGCCAGGAAGGATTGACATCGTCCCGGCCAAACGGTTCGAAGCCAGTCAGCAGAATCATGGGCCAACCTTAGCAACGCTTGGCCCTCGGCTTTCCTTAATTCACCTCGGCGGTCCTTGACATTCATTCGAACATACCTTCGAATGGAGTTCATGAGATGGGACGCACAAGCACTGTCACCCAAGCGTGGACCGGCGTCCGACGACGGCGGCTCTCCAGTTCCAGGCCCTGCCCCGGCCATGGATGCGTTGCTGCCGCTGGCCGGGCTGGTGCGTTCCATCTCAACACCCGAATTCTCCGGAGTCACCTTTCATGAGGTCACCGCAAAGTCAGTGCTCAACAAGGTGCCTTCGGGCTCTGCCATGCCGTTCGAATGGACGGTGAACCCTTACCGCGGCTGCAGCCACGCGTGCGTCTACTGCTTTGCCCGCAAGAGCCATACCTATTTGGAGTTCGACGCCGGGCGTGACTTCGATTCCCAGGTGGTGGTGAAGATCAACGCCGCCGAAGTCCTCCGGAGGGAACTCACAAAACCCTCCTGGAAAAGGCATCAAGTGGCCTTGGGGACCAACACCGACCCCTACCAACGCGCCGAAGGCCGTTACGCCCTGATGCCCGGAATCATCCGTGCGCTGGCGGACTCGGGCACACCCTTCTCCATCCTGACCAAGGGCACCCTGCTGGCCCGGGACATCCCACTGCTTAAGCACGCTGCCACCATGGTGCCCGTGGACCTCGGAATCTCGCTCGCCATGACCAATGAAGATCTCGCCGAGCTGGTGGAACCCGGTACCCCCTCCCCCAGGGCACGGCTCAAACTGATTTCCCGGCTCCGGGATGCTGGACTGGGTTGCGGCGTCATGGCGATGCCCATCCTGCCGTGGCTGACCGACTCGGACGAAGCCCTCGATTCGTTGTTCAGCGAACTGGCCAAAGCCGGCGCCACGGGCGTCACCGCCGGAGCCCTCTACCTGAAGCCAGGAACGCGGGAGTGGTATATGCAGTGGCTGGCGGCCCAGCACCCCGAACTCGTCGGCAAGTACCGCCGCCTCTACGGCCAAGGCTCTTACGTTTCCAAGGAATACAGCACCTGGCTGACCGGCCGGATCACCCATTTCAAAGCGAAGTACGGCTACACCCGGACTTCAGGATTCAGCCACCGCAACGCCCGCCCGGCGCAGGGGTCCGCCGCCCCTGAGGTGGGCGCAGGCACACTCCCAGGACAGCAGCCGCTCTTCTGAGCCGGCCCTGTTATGCAGGTGCGACTACGCGGTCAAGCAGAGCCCGGACAATGGGGAAGTCCGCCGGGATCCAAGGAAGGCTCAGAGCTTCAATACCGCCCCTCAGCGAAACCCACCGCAGTTCATCGTGGTCTTCCAGCGGAGCGGGCTCGCCAGCTGTCAGTTCCGCAAACCAGACCCGCATTGCGGCCCGATCGTTGAGGACCCACCCTTCCGGTTGACCTGACTCCAACTCGTGTCCCAGCTGAACCTCAATGCCAAGCTCCTCGGCCAGTTCCCGATGCAGGGCGGCCTCTGCAGTCTCGCCGGCCTCCACCTTGCCCCCCGGAAATTCCCACATACCGGCAAACTGCGGTGGTGCTGAGCGGCGCGCAGCAAGAAGGCGGGTGGGTACTTCAAGGGAGTCGACGATCGCAGCGCCAACAACATTTATCAGTGCAGTCACTCCCCCAGTCTAGGGGCGGCCACTTGATGGGCATCGTCACATTCCTGCGTCAACGACAAGCCACGGGACTAAACTTGTTATCGGATTTTCTCCGCATTCCCCAGCCCACAAGGCACCCTCAAGAAACAGGCTTATGACTACCACTGTGTCCCCGTCCACCGACGCTAAAGCAACAAGGCGCCACCTTGGCCTGGCCATCCTGGCGTTGGCCATGGGCGGGTTCGCCATAGGTACTACCGAGTTCGCCATGATGGGCCTCCTGAAGGAAGTGGAGGAGGGACTCGGCATCAGCACACCTGAGGCAGGAAACCTGATTTCGGCCTACGCCCTTGGCGTGGTCATCGGCGCACCGATCTTCGCCGCATTCGGGGCCAAGCTCCCCAAGAAGCACCTCGCCTTGGGACTCATGCTCTTCCTTTCATTGGCGAACCTGACATCCTTCATCGCACCGGACTACGGCTTCATGCTGCTCTCCCGCTTCGCCTCGGGCCTTCCGCACGGAGCCTTCTTCGGCGTGGCCGCCGTCATCGCCGCCGGGCTCGTTGCACCAACCAAGCGCGGGTGGGCAATCTCCATGGTGATGGCCGGCCTCACAGTTTCCAACGTCATCGGCGTGCCCTTGGCCACCTGGGTTGGACAAACCTTTGGCTGGCGGCTGCTCTTCATCATTGTTGGTGCCATCGGACTGGCGACCGTTGCCATGGTGTGGAAGTTCGTCCCCTTCGAAGCAGCCCACCCCGATGCCAGCATCCGTCGTGAACTCGGCGCCCTCAAGCGCCTGCAGGTGTGGCTGGCCCTGCTCATCGGCATCATCGGCTTCGGCGGGTTCTTCGCCGTCTACACATACATCGCCCACACCATGACATCTGTGGCAGGAATCCCCGAGAGCCTCATTCCAGCTGTCGTGGCCCTCTACGGCCTCGGCATGGTGGTGGGCAACATCGTGGGCGGGCGAATTGCCGACAAATCCGTCATGGGCACCATCTACTGGGTAATGCCGGGAATCGCCGTGGCCTTGGTGGTCTACGCCATCGCAGCGCACTGGGCCTGGGCAGCGTTCATCATGGCGTTCGTTGTGGGAGGCGTCGGTTCGATGCTGACTCCGGCGTTGCAGACACGCCTGCTGGACGCTGCCCCGGGAGCCGCGTCCCTGGCGTCCTCGCTGAACCACTCGGCCCTGAATATCGCCAATGCCCTCGGAGCCTTCCTGGGCGGCACCGTAATCGCGTGGGGCTGGGGCTACGTGGCGCCCGCCCTTGTGGGGGCGGTACTGGCCATCCTGGGCCTGGGCGTAGCCCTGCTCAGCGGCCTGCTGGAACGCAAACGACCGCTTGCCAGCTAATCCCTCGATGCTGTGCGGGCGCTGGAACTATTCCCAGGCCTCGTACAGCGCCTGCGTTGTGGCACCCTGCTGGGAGCGTGCACTGGCGTAAAGGCACACAGTGGCTGCTGTGCCCAGATTCAAACTCTCAGCCGATCCGTAGACGGGCACAGCCACGCGGTGGTCAGCGAGCGACAGCTCGGCGTCTGACAAACCCTGCGCCTCATTGCCGAACAGCCACGCCGTAGGCGCCTCAAGAGCGTACACAGAAGCTACAGAATCATTCCCCAACCTCCGGGCAGCATTTTCGTCCTGGAGCTTGTCCAGGTTCACGGTCCCGTAGCCGTCCGCGGCAAGGACGCCGATACCGCGCTCCCTGCAGCGCTCCACCAGATCCTCAACCTCGGCTCCAAGCACCACTGGGAGGTGGAACAGGGAACCGGCCGTGGATCGGACAGCCTTGGGATTGTAGATGTCCACGCTCGAGCCCGTCAGGATCACGGCATCAGCACCGGCCGCATCAGCTGCACGAAGGACCGTGCCGGCGTTGCCGGGGTCCCGCACCTGGCACATAACAGCGATCAGGCGCGGGCCGGCGTCGAGCACTGATTCCAAGCTGACGTCAACAAAACTGCACACGGCCACGATTCCTTGCGGATTCACCGTGTCCGCCATCGCGGCCAGAACTTCGTCGCTTGCAAGCCGGAGCGGCGTTCCCTGCGCGAGGTCTGCCAGTTCCGGAAGACGGTCCAGGCACGCTTCGCTGGCAAAAACTTCATGCACGACGGCGGGACCTCCCGCCGCGGTGCGCTCACGGTGCAGGCTCAACGCCTCGCGTACCGCCTGCGGACCCTCTGCGAGGAAGCGTCCGCGTTTTAAACGCGCCGGGCGCCCGGCAAGCTTGGCGACATCCCTCACCCGATCAGCTCGGGGGTTGGTCATCGAAAAGTCTTGCGGGCGCCCGGTTTCGTTCATATAAAGAACTTTAGTGGCTGTTGCGACTAGTTCTTGATCTGCTGGCGTGCTTCGCCACCTGCAGGCTCAAAGCCGGCAGCCTTTGCAGCTTCAACGGTGGAGAACCAGTATTCAGCAGCGGTGGTGTTGTACCAGGTGGAACCCGGAACGTGGTACTTCTTGGACTCGGCGTTGCCCTTGATGGCGTAGCCTTCCGGAGCCTCGTCGCCATCAGCGGCAACTGCGCCATCGATGGCGGGCTTCTCGGAGACGACAGCCTTGACAGCCGTTGCCGTGGCGGCAGCCGGATCAACCTTTGCAGCCTTCGGAGCAGCTACGGCCTTGGCGGCCGGAGCCGACGTGTCAGCCGGAAGTGCAGCCTTGGCAACGTTCACCAGAGCGGCGAAAGCGTTGGCGTCAGAGACAGCCAGTTCGGCCAGCATGCGGCGGTCAACCTCAACCTCAGCGGCCTTCAGGCCCTGGATGAGACGGTTGTAGGTGAGGCCGTTGGCGCGGGATGCAGCGTTGATGCGCTGGATCCAGAGGCGACGGAAGTCACCTTTCTTCTTACGGCGGTCACCGTAGCTGTACACAAACGAGTGCAGCAGCTGCTCTTTGGCCTTGCGGTACAGGCGCGAACGCTGACCGCGGTAACCCTTGGCGCGTTCGAGGACAACCCGGCGCTTCTTGTGGGCGTTTACCGCCCGCTTCACACGTGCCACGTGCGTACTCCTTCAGAAATCTTTATCCCAAGCTGCTACTGCCGGAAACCCGGCCGGCCTGAGAAGGCTTTTGGTGTAGTCGGCAACTGCCGGATGGCAGCAACCAAAGAACTTGGAACTTAGACGCCGAGCATCTTCTTGATGACCTTGGCATCGCCCTTGAAGACGAGCTTGTCGCCGGCGAGGCGACGGGTCAGCCTGGAGGACTTGTGCTCCAGGTAGTGACGGCGGTTGGCCTGCTGACGCTTCAGCTTGCCGGTACCGGTCAGCTTGAAGCGCTTCTTAGCACCGCTGTGGGTCTTCATCTTCGGCATGGGAACCGATCTCCTTACGTATCCACGGACGAATCCGCGATTCTTTCGCGCAGCCGGCCTGCGAGGGCCGGCATGCTGGTTGCTTGCCGGTGGAGGCGGAGCCTCCGCGGCGTTGAACTAGTTAGTTGGTCTTGCGTGAAGCAGGCTTCGGCGCGGCTTTGGGGGCCGCGGGCCGAGCTGCCGGCTTAGGAGCTGCCGGCTTGGCCATGGGCTTCGGAGCCGCAGGAACCGCGGGCTTCGGAGCGGCCGGAACCACAGGCTTCGGTGTTTCGGCCGGGGCAGCCTTCGCTGCCGGAGCCTTTTCAACCGGTGCAGCCTTTAAAGGTGCTGCCTTGGCCGGTTCAGCCTTGGGAGCCGGGGCTTCCTTGACTACGGGTGCTTCTTCGACAACAGGCGCCGGAGCTTCCTCTGCAACAGGAGCTTCCTCGACTGCCACTGCCTCTTCAACTGCCGGGGCCTCTTCAACAACCGGTGCCTCTTCGGCAACGGCTGCTTCAGCCTCGGGAGCCTCCACAGTTTCCTGCGTGGTCTCGTCTTTGCCAGCCAGCAGGCCGGCCGGAAGAAGGTCACCCAAGGTCTGCGTCAGCGGAGCCTGGTCACCAGTGGTGTCCACGTGTCCCGACGCCTTGGCCTCATTCTGGGCCTTGGCTTCTGCACGCTGGGCTGCACGGCGGGCTTCTGCCTTCGCTTCAGCCTTGTTCTTCAACGGACCGATCACCATGACCATGTTGCGGCCATCAATGCGCGGGCTGGACTCAACGATGCCAACCTCGGCAACATCCTCGGCAAACTTCTGGAGCAGGCGGATGCCCATCTCCGGACGCTGCTGCTCACGACCGCGGAACTGGATCATGGCCTTGACCTTGTCACCGGCACCGAGGAAGCGAAGTGCGTGGCCGCGCTTGGTTTCGTAGTCGTGCTTGTCGATCTTGAGGCGGAAGCGAATTTCCTTCAGAACCGTGTTGGTCTGGTTCTTGCGGGCTTCGCGGGCCTTGACTGCAGCCTCGTACTTGTACTTGCCGAAGTCCATCAACTTGCAAACAGGAGGCTTAGCCTGCGGGGCAACTTCAACGAGATCGAGATCGGATTCGGCAGCAAGACGCAGGGCGTCCTCGATGCGGACAATTCCTACCTGTTCGCCGGCAGGGCCGACCAACCGCACCTCGGGGACGCGGATACGCTCATTGATTCTTGGCTCGCTAATGTTAAAGCTCCTGTGGTTGTGGTGATATCACCGGCAAATAGAGAAGGCCCCCAATTGCTGGTGCAATCGAAGGCCTCGAAGATCGGCTGCACTCCCCTTGCGGGAAGTACGCACTATGGGTGGCTGTGCCGCCCACGTGTCCGACCAGGTACCCGGCAACCTCTTGTCCCGAAAGGGATCATGTCCCTGATGGGAACGGCTGACGCGGGTGGGAGAGAACTCCGCTTGCAAACTGAAAGACAATTCTACAGAAACAACCCGCCAAGCGCACATTGCACGTGGCGGGAGCATTACTGCTGATGTTGGCCGTGAATAACGACTTCCAGTCGGTCTGTGACAAGCTTACCAGTATGAGCACTGAAGACAGCAATTCCCGCAACTCCTACAGCGAAAACGCGGCTTCGCCTGCCGCTGATGCCGGGGTTTCCCAGCAGATCCGCGACATCGCTGAAGTCCCGGCCGTAGAAGTCATCACCACTGGCGCCGTTCACTTGATGAGCGCAGCTGCCGTGAAAGTTGGCCTGGCGGATGACCCCAACGCCGAGGACCTCAAGGATCTCGACGAAGCCCGCAAGCTGATCACAGCCCTTGCCGGCCTCGTTTCAGCAGCCGCCCCGGAGATCGGCTCACAGCACGCCGGACCGTTGCGCGATGGGCTTCGCTCTCTGCAATTGGCCTTCCGCGAGGCATCACTGATTCCCGATGCTCCAGGCAAGGGCCCCGGCGAAAAGTTCACCGGTCCGGTGAACTAGCCGGCAACTGCAACAGATTTCAACGACGGCGGGTCGACCACATGGGCGGTTTCTAGGAGTCGTTGCAACACCTGTTGGTTAGGTGGTTAGTAGTAAATCACGTAGGCGCTCGGCTGGGGTTTTCCAGCCGAGCGTTTTGCGTGGGCGGCCGTTGAGTTCCTGGGCGACGTGTTCGAGGTCTTCGGGTCCGTAGGCGGATAGGTCGGTGCCTTTGGGGAAGTATTGGCGTAGCAGGCCGTTGGTGTTTTCGTTTGAGCCGCGTTGCCAGGGGCTGGCGGGGTCGCAAAAATAGACCTGCATGTCGGTGGCGAGGGTGAAGGATTTGTGGGCTGCCATTTCGGCGCCTTGGTCCCAGGTCAGGGAGCCTCGCAGGTGTGCCGGCAATGTCGCCATTGTTTTGATGAGGCCGTCGCGGACAGTTTCGGCGGTGTGGTCGCCCGGGAGGTGGACGAGCATCACGTATCGGGTGGTGCGCTCGACTAAGGTCGCGATCGCGGACTGGTTCAGGGCCCCGGTGATGAGGTCGCCCTCCCAATGGCCGGGCACCGCGCGGTCCTCGATCTCGGGTGGTCGTTCGGAAATCATGATCATCGGGTCGACGAATCTGGGGGTGCGCTGCTCGTCCGTGCGGTGGGGTTTCCGGCGGGTCCGGCCGGTGCGTAGCGCTGCCTGGACCTCGCGTTTGAGTCCGCCCCGTGCCTGGAGGTAGAGGGCCTGATAAATGGTCTCGGTGCTCACGCGCATCTCCGGTCTGTCGGGGAATTCTTCGACCAGGGTGTGGCTGATCTGCTCTGGAGACCAGCGTAGGAGCAACTTGTCTTTCACGTAGTTGCGCAGGCCCGACTCGATGGCCAGTTTGGCGGACTTGGGCCGCCTCCGCCGGGTAGCTGCCTTGCGATGCGCTCCGTGGGGCAAGTAGCCCAGGAGGGGGTCGGTATTTCGTGCCAGCTCCCGGCTGACTGTTGAAGGCGATCTGCCGATGGTGCGGGCGATCGCCCTCACCGAGGAGCCAGCTGCCTGCAGATCCCGGATCAATTCCCGTTCCTGAACATTGAGGTATCGCGGGTCAATAGGTTTCTCTAACGCTGATACTTCCACCGGCACCACTCCTGGTGTGCCGGTGGAAGAGGTCTTAGTGGTCACACCACGTTTGTAATCGACCACCCGGCCATCCGGATAAATGCGTCGCCCACCAGACTTCCTGATCCCGCGTTCCCACTCCCGGGCGGTCTTAGGATTGACACCTACGGCGGTGATGGCTTCGCTTCGGCTCATTCCGACCTTCCGCAGCCGGAGGAATTTTTCCCGCCGGTCGGATCCTGGGGCTTTGCTGGCAATTCCCGCTTCCGAGGCCCAGCGGTGGCAGGTATTGACGTTCAAACCAAGTTCGGCAGCGGCCAGAGTCACGCTCTCCACGCGCCGGAGGACCGTGAAGAACTCTTCTTTCTGCTCTGGCGCGTACTGCGTCCTGACGACCTTCTCGTTCCGGACGCCGGCCTTCCGGCACCACTGGTAACAAGTCACCCGATTCAGTCCAAGTTCCGAAGCTGCGGCAGTGACGCTGCCAAGACGATCAAGGGCTTGAAAGAACTGAGTCCTTAGCTCAGGCGCGTACATCCGCCGGTTTACCGGTACCTTCTTTAAAGACGACACGGTCGTTGCAACTCCCAAAAATTCTGGGTGTTGCAACGACCGCTAGAACCGGCCCATGTGGTCGACCCGCCGTCGTGCTTTCTTCCGCTTGGCGTGTTGTCAGACGCGGGCCGCGCGTCGACGCAGGGAAGTCAGGACCAAGCCTGCAATACAGAGCACGACGCCTGCCAAACCGATGGCCGCGAATCCAGCTGAAGGACCCACGGCGTCGATGAAAACGCCGGCCAAAGGGGCGCCCAGCGCAACGCCGGCCGTCAGGGCAGAGCCGTACCAGCCCATTGCTTCGCCGCGGCGTTCCTCGTCCACGAGGTCGGCGACCTTCTCCGACGACGCGGACAGGACGGGTGCGCATAACAGGCCCGGCAGGAGTGACAGGAAAGCCAGGGTCCAGGTGTCCTGGGCAAATCCCATGGGGATGGTCAGGGCGGCCATGCCCAGCAGCAGCAACATGGGCGAAATGGAGCGCTTCATGGAGCCGTAGATCAATCCGCCGACCACGGATGAGGCGCACCAGAAGAAGAACACGATGCCAATTTCATTCTCGTGCCCGCCACGTTCCAGCAACCCGACGATGCTCACATCCGAGCCGCTGAGCACCATACCTGAACCGGCCGCCACCGTGAAGAGGGCAGCCACGGATGCGGTGAACCACGTGAAATTCCTGGCCACACGGCTTCGGAGGGCTGCACTGCGCGACGTTGAGGACGCCATTTCCGATGCCGCTTCCTGGACATGAGCCGGCGCCGAGGCCACCATGGCCGCTTCAGCGGCAGCTAGATCCGCTGCGGCCCGGTCCGCGGACTCCTCCGGCGTGCAGGCCGCCTCGCTTCGTGTTGGCGGGTTGAACCACATGAGGAAGAGTCCAGCCACGGAGACCGAGATACCTACCGCAGTCAGGCCTATCGCCGAGTGGCCGCTTGTGGCAACAATGGCGCCAACGGCCGGACCTATCATGAAGACGAGTTCAGTAGCGATGGAATCGAGGGCGAACGCAGACCGGCGCTGTTCCCCCTCCACCATGACTCCCAGTGACTGACGTACAACACTGAAGATCGGCAAGGTGAATAGCCCGCCGACAAAGACCAACGGCAGAAGCCACTCATAAGATACGTGCGGGACGATCGACCAGATCACAGTCTCGGAGACCACCGAGGGGATCAGGGCCTTCCTCAGGCCCACCATATCCACCCTGCGGCCCCGCCACGGCGCGCCCAAGGCGATGCCAATGGTCATCACGGCCGCTGCTGCACCCGCGGCTGCGTAGCCCTGGCCCAAGGTCAGGACGATATGCAGGGTGAGGAGAACGCCGGCAGCAGAATGCGGAATACGGGCGATCATGCCCACCACCAGCAAGCGCCGGACAGGGCGGATGGACAGCATCTCCTTGTAGAGAGCGAAATTCACTGGCTAAATCCTCTTGTTCCCCCGGGGCAGACCGGGGAACCGGCTGCCGTTAGTGCAGCCCAGGCTCCTGCGCCGCACGCTGCAATTTCACTTCAATGGAGTCAACGCCTTCAGCGAAGGAATCCATCCGTGCCCACGCCTCATTGAGTTGCGCCACCAGAGTTTGCACGGCCACCGCGTCGAGGCCATCTTCAAGGAAGAGCACCACCCGCAACTCCGGACCCGAGCCACCGCCGGACACCGTCCGCCCGTCAGCCGTCAACGACGCAACGCCTGCGCCGGGCTGCGTCTCCAGCCGGCGCACGGTCCGGAAACCTGACACGGTTGAAGCGAGAGCAGACTCCAGTTGATCATCAAGGTATGACGGCGTCCAGTCCCGCTGTTGGGCGAGGGCCCACATGGCCGGGCGTCGGACCACGAACGTGAAGTCCGACCCTGGATCCAACACCAGCAACTGCGCACCCTCGGAGACCGCGGAAAGAGCCGCGCGGGCCGCGTAAGCCGCCACGGGACGGGCTTCCCCATGCCAAGCCTCCAGCGCAGCCGCCGAAGTAAAGACGGGCATGGCTTTGCGACCATCAGGCGCCTTAAGTGTGACCAATGCCATATCCGCCTGCTTGTCAGCATGCAGCCCATCAACACCAACGGCTTCCTCTGCCAACTGCGCAACAACGGGAACAAACACCCGTGCAGTAGCCAGCGAGGCGACAACATCGGCCTCGGTTCCGGTGCCGTTGATCAAAGCGGAAATTGCGGTGACGTAGCCGGCGTCGGCCGTTCCGTCGTCGTCCTCAAAGTTATGGATCCTGGCGTCGTCCCCACTAAGGCTCCTGCCTGCCCACGGTTGCCCGGCAGAGTCAGTCGCTCCCCCGGCCCCGGCCAGGGCGGCGGCAATGTGGCCCGGCAGGTGCCGGCTGCCTGCACCAAGGTGGCCTTGGTGACCATGCGGGTGTTGGGCGTCGTGGGGCATCAGCGACGACCGGCAACGTCCAGGGCTTCGGGCAGCGTGAAGGCACCGGCATAGAGGGCCTTGCCCACAATGGCACCCTCTACGCCCAGAGGCACGAGTTCACGCAGGACGCGGAGGTCCTCAAGGCTGGAAATGCCTCCCGAGGCGACAACAGGCTTTCCGGTCTTCTCCACCATCTGCCGCAGCAGTTCCACGTTGGGCCCCTGCAAGGTTCCGTCCTTGGTGACGTCCGTGACGACGTAGCGCGCACAGCCGGCATCCTCAAGACGGGCCAGGACTTCCCAAAGGTCGCCACCCTCCTTGGTCCAGCCCCGGCCGGCAAGGGTGGTACCCCGGACGTCAAGTCCGACGGCGATCTTGTCACCGAAGCGGTCAATGGCCCTGCGGGTCCACTCGGGGTTCTCGAGCGCTGCCGTGCCAAGATTCACCCGCGCGACACCCAGCCCCAAGGCGCGCTCCAACGATTCGTCATCGCGCAAGCCACCGGACAGCTCTACCTTGACGTCCAGCTGCTTCACTACCTCACTGATGAGGTCCGCGTTGTTGCCGCGACCGAAGGCGGCGTCGAGGTCCACCATATGAACCCATTCGGCACCGGCATTCTGCCAGTTCAGGGCTGCTTCCAAAGGCGTTCCGTAGCTGGTCTCCGAGCCGGCCTCTCCTTGGAGGAGGCGGACTGCCTGGCCGTCAACGATGTCGACGGCGGGCAGGAGTTCCAGAACAGGCTGGGCAGAGGTGGTCATGTGGGTCCTTGGAGTTCGAGGTTTGACGCGTGTTCTTGGTGACCGGCTCAGTTACCGGGCAGCGTCAGGAGGTAGGCGGCCAGCAGGGACAACCCTGCCAGCACGTAGAAAGAGATGGAAACCCAGCGGGGCTTCTTCTGCTGATGGAAGGAAATACCGCCGCCCACCAGCACGCCGGCAAGGCCCATGAGGACAACAGACCACATCTAGGCGGCACCGCTTCCGGAGGTTTCCGCTGCTGGAGCAGGGGTCTTTTTCAGGCCGTCCACCCAGTTCCGCAACAGGCGCGCCCCGGCGTCCCCCGACTTTTCCGGGTGGAACTGGGTAGCGCAGAGCGGCCCATTTTCCACGGCGGCAATGAACCGTGCGCCATGCTCGGACCACGTCACCTGCGGCGGGGCCATGCGGGGCTGCACAACGTCGAAGTTCCATTCCTGCACACCGTACGAGTGCACAAAATAGAAACGCTCCTGCTCGACGCCGGCAAAAAGCTTGGATCCTTCCGGGACATCCACGGTGTTCCACCCCATGTGCGGGACGACGGGAGCAGGCAGGAGCTCCACCTTGCCAGGCCACTCGGCCATGCCCTCGGACTCGGTGCCGTGTTCCACACCGGCTTCAAACAGAACCTGCAGACCAACACAGATGGCCAGCACAGGCCGGCCGCCGGCGACCCGGCGTCCGATCATCCGGATGCCATCCACGGCCTTGAGTTCCTTCATGACGGTCTCGAAAGCACCGACACCGGGAACCACCAGGCCATCGGCGTTAAGCACGTCTTCAGGCTTGGAGCTCAGCACTACATGGGCGCCGGCACGCTCCAGTGCCCTCACAGCCGAACGTACGTTGCCCGAACCATAGTCGAGCACCGTGACGGTGGGCTTGCCTTCCGGGGACTCGGGCTTGACCGAAGCGATGGTGTCGGCGACTGCCCCGTCCTTCAGGACCTGACCGCTCACAATGCCCCCTTGGTGGAGGGGATGCCCTCGACCCTGGGAT
The DNA here is from genome assembly GCF_017357425.1 of Arthrobacter sp. D5-1. Lineage (NCBI taxonomy): Bacteria > Bacillati > Actinomycetota > Actinomycetes > Micrococcales > Micrococcaceae > Arthrobacter > Arthrobacter sp. D5-1. The sequence goes on along the minus strand of NZ_CP014571.1, from coordinate 1,857,556 downwards.
CGGATTCCACTGCAGCACGGAGTGCCCGGGCAAAGGCTTTGAATTGGGCTTCCACGATGTGGTGGGGATCGCGGCCGGCGAGAACGTTCATGTGCAGGCAAATCCCGGCGTGCAGGGTAATGGCCTCGAAAACGTGGCGGGTCAATGAACCAGTGAAGTGACCACCAATCAAGTGGTACTCCTGGCCGGCCGGCTCTCCGCCGTGAACGAGGTACGGGCGGCCGGAAACGTCCACCACAGCGTGGGCAAGGGCCTCATCCAGAGGAACAGTGGCTTCGCCGAAGCGGCGGATGCCCGCCTTGTTGCCCAAAGCGGTCCGCAGCACCTCGCCAAAGGTGATGGCAACATCTTCAACGGTGTGGTGGGCGTCGATGTGGGTATCGCCGGTGGCCTTCACGGTCATGTCAATCAACGAGTGCTTGCACAGCGCCGTCAGCATGTGGTCGTAGAACGGAACCGAGGTGCTGATGTCCGAGACACCTGATCCGTCCAGGTTGATCTCCACCAGGACGGAGGATTCGCTGGTGGTGCGCTCCATGCGCGCGGTGCGGGCAGCGGACGGCGTGGCGCCGGTTTCGCTCATTGGGACGTCCTTATACACGAAGAGTGGGTTGGGTCTATGGACAAGTTTAGGCGGGCTGTGACGCCCCGCCGTCCAGCAGCGCTTCCAGCGCCTCGAGGAAGGCCGTGGTTTCCGGTTCGGTTCCAGCAGTGACCCTGAGGTGGCCGGGAATCCCGACATCGCGGATCAGCACGCCGGCGTCAAGCAGGCCCTGCCAGATCGTGTGAGGATCCTTGAGTCCGCCGAAGAAGACATAGTTGGAGTCCGACTCCGCAGGTTTCAAGCCCATGCGCAGGAGCTCGGTCACAATCCGGTCGCGCTGGACTTTAATGTCCTCAACGTCGGCCATGAGGGCCTCCCGGTGGTTGAGCGCAGCCAGGGCGGTTGCCTGGGTAACAGCGGACAGGTGGTACGGAAGCCGGACCAGCCGGATGGCATCCGTGACCTCGGGAGCAGCAGCCATATAGCCCAGTCGGGCACCGGCAAGGGCAAAGGCCTTGCTCATGGTGCGGGAAACGATCAGACGCTCGCGTCCCGGCAACAAGGTCAGGGCGCTCGGGGTATTGTCGTGTGCGAACTCGTGGTAAGCCTCGTCCACGATCACTATTGCCTGGCTGGCTTCGCCTGCCTCATAAACAGCCTCAACGACATCCAGCCCCAGACCTGTTCCCGTGGGATTGTTGGGTGAACACAGGAACACGATGTTGGCACCTGTCTCCCGGACCTGTGCAGCGGCGGAGGCAGCATCGAGGCCGTAGTCGTCAGCCCTGACTCCGCGGACGTATTCGGTATCCGTGCCGCTGGCCAGCAACGGGTACATGGAATACGTGGGCGGGAATCCCAGTGCTTTCCGGCCGGGTCCGCCAAATGCTTGGAGGATCTGCTGCAGAACCTCATTGGAGCCATTGGCTGCCCAGATGTTGTCCGGGGAAAGATTGTGACCAAGGTAGTCGGCCAGCGCCTGGCGAAGTTCCGTGAACTCCCGGTCCGGGTAGCGGTTGAGCCCCGTGGCCGCAGCAGCAACAGCTTCTGTGATGGCTGCCTGCACATCAGCCGGGACGCCATGGGTGTTTTCGTTGACGTTGAGCAAAATGGGGACGTCAAGCTGCGGAGCACCGTAAGGGCTCAGTCCACGCAGGTTGGTCCGAAGGGGTAGTCGGTTAAGTCGCTCAAGCTGGTCACTCACCACCACAGTTTAAGGGGCCGCCGGGACTGCCGACTAACTGTGACGCCGGGTGGCCGGCTCATGCGGGCATGCAACGTACTAATTTGCGGGCACGAACAGTTGCTGACCCGGCTGGATACGGCCGCCACGGAGGTCATTGAGCTGGATGATCTCCGCAATCACGTCGCGGGGATCCCGCTCAGGAGCAGCGGCTCCGGCGATGCCCCACAGCGATTGTCCCGGCTGAACCGTAACAGTGACAGCGACGGGCGGTTGGAGTTGCGCCTGGGAATCCGAAGCCTTGGCCGGTGACGTGATAAATCCAGCCAGGCTCAGCAGCGCAGCCACCAGCAGCATCGCCGGGATACCGAAGAAGACCATCCGTCCCCGTCGGGTCAGGCGCAGACGCGCAGGCGCCTGGGTGGTGCGGAAATCAGCGAACGTAGTGATTGCGGACATGAGCTGAGCCCTTCTGAGCTATTGCCGTGCGCCGGGTCCCGGTACATGGCTGCCAATTCTGTGTGTTCCCCTGCCCAACTCCGTCAGTTCGAACACTTCGTTCGAACAGCCGGCGTCAGCATCAGGTTTATAGAACACATATTCGAACCTTGCTATGACATTTTTAGCACTTATCAACGAACGGTGTCGAGACTCGCTAGAACAAATGTTTGATAAACGCCTGTGGCTGCCCTACGTTTGAGTGAAGAAACAGCACTGTTTCAGTGGAACAGGAGGGTCTGACATTTTTTGTAGACCCGACGACCCCGGGCTCACTCCGGGCGGAATGGAAAGGCATTGGCGAACATGGCAGCGAAAGCCACCGGCGGCGGGGCACCCCTGCGGAGCCAGCAGCCTCAAAAGAGTCCCAAGAGCCTGACTGTCCGTCAGAAGAAGATCCTGGAAACCATCCAGCGGTCCGTCAATGACAACGGTTATCCGCCCAGCATGCGCGAAATTGGAGACACCGTGGGCCTGGCAAGCCTGTCGAGCGTGACGCACCAGCTCTCCCAGCTGGAGAAGCTTGGATATCTCCGCCGCGATCCCAAACGTCCCCGGGCCATGGAAGTCCTCATGCCGTTGACCCTCGATGGCGGAACCATTCCGGGAGTGGAAGCACCCACTACGCTCCGCAGCACGGGTGGCTTTGCCGTCACAGAGCTTGCCAGCGCCAGCGATACTGCCATGGTCCCGCTGGTTGGTCGGATCGCTGCCGGCGGCCCCATCCTTGCTGACCAGACCGTGGAGGACGTGCTTGCCCTGCCCCGGCAACTCGTAGGGCACGGCGAACTCTTCATGCTGAAGGTGGCCGGCGACTCGATGATCGATGCCGCGATCTGCGACGGCGACTGGGTAGTTGTCCGCCGGCAGAACGACGCCATCAACGGAGACATCGTGGCAGCACTGCTGGACGACGAAGCAACCGTCAAAACCTTCCGCCAGCGCGATGGGCACACCTGGCTTCTTCCGCAGAACACCCAGTACGAACCCATCCTCGGCGACCAAGCCACCATCATGGGCAAGGTCGTGTCGGTCCTGCGTTCCCTCTAGGAGGCTTTGGCCGGGCCCAGACGCTCCAGGACGCCCCGAACCACGGTTCGGTCCGTCGTCGCCCAGAACGGCGGCAGGGCTGCCCTGAGGAAGCCCCCATAGCGCTCTGTTGAGAGCCGGGAGTCCAGGACCGCTACAACCCCTTTGTCCCCGGTGGAACGGATGAGCCGGCCTGCCCCCTGGGCCAGACGAATGGCGGCGTGGGTCGCTGACACGGCCATGAATCCGTTTCCACCCGACTGTGCCACGGCACGAGAGCGGGCAGTCATCAACGGGTCATCCGGACGCGGGAACGGGATTCGGTCTATGACCACAAGGCGGCACGAACCACCGGGGACATCCACACCCTGCCACAGCGACATCGTGCCGAAGAGGCAGGTATCGGGCTCGTCGGCGAACTGCTTCACCAATGCGGCCATGGTGGATTCACCCTGACAGAGAATACTGACGTCGAGACGAAGCCTCATGGCATCGGCGGCTTCCTCAGCCGCCCGCCGCGACGAGAAAAGACACAGCGCTCCCCCACCGGAAGCGCGGATGAGGTCTTCCAACTCATCCAGGGCCTCGGGCGAAGTTCCACGGCCAGGCTTGGGCAAGTGCTTGGCCACGTAAAGCACACCCTGCTTGGGGTAATCGAAGGGCGAGCCAACATCGATCCCGGTCCAGCTTGGCGCTCCATCGCCAATCAGTCCAAGGCCACCTGCAGCCGGTTCGAAAGCCGAGCCGATGGCCAGGGTAGCTGAAGTCAGCACCACTGTGTGACCGGCAAAGAGACCTTCGCGCAGGCGTCCCGCCACACTCAGGGGCGCAATGTTGATCAGGGCCGGAGCGGTCTCGTCGGGTTGCGAGTATCCCTGCTGGGGATCGAACGTACTGTTGCGGGAAAACCACACCACTTCCCGGTTCTCCTTGGCCGCGAGCATCCGCTCGCACAGCTCCAGAATGAGCATGAGCCGTGAACGCGCCAGCTGCCTGCCGCCGTCGACCGCGTTGGAAGAATCCGTCTTCGAATCCGACAATGCTGCGCGTGTGGCTTCCCTCAGTTGGTCCAAACAGTCGAGCTGTTCGTCATTGAGCCCACTGGGCAGAAGACCATTGGGCACGCCCGCTATGGCCATATCCAAACGATCGGCGGCCGCGTTGAGGGCATCCACCGTGATGGCCGTGTGCTTGCGCGCGCTCGACGCCGCCGCATGGACCATGGCCACGGACAACTGGCCTGACACCGCGCCCGTCACCCGGTCCTGCAGTTCATGGGCCTCATCCACTACCACGACGTCGTATTCGGGCAGCACAGCCAGCCCCTCGAAGGCGCTGACGGCCAGCATGGCATGGTTGGTGACAACGACGTCGGCTTCGCCTGCGCGGGACCGGGCCAACTCACTGAAGCACTCCTCGGCGAGGGGACACTTCTGCGCGCCGAGGCACTCCATGGACGTCACGGAGACTTGCCGCCAAGCCCGGTCCGTGACGCCGGGCATGAGTTCGTCACGGTCGCCGGTAGTGGTCTTTTCGGCCCATTCGCGAAGCCGGACCACTTCCTTGCCCAGCTGTGATTGCGGTCCCCCCATGGACGCCGCAAAGTGCGGGACACTGGTGTCCTCGCCCAGGGAGAACAGCTGACCCTCGGACGGTTCCTCACTGGGGAACCCGCCTTCGAGTTTTTGCCGGCAGACGTAGTTGGCCCTGCCCTTGACGAGCGCCACGTTGACGGGGCGTTCAAGGGCCGGGTTGATGGTCTCCAACAGCCGGGGAAGGTCGCGGCCAACAATCTGTGTTTGGAGTGCCAAGGTGGCGGTGGACACCAAAGTCGGTTTGTCGCTGTCCATCGAATGCGCGATCAATGGAATCAGGTACGCCAAGGACTTACCTGTTCCCGTTCCCGCCTGGACCAGCAGGTGCTCCCCGGTCTCGATGGCCCTGGTGACATGCTTGGCCATCTCGTGCTGCCCGGTACGGCTTTGACCGCCCATGCCGGCAACAGCCCGGTCCAACAACTCGAGGGTGGTCTTCTCCCCCAACGACTCGACGGCGTCCGCCGCCACCTTCTCAACCATTGGTGACGAACGGCTCCAGTTCGGCTGCCAGTCCTTCGCGGACCATGACAACAACACGGGTCCCGTTTTCCTCGTGCTCGAGGGTGAGGATTTCCGAGTCGGAGCTGTGGAGCTTGCTGATCATTTCGCCGCGGTCGTAGGGAATGAGAAGCTCCAGGCGCACCCCCGGGCGGGGAATGGACCGGCTGATGTCTTCCAGCAGTTCGGCGATGCCTTGGCCAGTGCGTGTAGAAACAACCGCATGACGCGGTTCCTTCTGCTTCAGGCGCTCAACGACGAAGGGATCCGCGACATCAACCTTGTTCAGGACGATGATCTCGGGCACCTTGCGGGCATCCACCTCTGTGAAGACCTCCCGGACAGCAGCAATCTGGCCTTCGGGATCAGGATGCGAGGCGTCCACTACGTGCAGGATCAGGTCTGCGTCCGCCACTTCTTCCAAGGTGGAGCGGAAGGCTTCAATCAGCTGGGTCGGCAACGAACGGACAAACCCCACAGTGTCCGCCAACGTGTAGCCGATGCCATCCGGCGTTTGGGCTTTACGGACGGTGGGATCCAAGGTGGCGAACAGGGCGTTCTCCACCAGCACACCAGCGTCGGTGAGGCGGTTCAGGAGCGATGACTTGCCGGCGTTCGTGTATCCGGCGATTGCGACGGAAGGAACGGCATTACGACGGCGGTTGGCGCGCTTGGTCTCGCGCGCCGGCTTCATCGCGGCGATCTCACGGCGAAGCTTGGCCATGCGGGTGCGGATGCGACGACGGTCCAGTTCGATCTTGGTTTCACCAGGACCACGCGAACCCATGCCGGCACCAGCCCCACCCACCTGGCCACCGGCCTGGCGTGACATGGAGTCGCCCCAACCACGAAGGCGCGGGAGCAGGTACTCGAGCTGCGCAAGCTCAACCTGGGCTTTGCCTTCACGGCTCTTGGCGTGCTGGGCGAAGATGTCCAGGATCAGCGTGGTGCGGTCTACTACCTTGACCTTGACAATGTCCTCAAGGCCACGGCGTTGGGAAGGAGCCAACTCGGTATCCACCACTACGGTGTCCGCACCGGTGGCGGCAACGATGTCCTTGAGCTCCTGGGCCTTGCCCGACCCCAGGAAGGTCCCTGGGTCCGGCTTCGTTCGCCGCTGCACCAAACCGTCAAGGACTTCCGAACCGGCAGTCTCTGCCAGGGCAGCGAGCTCGCGGAGTGAATTTTCAGCGTCGGCCAGTGTCCCCTCGGTCCAGAGGCCGGCCAGGACAACGCGCTCAAGGCGCAGCTGCCGGTATTCAACCTCGGTGACGTCTTCGAGTTCCGTGGACAAGCCAGCCGTACGGCGCAGTGCACGACGCTCGGCCAGGTCTTCCTGGTCGCCGTCGTAGATGCTGTGTTCCTGGTCAAGTGTGGAAATGGCCTGTGCCTTGCCGAACACACCACCGGCATCGTCGTTATCGGATGCTTGCGCAGGTACGTCCTTGGAAAGAATCCGGTCGATGACGGCCTGGATTTGTTCAGGACTCATGTCCTGGGCGTCGGAATCGGATCCGGAATGCTTCTGGGTGGTCATGGTCTCCTTAGACTGTTCGGCTATTCCAGAATAGTGCTGTTTGCTGTTCAATGGGGCGCTATTCGCGCTGGGCTGACGGGCATGGGCCAAAGAGGGCCTCCTGTGCTGAACGGCCGCCCGTGGAGTGGGCGGCGGCTGCTGTGATCTGGCGTGGTGGGATCCGCGTCGAGGTTCCTGGCTATCTGGAGATTGCACTGCCGGCTTACCTGGACCGCACAGGATGCTGACGGTTCAGAGGGCTGGGCTGGAGTGTGATCTTCAAGACATCCGTGACGGGGAACGCGGGTCAACGGATGTGCCGGTGGGACCTGCCTGGCGGAAAGACCGGGGCTTGGCAGAACTGCCAGGGACCGGGCTGCATCGCGGGCGGTGCCGAGTGACGCCTGAGTGCTCAGGCGGGTGGCGGCTTTTTACTCGAAGATCAAGAACATGCGTTTCACACTATCATCCAATGTCAAGCCAGCTCTTCGGGCGGGCAGTTTCCCATGGCGCCGATAGCCAACTAATCTGGCAAATTATGGAGTCTGCACACTATTTCACCGCCCAACCGGCCGGACCATTCACCCGAAAGCCACTCACGGTGGAACTCGCTGGAGCCACACGCCACTTGCAGACCTCCTCCGGCATCTTCAGTCCCGACGGAGTGGACAAGGGCACTGCCATACTCTTCTCCGAAGTTCCGCCGCCTTCACCCCAGGGAAACTTGTTGGACATCGGCTGCGGCTGGGGTCCTATTGCCTTGACGCTGGGGCTGATGGCCCCCCACGCCAAGGTGCACGCCGTGGACGTCAATGAGCGGTGTGTCACGTTGACCAATGAGAACGCGGCTGCCCTGGGTCTGGACAACGTGACGGCGAGCCTGCCGCACGAGGTAGACGCCGCCGTCGAGTTCGACACCATCTGGTCCAACCCGCCTATCCGCATCGGCAAGGACGAGCTGCACACCCTGCTGCTGACGTGGCTGCCGCGCCTGGCCCCGGGAGGAAACGCCTGGTTGGTGGTTCAAAAGAACCTTGGCTCGGACTCCCTCCAGCGGTGGCTCGCCGGCGAGCTGGACAAGAGCTACACGGTGGGCCGGGAGAGCACGTCCAAGTCCTTCAGGATCATCCGGGTCAGGAAAGCGTCCCAGTAGCCACGATCACGGCCGGGCCGCTGAGCTCTACATGTTCGCGGCCACCTGCACCGGGGAAGAACTTAACACCCACGACGCCGCCCGGCACCTTAACGTGCCAATCGTTCGGCGCGGTGTTGCCGGCCCAATGACGGATGGCGACGGCGGCCGCGCAGGCTCCTGTGCCGCATGATTGGGTCTCCCCCACGCCGCGCTCATGGACACGCATGGTGATGGTGCCGACGCCGTCTTCAACCAACGGTTCGGCCGGAACAACGAATTCAACGTTGGTCCCGTTGACAGGCTTGGGATCGACCACCGGCGCCTTGAACAATTGCGTGGCCGACAGCTCCTTGAGTTCGGCCAAAGCAACCACAGTGTGGGGGTTGCCCATGCTGACTGAGAGGCCCGGACGGGCTACTTCCAGACCGTCAGCGCTGACCAATGCGTCCATTGCCTTGGTGGTGGCTTCCTTGGGGAAGATGAACTCCCATGGGCCCATGTCCACGGCATACCCGTTGGCCGTACGGACCACTTTCTTGACCCCGCCACGGGTGCCGATGGTCAGGGTTTCGCCCGGGCCAAGATCCACCAGTTTTTCCGCAATCAAGAAGTGCACGAAGACGCGGACGCCGTTACCGCACATCTCCGAGAGGGAACCATCGCCGTTGCGGTAATCCATGAACCACTCGGCGTCCGGGTCCTGCTCCAGAAGGTCCCGACCCTCCGGAAGGAACCGCGACGGGACAGCGCGGATAAGACCGTCTCCTCCAATGCCTACATGGCGGTCGCATAATTGGGCAACCTGCTCCGGGGTGATCTCGTGGGCATCGCCGGGGTCGGCAATCAGGACGAAGTCGTTGCCCGTTCCATGGCCCTTGGAAAACGTCAGCCCAGCAAGGCTTGAGGCGGTCACGGTAGCACCGGCAGCTGTGGACTGCTGGGCGGGAACTGCAGGGGTTTCATCCATGCCACTAGGCTACCTTCCACGCTGGTTTGGCCAGAAATCAGGCCGGCCGGCTCGAAGCGGTGGCGACGGCCTTGGCCACGAGGTCGGTATCCTGCCAGTCAAGCCAGGTGATCCGGGGGTCAGCCCTGAACCAGGTGAGCTGACGCCTGGCGAACTGCCTGGTAGCCACGATGGTTTCCTCTGACGCGGCAGCAACATCGGCTTGACGGTCCAGGACCCTCAGGAACTGCGCGTACCCCAAGGCACGGGACGCGGTCTTGCCCTCCCTGAGCCCCGCAGCATCAAGCCGTTCAACCTCCTCAAGCAGACCAGCCTCCACCATCCGATGGACCCTCAGGGCCAACCGTTCCCTCAGCACCTCACGGTCCACTGACAGCCCGATCTGCACTGCCGGCTGAAAGTACTCGCGTTGCGGCATGAACGAACTGAAAGGCCGCCCGGTGAGCTGGTGCACTTCAAGGGCCCGGATCACCCGCCGCGCGTCACCTACACGGGCTGCCGACACGGGATCGACGTACTCAAGACGGGTTCGCAGCGGCGCGAGGCCGTGCGCGTCATACTCTTCTTCCAGGGCCTTACGGATGACTGGGTCGGTGCCGGGGAACTCCAGGACGTCCAGCGCGGCGCGGACGTACAGACCGGATCCCCCCACCAGGATAGGGCGTTTTCCGCGTGAACGGATTTCCCCAATGGCTCTACGGCAGTCCGCCTGGAAGTCCGCAACACTTGCCTCCTGGGTGACATCCATGGTGTCCAGCAAGTGATGGGGAACGCCCTTGCGCTCTTCCTCGCTGATCTTGGCTGTTCCGATGTCCATCCCGCGATAGAACTGCAGGGCATCCGCGTTGATGACCTCACCGTTCAGGGCGAGGGCAAGGTTGACACCCAGGTCCGACTTGCCGGAACCAGTGGGGCCAACCACTGCAATGACGGGCAGGGAAGCGTCCTTGGTGTAGGTAGGCACAGGGTTCCTGGTCCGACGTCAGGCGCGGCGAGCCGGCAAGGACGGCATGCCCAGGGACACCCCGGCCTTGGTCGAGCCCGAACCCGGAGCAGGGACGCCGCAGGACTCAGCTTGGGAACGATCCCAGGCATCGCCGGCACGGGACCGGCGCAGCACATAGTCGCCAGCGGTGGCCGGATCCGCCACAAGGTGGAAAGCAGCAGCCTCCGTGATGGTGACCGTCACAAAGTCACCGGGACGGGGAGTATCTGCGCCGGACGGCACGGAGAAGTGCACCAGGCGCTGATCCTTGGACCGACCGGATAAGCGGTGGGTTTCCTCGGCTTTACGCCCTGACTGGGCCGTCACCAGCACTTCAACCGTCCTGCCCAGCTGTTTGGCGTTCTCCTCAGCGGCAATGCGGTCCTGGAGGGCTGTCAGCCTTTCGAAACGCTCCTGCACCACCGCTTTCGGAAGCTGGTCAGGCAACTCGGCGGCCGGCGTGCCGGGCCGTTTGGAGTATTGGAAGGTGAAGGCTGAGGCGAAACGGGACTTCTCCACGACATCCAGGGTCGCCTGGAAATCCTCTTCAGTTTCGTCTGGGAACCCGACAATAATGTCCGTGGTGATGGCTGCGTTGGGAATCCGATCGCGAACCTTGTCCAAAATTCCGAGGAACCGGCTGGATCGGTAGGAACGCCGCATGTCTTTGAGGATTTTGTCTGAGCCGGACTGCAAGGGCATGTGCAATTGCGGCATGATGTTGGGCGTCTCAGCCATGGCCTCGATGACGTCATCGGTAAAGGCTGCGGGGTGCGGGCTGGTGAAGCGGACGCGCTCCAAGCCCTCGATTTCACCGCACGCCCGAAGGAGTTTGGAGAAAGCCTGACGATCCCCGAACTCCACGCCGTACGAGTTGACGTTCTGGCCGAGGAGAGTCACTTCAACAGCGCCATCATCCACGAGGGCTTGGATCTCGGCGAGGATTTCTCCGGGGCGTCGGTCCTTTTCCTTGCCGCGGAGCGAAGGCACAATGCAGAACGTGCAGGTGTTGTTGCAGCCCACGGAGATGGAAACCCACCCCGCATAAACAGAATCCCGTTTAGTGGGAAGAGTTGACGGGAAGACATCCAAAGACTCGAGGATCTCAAGTTGTGCTTCATTGTTGTGCCGGGCACGGTCCAGCAGCGCCGGCAGGGCGCCAACATTATGGGTACCAAACACGGCGTCAACCCACGGCGCCTTCTTGACGATGGTTTCGCGGTCCTTCTGGGCCAGGCAGCCACCTACAGCTATCTGCATGCCGGGGTTCGCTGCCTTGACCTGCCGGAGTTGGCCGAGATTGCCGTAGAGCTTGTTGTCCGCATTCTCCCGAACAGCGCAGGTGTTGAAGACCACCACGTCAGCCAGTTCACCGTCCGCAGGCACGTAACCTGCGTCCTCCAGGAGTCCCGCCATGCGCTCTGAATCATGGACGTTCATCTGGCAGCCGAACGTGCGGACCTGATAGGTCCTGGGCTCAGCCGGAGGAGTGGCGGGAACTGTTGGGGAAGGAATGGTCAAACTCACTACTCAAGGGTACCGGCTTCTGCCAGCACCTCGCCGACGATCCTGAAGGCCATGGAGGGGGCGTAGCCCTTCCGTGCCAGCATCGACGCCAGACGCCGGGTGTACTTGTCCCGTTCCGCGCGATCAGCCAGATCGACGCCGGGACGCAGCTTGCGTTGAACAAGCTCACGGGCAGCCAACTCTTCATCCTGATCACTGAGCTGTGACAGGGCATCTTCGGCTGCGTCCAGCTCAATGCCCTTCTCCGTCAGTTCGCGACGAAGTGCGCCTTTGGCGAGCTTCTTGCTCTGCGAACGGCTGCGGACCCACATTCTCGCGAACTCAGCATCATCAATCAGCTGAACCTCTTCAAACCGGTCCAGGACGGCCTCGGCCACATCCTCGGGCACGTTGCGTTCCGCGAGCTTGCGGGACAGCTGGAGCCGGCTCCGCGGCGCCATCGTCAGCTGCCTCAGGACGATGGCACGCGCCACGGACTCGGGATCAGGCTCGGGATCGGCGGATACGGACGACTCCGGATCCGGCCCTCTCCTAACCGTCAACGGCCTTCAGCTTTGGGGAGTCTTCCTCCGGCTTGACGCCAACGCCAAGCTTTTCCTTGATCAGGCGCTCCAGCTCCTGGGCGAGCTCAGGGTTATCCCGGAGGAAACGCCGCGAGTTCTCCATGCCTTGGCCCAGCTGATCGCCATCATAGGTGAACCACGAGCCCGATTTCTTGATGATGCCGTGCTCGACACCCATATCAATGATGCCGCCCTCACGGGAGATGCCCTGGCCGTAAATAATGTCGAACTCAGCAATCTTGAAGGGCGGTGCCATCTTGTTCTTGACGATCTTGGCCTTGGTGCGGTTACCTACGGAGTCCGCACCTTCCTTCAAGGTCTGGATACGACGGACATCGATGCGCACCGAAGCGTAGAACTTCAGGGCCTTACCACCGGTGGTGGTTTCCGGGGAACCGAAGAAGACGCCGATCTTCTCACGCAGCTGGTTGATGAAGATGGCTGTGGTCTTGGTCTGGCTGAGCCTGCCGGTGATCTTACGCAGGGCCTGGCTCATCAGGCGGGCCTGCAGACCCACGTGGGAGTCGCCCATTTCGCCTTCGATTTCAGCACGGGGTACCAGCGCGGCCACGGAGTCGATGACGACGATGTCCAGGGAGCCGGAACCCACCAACATGTCCATGATCTCCAAAGCCTGCTCCCCGGTATCCGGCTGCGAGACCAAGAGTGCATCCGTATCCACTCCGAGCTTTGCCGCGTAGTCCGGGTCCAGAGCGTGCTCAGCGTCGATGAACGCCGCAATGCCGCCGGCGCGCTGGGCGCTGGCAACCGCATGCAGCGCAACGGTTGTCTTACCCGAGGATTCCGGTCCGTAGATTTCCACTACACGGCCACGGGGCAGCCCGCCAATGCCAAGGGCGATGTCCAAGGCAATGGAGCCGGTAGGGATGACCTCGATGGGAGCCCGGGTGTCATCACCCAGGCGCATGATGGATCCTTTGCCGAACTGCTTGTCGATCTGGGCAAGCGCTGCTTCAAGCGCCTTTTCACGATCCGGGGTTGCCGCCATGGTTCACACCTCTGATGCTTTCTCGCTGTGGAGTGGCCCTAAGAGCCGCTTTCCTGTCATGTCAGACGCTATTACGACGTGCTGACATTTTTATGAGCCGAATCCGGCTATGTGGACAACCGGGTAATCCGGATGCTCGGAAATGCGGCCTTCGGGATCAATTTTCCTCTCACAGGAGCATATCCCCATCCGAACAGATATTCGAACAATGGACCGGCGTGTCTGCTGTCGAGGCAGCGGCGCGGACCTCAGCTGGAGGCCGGTTTAATGTCCCGCCCCAGCCTGCGTTCGGCCGGAACATCCTGGACTTCGCATACAGCCAACCACACCTCGCGGGGATGGTATCCGGAGGCCAGTGCCTCAACGGCAGTCCGCCCGCCCACGCCTGCGAGTACCAAGGAGCCGGCGAGGACACGGGAATAGCCTGCCCCGAACTCATCGTCCATCAATCGCCAAAAGTCACTTGCCCTCACGGATAGAGTCTCTCACGGAGCCGGACTCTAGAATGGTTGCCATGAGCAATCCTCTCCAGAGCACGCCCGGTCAGGCCGTGCCAGGCGACGCCGTAGACGACGCCCTCCAGCAGGTGGAACACCAGCTGAGCCTGCTCTGGCGCCGTGCCCGGTCAATCTCCCATCAGTTGTCGCGCCAGGTCCACCCGGACATGGAACCGGCCGCCTACGGGCTGCTGACCGTCATCCGGAGGGAAGGTCCGATCAGGCTGACCGACCTCGCCACGTGCATAGGCGTTGGCAAGCCCTCCGTGAGCCGGCAGATCGCCTTCCTGGAGAGCATTGGCCTGGTCTACAAGGAAGCGGACCCGCAGGACGGAAGGGCACAATCCATACGCCTGACGGACAAGGGCGAGGACAAGATGCACCAGGTCCAGGATGCCCGGCGGCAGGTATTCCGCGAACGCCTGGGCGAATGGCCGCTTGAGGACGTCCAGACCCTGGCCGACTACATGGGCCGGCTCAATGCGATCTACGGCGACGGCGTCCTCAAGGACGTGACCCTGCGGGAACCGGACAGTGCTGCCGACCCCACCAAGCCAGCCGACGCCTGATCCGCCAGGCGCCTCAGGCCATACCACCGAAGACCAAAAGAAGGTCCCCAGCCGATGGCTGGGGACCTTCTCCCACTTCTGGTGGAACGGTTACCGGGCTCCGGAGAGCATTCCCTGCGGGAAGTCGTCCGTGAGGTCCAGATCGCGACCGTAACGCTGGGAGAATTCCTGCGGAACGGTGTCCGGCACGGCCACACCCTCAGCAACGGCCACACGGTCGCTGACTTCGCGGAGCATGTGGGACAACGGAACATCCAGGGCTGTGCAAATGGAGGACAGGAGCTCGGAAGAAGCCTCCTTCTGGCCGCGTTCAACTTCACTCAAGTAACCAAGTGAGACGCGGGCGCTGTGCGAAACCTCGCGGAGGGTACGGCCCTGACGCTGGCGGACATCGCGCAGTACATCACCGATCTCGTGGCGTAGTACAACCATTTTGCGCTCCTTCTGTTCGCTCTGTGTCTGATCAGCCAAGCCCACATCCTTCCAGCGGACAACGCCGTTTACGGATACGGGCTGCTTTACCATCTGTATCGCCTTGCTCCCTCAGTCATCCGGTTCGCTGGTGGGCGGACCGGGTTGGTTTCTACATCCTAGGCGCCCCGGCTCTTCCGAAGCGACTCAATGACACAACTATTGGCAATCAGTTTTTGTTCCCGGCTACTTTACGAACGGTAACCATCCCCTTCCAGCGCGGCAAGCAGACGCGCCAGGGCCGCCTCGCAGGCCTGCTCGCGAATCGACCGGCGGTCCCCCGTGAAGCTGAATTCGAAGGCTTTGGTTCCGGCATCGGCAGCGATTCCAACGAACACTGTTCCGACGGCTTTGCCATCATGGGGATCAGGTCCGGCCACTCCGGTAGTGGATACTCCAATGCTGGCACCGCAAGAGCGCCGCGCACCCTCGGCCATGGCTTCCGCAACAGCACCGTCAACGGACCCGACGTCGGCAAGCAGCTGTTCCGGAACGCCCAGGACGCCGGCCTTGACGGAATTTTGGTACGCAACAACTCCGCCCTGAAGCATCCCCGAAGCGCCAGGAGTATTTGCCAGGGTGGCCGCTACCATTCCAGCGGTCAGCGACTCGGCCGTGGCGACCGTTTGGTTCTTTGCGATCGCTGCGGCGACCACCGCCGTCGACGTCTCTGCCGCGGCGGTGCCGGCGTTCCCGGACGTCATGCCCTACGCCCCGCCGCCCGCAGCTTGAGGGCTTGGATGACGTATTCGACGCCGGTCCACAGGGTGATGGCAAGTGCCAGCATCATGACCCAGAAGGCAACGTCGCCCAGCCATGGAGCGATCGCTTTGAGGGGAAGGATGTAAAGGAAGATGGCGACGGTTTGTACCACCGTCTTCAGCTTTCCGCCCCTGGAAGCCGGCATGACGCCGTACCGGATCACGACGAACCGAAGGGCCGTAATCCCCCACTCGCGGACGAGGATGAGGATGGTGACCCACCACGGCAGTTCCCCCAGGATGGACAGGAGCACCAGCGCGGAGCCGATCAGCAATTTGTCGGCAATGGGATCGGCGATCTTGCCGAAATTGGTGATGAGGCCGCGCGCCCTGGCGATGTCGCCGTCGAGCTTGTCCGTGTAGATGGCGACCGCGAAGGCCACCACCGCTGCCCAGCGCCACAGGCCGTATTCGCCGTTGTCGGCGAGCAGGAACCACACAAAAAACGGAACCAGGACGATCCGAAGCATGGTGAGGATGTTGGGCAGGTTCCAGACATCGGAATTGCTGGACGTCGCGTTATCACCCTCGGCTGTAGTCACCCCTCTAGGCTACCGTCTTTGGGCTGACGCCTTTGAAGCTAGCGCCCCGTCAACGACCAGGCGTCCTCGCCGCCTTCGTCGTCGTCATCGGGGCCGTCAGCGCCGTCGTGGTACTCAATGGCCTGCGTCCGGTTGTCCAGGTCTGCCTGCACGAGGTCCTCCGCATAACCGCCGACGGCGATGTTCGAGTTCGCGTTGTCGCTCAGGGCCGCCGTGTGGGCGTCGGGTGCAGCGGGTGATTCCTGGCCCTTCATCGCTGCCAGGACGGCCGCGAGGTCGTCCGGCTTGACCAGGACATCGCGGGCCTTCGAGCCTTCCGAGGGACCCACCACTCCGCGGGATTCGAGGAGGTCCATAAGCCGCCCGGCCTTGGCGAAGCCCACCCGGAGCTTGCGCTGCAACATCGACGTGGAGCCGAATTGGGTGGTCACCACCAACTCGGTGGCCTGCAACAAGACCTCGAGGTCGTCTCCAATGTCGTCGTCGATCTGCTTCTTGGGGGCTTCGGCAGCAACGTCGTCGCGGTAAACAGCCTGGAGCTGTCCCTTGACGTGCTCCACAACCTTGTGGATCTCGGATTCCGTCACCCAGGCACCCTGGACACGCATAGCCTTCGACGCACCCATCGGCAGGAAAAGCGCATCACCCTGGCCAATAAGCTTCTCCGCCCCAGGCTGGTCCAGCACAACACGGGAGTCCGTCACGGACGAGGTTGCGAAGGCCATGCGGGACGGCACGTTCGCCTTGATCAGGCCAGTGACGACATCCACGGACGGGCGCTGGGTGGCCAGGACCAGGTGGATACCGGCAGCACGGGCGAGCTGGGTGATGCGGACAATCGAGTCTTCGACGTCGCGCGGGGCCACCATCATGAGGTCGGCGAGTTCATCCACGATCACCAGAAGGTAAGGGTAGGGCTTGATGATCCGTTTGGAGTCCACGGGCGGCACCACTTTGCCGGCACGGACAGCCTTGTTGAAGTCGTCGATGTGTTTGTAACCGTAGTTGGCGAGGTCGTCGTAGCGGGCGTCCATCTCCCGGACCACCCATTGCAGGGCCTCCGCGGCCTTTTTGGGATTGGTGATGATGGGCGTGATGAGGTGCGGGACGCCTTCGTACGCGGTGAGCTCCACGCGCTTGGGGTCCACCATGACCATGCGGACTTCATCCGGGGTGGCACGCATGAGGATGGAGGTGATCATGGAGTTCACGAAGCTCGACTTACCGGCACCAGTGGCCCCAGCCACCAGCAGGTGGGGCATCTTTGCCAGGTTGGCCACCACGTAGCCGCCCTCGACGTCCTTGCCAACACCCATGACCATGGGGTGGTCTGTCCGGCGGGCGTTCTGGCTCCGCAGAACGTCGCCCAGCGAAACCGTTTCGCGGTCCGTGTTGGGAATCTCGATACCGATGGCCGATTTGCCGGGGATGGGGCTCAGGATGCGGACATCGCTCGATGCGACCGCGTAGGAAATATTCTTCGACAGCGCGGTAACGCGCTCCACCTTGGTACCGGGAGACAGCTCGATCTCGTAGCGCGTCACGGTGGGACCACGGCTGAAGCCAGTCACGGCTGCGTCCACGTTGAATTGTGTCAAGGTGTCCGTCAAGGCGGCGACGACGGCGTCATTGGCCTCTGTGCGCTCCTTCGGAATGGAGCCCGGCGTCAGGTAGTCGGAGGCCGGCAGGGTGTAGGTGACGTCCCCGGCGAGGGACAACTGCTCCGTGCGTTGTGGAATCGGCGTTTGCGGCAGCGGCGCACCGGCAGGCTTCGCGGGGACCTGGGCAACGGTGGGCGCTGGCACGGTCATGGCAGGACTGATGACCGGAATGGCTTCGGTGGGGTTGTCAATGCCGGGTGCCGCCCCCAAGCCCTGGGCTGCCTTGATCTTCCCGACGGCGATCTCCGCCTGGGTTGGGCGGCGCACCCCCGGCGGAACGCGCGGTTCCGGCGAGGCGGGAGCGTCGTCGTCGACTATTGCATGTTCGAAAGCTTCGTCCCCGACGTAGCCCTCCAGGCCTGCCTCGGGCTCCTCATCCTTGCCGAAGAAGCGCATGCGCTTCTTCTTGGGCTTGGCCGGTGCGTCGTTTTCGTAGAGGTAGCTGCGGTCGTGGGCGTCCTTGCCGGAACCGTCCATGAGGTCCACACCCATAAGGTGCTCATAGGCACCCCGGATGCGGGAGGGAATGGCGCCGAACGGGGTTGCAGTGACGATCAGGAAAGAGACGAAGGCCAACAAGCTGTAGAGGACCACCGGTACTGCACCGTGGATTGCGGCCAGGGGGGCGGCGGCGAGGAATCCCAGCATGCCGCCTGCCCTGCGCAGGCCATCGAACCCATCGGCCACGGTGGGCAGGCCGCCAATGACGTGGGCCAAACCCGATCCAGCCAGGGTCATGATCATAAAGCCAATGCCCACACGGTTGTTGCCGCGGCCGTCCTGGGGTTTCCGGAACAACCGGAAGGCACAAACAAAAAGCATGAAAGGCAGGATCAGGGTCATCCAGCCAAACGTCCCGTTGACCACGCTGTAGACGACGTCCGGGAGCCACCCCGTCAGGCCCCACCAGGCGAAAGTGGCAATCGCGATGCCCAACACCAGGTTGAAAAGGGCTGCGCCGTCACGGCGATCCGCGGGATCGAGGTCGCTGACGTCGTACCCAATGCGGCGGACGCCGGCACCGACCACATGGCCGATCCCCTGCCAAAAACCTGAAAGCATACGCAGGGGCAGCGGAGCCTGGGGCTCGACGGCGGCCGCCTGCTTGGTGCGGGCAGTGCTTCCACGCCCGCTCTTGCCTGCGGCGGCGCTGGTTTTGGATGTGGCTGCGCTCCGGCCTGTGCCGCCGGATTTACTGCTGGAGCTGCCTCGTGGCGTGGAGGTAGTACGGGTCGCCATAACTGCCACGGTACCCCAAGGGGGCCTGAAATCCGCGGATTTCAGGCCCCCTTGGGTGTGCATGTTGCCGTGGGGCTATGCCTCAAGGACCACCGGAATGATCATGGGACGGCGGCGGAGCTTGCGGTTGACCCACGTGCCGATGATCCTGCGCACCACCTGCTGCAGCTGATGGTTGGTATGGTCTGCGTGATTAAGCACAGCGTCTTCCAGTGCGGCGTTGATCTTGGGGATGATCTCGTCGAAGACCGAATCATCCTCAGCAACACCACGGGCATGGATTTCCGGTCCCGACACGATCTTGCCGGTAGTGCGGTTGATGACCGTAATGATGGAAATGAAGCCCTCGTCCCCGAGGATGCGACGGTCCTTCAAGTCGGCGTCGGTGATCTCACCCACGCTGGAACCGTCCACGTAGACGAATCCGACCTCTACTTGGCCAACAATGTTTGCTTTGTGGTCCTTCAGGTCGATCACTGTGCCGTTGTCGCTCAGGATGATGCCCTCGGACGGAACACCGGATTCCCGCGCGATGTTGCCATTGGCAATAAGGTGACGGGTTTCGCCGTGCACAGGCATGGCGTTGAGCGGCTCAAGGATGTTGTAGCAGTACAGGAGCTCCCCTGCCGCTGCGTGCCCGGAGACGTGGACCTTCGCAGTGCCCTTATGGATTACGTCCGCGCCGAGTTTGAGGAGTCCGTTGATGATGCGGAACACGGCATTCTCGTTGCCGGGAATCAGGCTGGAGGCCAGAATGACGGTGTCGCCGGGTCCAACCACTACGCGGTGGTCGCCGTTGGCCATCCGGGACAGGGCAGCCATCGGCTCGCCCTGGGAACCGGTGGACATCAGGACCACGCGGTCATCGGGCATGTTGTCGATGTTCTTGATGTCCACCAAAATCCCGGCCGGCACATCGAGATACCCCAGTTTGGCGGCGATGGCCATGTTGCGCACCATGGAGCGTCCAACGAAAGCGACCTTGCGGCCATGCTTCTCTGCGGCATCAAGGACCTGCTGGACACGGTGAACATGGGACGAGAACGACGCGACGATGAGGCGCTTCTTCGCTTGGCCGAACAGGCGGTCCAAAGTGGGACCAATTTCCTTTTCGGCCGTGGTGAACCCAGGGACGTCCGCGTTGGTGGAGTCGGCCATGAACAGGTCCACGCCCTCTTCGCCCAACCGGGCGAAGTGACGGAGGTCGGTGATGCGGCCATCCAGCGGCAACTGGTCCATCTTGAAGTCGCCGGTGTGCAGGACCGTGCCACCCTCGGTCCGGATGAAAACGGCCAGGGCATCAGGGATGGAGTGGTTCACGGCAATGAACTCGCACTCGAACGGGCCGAATTGCTCCACTTGGCCCTCGGTGACGGTGAGGGTGTACGGCTTGATCCGGTGTTCCTGGAGCTTTGCTTCCACCAGGGCCAGGGTGAGCTGGGACCCGATCAGTGGAATATCGGCTTTAAGGCGCAACAGGTAGGGAACCGCACCGATGTGGTCCTCGTGACCGTGCGTCAGCACGACGCCAACTACGTCCTGCAGCCTGTCTTCGATGTAGGAGAAATCGGGCAGGATGAGGTCTACGCCGGGCTGGGTCTCTTCAGGGAAGAGCACGCCACAGTCAACGACCAGCAGCTTGCCGTCGATTTCGAAGACGGCCATGTTGCGGCCGATCTCTCCCAGGCCACCGAGCGGAACAATCCGCAGCGTGCCTTTCGGCAGTTTCGGCGGCGTAACCAGTCCGGGAAGGGCGGTTTGGGTCATATTGTGCTTCTTTCCGGCGGAACCGGCCTAGACGTTGAAGTCCATACCGGCTTCCGCCAAATCCCCGCGGATGATGTCGATCTCGGCTGCGTCCGGCTCCACGAGGGGCAAACGGACAACCGAGTTGGGCAGGACTCCCTGCCACTTGAGAATCTGCTTGGCGGCTACTGCGCCTTGGACCCGCGTCATGGTTGCGCGAATGACGGGTTCCAGTTCAAAGTTGATGGCCCTCGCAGTGGCGAGGTCGCTGGCGTTAACAGCGTCGATCAGCTCGCGGAAGCGACGCGTGGCCACGTGGGTGGTGACGCCCACCAGGCCGACGGCGCCGAGCGCCATCCACTGGAGGGTCAATCCGTCATCACCGGAATAGAAAACCAGGTCAGTCTCAGCCATGACCCGGGTAGCGGCGGCAAAATCTGCCTTGGCGTCCTTGACCGCCACGATGTTCTGGTGCTTGGCCAGGCCGATCATGGTCTCAGGAGCAATCGCAATGGAGGAGCGGCCTGGGATGTCGTAGAGCATGACGGGCAGATCCGTTGACGAGGCAATGGTCTCGAAGTGCGCCCGGACGCCTGCCTGGCTGGGCTTGTTGTAGTAGGGCGTGACGATCAGGAGACCATCCACGCCAACCTCGGCAGCCCGCTGGGAAAGGTGCACCGAGTGTGCGGTGTCGTTGGTGCCGGTTCCGGCAATGATGGCAGCCTTGCCGCCGACGGCTTCTTTGACCGCCCGGAACATACCAAGGTTTTCGTCGTCCGTGAGGGTTGAGGTCTCTCCGGTGGTGCCGGTAACAACGAGCCCATCGCAACCATCCTGGACAAGCTTCTCTGCCAGTACAGCGGCTTGGTCGTAGTCCACCTTGCCGTCCTCGGTGAACGGGGTGACCATCGCGGTCAGGAGGGTACCAAGGGCGGGAGTGTGGGCGCGCAAGTCAGACATAAGAAAAACGTTACCCTGTCGCGGGCTTGTTACAAGAATGGGTTCCGCGTGATGGTCCTCATGCCCCGGTTGAGGATCTGTAGGCGTCAAGACGGGACCAGTCCAACGACACCATGGCGACTTCCGTCCCGGTGCCCGCCACCCGGACCAGGGCAGCACCGTCTGGACCCCACGCTCCACTGAGACCGCAGGAGGGGCCCAAGGGCGTTTCTCCTCCAAGGTTCGCCAATAATCCAAACATCCGGTGGTCCATGGAACGGGCGCCCAAATGCAGTCCGAGCCTGAGTTCCTCGCCCCGCGTGTACAGCGCAGAGACTGCATACACATCGGCCTCCGCTTCCGCCGCGGCACCGGCGTGGGCAGGATGCGCGGCGTCAGCACAGACCGCAAAGGCAACCCGCCATCCGTCGACATCAAGCACCGCCGGACCGCTTCCAGGGACAAAAAGCTCCCGCTCCGGCCCATGCAGATGAGTTTTGAAGACAGGTTTCACCGATCCGTCACAGCCGACGATAAGCGAGGCCAACCTGGGCGTCTGATCCGCCTCCCGCCAGCCTGCCCCGACGACGGCCACCGTCCTGGTGCGGGCACAGACATCCTGGAGGGGGTGGAGCCGCGGGTCGCCTTCGGTTAACCACGGCGAAGGCTGACTGCCCGGCGAAGGCTGTCCTGCTCCGGCGGGGACTTTGAATGCAGTGAGTTCATACCCGGTCAAGGAGAGTTCAGGAAAAAGCACCAAACGTGCGCCACGGTTGCAAGCCTCCGCCACCAGCCTCACATGGGCCGCGACGTTTGCCTCCACGGCCGCTCCCCCGACGCCTGACAGCAGCGCTTCATATTGAACAACGGCCGCGCGAAGCACTGCCGGGTCATGCGGTTCTTCCCCTGGGTGAGGCCTTGCTTCAACGAACCCGGCCCCTGCGGGCGCGGTACCACCAAACGGGCTCTCCACGGATGTGGCATCCAGGGGACGGGCCGGCCTTTGGGTGGGGACTTGCGGGGGCGTCGGAATCACCAGCCCATCCTATTCCGGAGGCAACCTCGGGATGTTGCAGGACAGGCCGGGGCGTGGAGCCATGGGGCCCTCTCACTCCAGTCAGACCCCGACTGGCTAGGACGGCCCAGGCGTCCGCGCAGGTTGATCCGCGCAATAGTGCGCCACGGCCCGCTCCTTGAGGTGTTCAGCCCAGGTGACCAGGCGCTGGGAAGCGCGAACGTACTCGAACAGTTCCAACGGCGTCAGGGAATCCAGGTCCGCCTCGGATAGCCGCCGGGCAAGTTCAGCTCCGGGCGGCTGCTCGGCCAGCACTGTTCCTTCGCGGCGCCACTGGGTGTCTTCAGGGGGTTCGCCCGCCACGAGTTGCCTGAAGAGGAAGTCGACGACGCCGGGGCTCATTGCTTTCATGGGTCCGGCGAGACCTTCGGGTGGCGTGGGGACATCGTTCATCCTGCCATGTTATTCGAACATATATTCGAAGACAAGACCTGGGCTCTGCCGTCGGCCCGGCTCACAGTTGGCTGTGAGACGATCGCAGCATGACTTCGCAAGAGACTGCGCCCCCGCGGAAAGCGCGCGACGGCGGCCAGGTCTCCTCCCGGCTCACTGGGATCGACGCTGCCAGGGGTGCAGCGTTGCTTGGCATGATGTCCACGCACCTC
Organism: Arthrobacter sp. D5-1; assembly: GCF_017357425.1. NCBI lineage: Bacteria > Bacillati > Actinomycetota > Actinomycetes > Micrococcales > Micrococcaceae > Arthrobacter > Arthrobacter sp. D5-1. The sequence continues at coordinate 1,834,399 of NZ_CP014571.1, read as the reverse complement.
CTACCGACGTTCGGGCCCTCCCCGGCGTGGGAGCCGACCTTCGTGGGATTGGTATTTTCGGGGCGGTCTGCTGCACTCTTCGCTGTCCTTGCCGGCATTGGATTGGCGCTGAGTACGGGTCGGCAGGAACCTCGCAAAGGCAACGATCTCCGGGCCGCGAGAGGCGGGGTCGCCATGCGAGCCTTGGTCATTGCGGTGGTCGGCCTCACTTTGGGAGGGCTGGACGTCAATGTCGCCGTCATCCTGGTGCATTACGCCGTGCTTTTCCTTTGCGTCCTGCCATTCCTTGGCCTTCGGGTCAAGGCACTGTGTTTCTGGGCGGCGGGCTGGGTGCTGTTGTCTCCGCTGCTGGCTTACCTGGTCCGGCCCTTGCTGTTGGACGCCGCACCTCCCCTGCAACTGGGTCACAACCCCAACGGCGAGGACCTGGGGACGCCGGCACGCCTCCTCGCAGACCTCTTCTTCACTGGTTACTACCCGGTGTTCCAGTGGATCTCATATCTGCTGATCGGACTGGTGCTCGGCAGGTTGGCGCTCACGACCGCGAAGGTGCAGTTCCTGCTCCTAATCGGCGGAACCACTGTGGCTGCTGCGGCAAAGCTGGGAGGGTTCCTTGCCCTGGAAGCATGGGGCGGCCGGGCCGCGCTGGAGGCACTTCCCGGCACCCGCGGGTACCCGCTGGAAAGCATGCTCCAGGTTAATCTGACCGGGCTGGAGCAGACCGGTTCGTGGTGGTGGTTGGCCACAGCATCCCCCCATGCAGGGACCACGCTGGACCTGCTGCACACCAGCGGAACGGCTGCCGCAGTGGTGGGTTTCTTCCTGCTGCTGGGTACCGTGGCCGACCGTATCAAGGTCAATATCCTGATAGTGCTCAGCGGGCCCGGAGCCATGACGCTCAGCCTCTATTCGGCCCATGTATGGGTGGTTTCGGGGTTCACCAACCAGCCACTGCCCGCAGGGTGGACAGAAGGGGGCATGTACTGGACCCAGGCACTGTGTGCAGTGGCAATCGGCGTGTGTTTCGCCTTGCTCCGGCGCCGCGGACCGCTGGAGTGGGTTGCCCATACGGCGTCGAAGCTGGGCAGCTACCGTCCCGCAGCGGTGGGCTGAGAGCGGAACAGCTTCACGGCGTCGCGCATTGATGCCCTGGCGCGCTTGCGGTCCCCCGAGGCGTCATAGGCGCAACTCAACCGGAACCAGGAACGCCAATCCTCCGGCGCCGCCTCGGCCTCGGCCCGGTACTTCTCGAACTCCGCATCCGCGGCCGCCCGGACAATCCGCCCGCCGGGCGTTCGGGGCAGGGTGTCCTCGGGCAAACCGCCTTCGGCTTCCAGGACCTTGGCCATCTGCTCGGTGCGGGCGCCAAACAGGAGCTCGCGGATGAGCGCCCACGCTCCGACGATGGGCAGGACCAGATAGGCCGCTCCAATGCCCTTCGCTACCAGGTTCGGGTCACCGAGGAGGAGGAACGAGCGTTGGACGGACACCACCAGGTAGAGCACCAACAGCAGGGTGATGGCGCCGACCCAGATCTTGGTGCGGTTCTTCTTCAAGGAAGTCCAGAAATTGCCCATGGACCTAGAGTCCCAGGTCCAGGTAGCCGTCCAGGCCAACCGTGAGGCCGGGGTGCGTTGAGACTTTACGCAATCCCAGCAGGACACCAGGCATAAAGGAAGCCCGGTCGAAGGAGTCATGGCGCAACGTCAACTGCTCACCCGGACCGCCGAAAAGGACCTCCTGGTGGGCGACCAAACCGCGGAGCCGCACACTGTGGACGCGGACACCCTCCACGTCACAGCCCCTGGCTCCGTCCAACGACGTTTCAGTGGCGTCCGGGCTTGCCGGAACTCCGGCTGCCTGCCGTGCATCAGCGATCAGCTGCGCCGTACGCACCGCCGTGCCGGATGGTGCGTCCACCTTGTTCGGGTGGTGCAGCTCGATGATCTCGACGGACTCAAAATACTGTGAGGCTTTGGCCGCGAAAGCGGAGGCCAGCACGGACCCCAGGGCAAAGTTCGGGGCGATCAGCACGCCGGTGTCCGGCTTCTGCTCCAGCAATGCACGGAGGGACTCCAGCCTGTCGGCATTCCAACCAGTGGTACCGACAACAGCATGGATGCCATGCTCTACGGCAAACCGGACGTTGGTCTCTGTGGTGTCCGGGACCGTGAGGTCAACAACGTACTGTGCGCCGGCGTCGAGCAGGGTTTCCAGGGAATCGCCGCGACCCAGGGCGGCTACAAGCTTCATGTCATCGGCTGCTTCCACAGCTTTCACGGCTTCAATTCCCATGCGCCCGTGGGCGCCCAGCACTGCAACAGCAAGTTGTTCGGTCATGCCGTTAACCCTACCGCCGGGCCGGGGCCCGGCAGGAACCGTGACTCAGGCTTACTCCCCCGCGCCAACCCACTCGACGGTGCCGTCGGTGAAGAACTGTTCCTTCCAAATGGGAACCTGCGCTTTGACCCTGTCCACCAGCTCGGAACAGACGGCAAACGCCTGTCCCCGGTGGGCCGCCGCGACGGCACAGACAAGGGCCGGGTCACCGATCTCCAGCATCCCGATGCGGTGCGCGGCCCAGATGCGGACGGGTTGGTCGGCTTCGCCTGAATGCTCAGCCACCAATTGGGCCACGACGTCGGACATGACCTGGTGCGCCGTGGGATGGGCGCTGTAACTGAGCCGGTCCACAGCCTTGCCGGAATCGTGGTTCCGGACCACGCCGCTGAAGCTGACCACAGCCCCGGCGCTGTCCGATTCGACCGCCGCGATGGCTTGGTCCACCGAGATGGGTTCCGCGCTGAGGACAGCGCTGACTACTTCGAAATCTGTTTCAGTGCCCATGGCTACCTTCCATTTGTTCGCACAAGTGCCCGATCACTGGGTCCAGGACAGCCAATCCATCCATAACGCCCTTTGGGGATCCCGGCAGATTGATGATGAACGTCGTTCCCGCAGCTCCAGCGTGGCCGCGGCTCAGCATGGCCATGGGCGTCTTCGCGGCGCCTGCGCGCCGGATTGCTTCCATGATGCCGGGAATTTCGCGGTCCAAGAGCGGCAAGGTCATCTCCGGCGTCTTGTCATCCGGGCTCAGGCCCGTTCCGCCGCTGGTGATGATGACCGCGGGGTCCTGGGTCAGGAGCGCCCTGAGGGCAGCTCCCACTGGCTCCCCGTCCGGCACCACCATGGTGGGGAACGTCTCAAAACCGTGCTCATTGAGCCAATCGAGGATGATGGGCCCCGTCTCATCAGCGTAGATTCCGGCAGCAGCCCGGGTGGAGGCAATCACGACGCCGGCCTTCCGAAGGCTGTTCGGCTCGCAAGCACTCATTCGCCGGCCTCCTGGACCGGTTCCCCTGAGACGTCCCAGTCGCCACTCTTGCCGCCAGTCTTGGCCAGCACGCGGATGTCGGTCAGCACGGCATGCTTGTCCACGGCCTTGATCATGTCGTAGATACTCAGTGCCGCTACCGATGCCGCCGTCAGGGCTTCCATTTCAACGCCGGTCACGCCCTTGGTCTTGACGGTTGCCAGGATGTCCACCGAGCGGGCGCCCAAATGGAAATCCACGGTGACCTTGGAAATAGGCAGCGGATGGCACAACGGGATCAGCTCCGGCGTCTTCTTTGCCGCCATGATGCCTGCTACCCGTGCCACGGCGAGCGCGTCGCCTTTGGGCAGCTCACCGGCACCCAAAAGGGCCATCACGTCCGGGGTTGTCCGGACGGTTGCCGTGGCGGTGGCTTCGCGGGTGGTCACTGCCTTCGCGGAGACATCCACCATCTGCGCAGTGCCGTCGTGCCGTAGGTGCGTCAGGCCGCCGCCGTGTTCTGTTGTCCCGGGAGTTTCATTCACAGCATCCATACTTCCACTTCGGCTCCTGCGGTGAGTTCCGTGACGTTGCCTGGGATCTGGACCAACGCGTTGGCACGGGCAAGGGCGTGCACCAGGTGTGAGCCGGCGCCGCCTTCCATACGGAGCATGCCGTCCCCGGCCACCGAGCCACGCCGGACCTGGTGTTTGCCCTCGGGAGAGGTCAGGGGTTCGGCAAGGCGTACAGTCCGTACGGGTCGTGGAGCCGGAGTTCCCATAACCTCCGACAGGGCGGGCCGGAGGAACATCTCAAAGGAGACGAGGCAGCTGACAGGGTTGCCGGGAAATCCGAGGAAGGGAATGCCGTTGAAGGTTCCCAGGCCCTGCGGCCCGCCCGGCTGCATTGCAACGGGGAGGAAATCAACGGGCTGGCCGGCCATCGCCTGGCGCACCACCTCGTAGGCGCCCTTGCTTACTCCCCCGGTGGTGACAATGACATCCACGGGACGGTCCGATTCCCGGGTGTGATGGTGAAGGACGGCCAGGAGGTGTGCAGGGTCGTCGTCCGAGATGCCCGTACGAACAACGTCCAGGTTTGCCTGGCGCATGGACGCTTCAAGCAGCGTTCCGTTGGAGTCGAAGATCTTGCCGGGCTTGAGTTCTTCCCCTGGTTCCACTACCTCGTCTCCCGTGGTGACCAGGAGGACACGCAGAGGTTCAGGGACCTCAACTGTTGACAGGCCCATGGCTGCCAGCAGGCCAAGCTGGGCCGGTCCCAGCAGGGTGCCTGCTGCCAGGGCCAGGGCTCCCCTGTGGATGTCGCTGCCGCTGTTCCGCACATAAGCACCGGGAGCCACCGCGGGAAGGTTGACGACGGCATCCATGGTGGTGGGGTCTGGAAAGGTACTGGGGCTCGCTTTCTCGATGGGTACGACGGCGTCGGCGCCCTCTGGAATCATGGCTCCGGTCATGATGGGGGCGGCGTAGCCGGCCTTCAGCGCTGTTGGTGTCGCACCTGCCGGGACGGGAGCTGCCACCCGGAGCTGCCCGCCGTCGTCGGGAATGTCATGTGACCGGACGGCAAAGCCGTCCATCTGGGAGTTGGCGAATGGCGGCAGCGAGAGCGGCGCATGGACATCGACGGCGAGCGGCTTTCCCAGTGCGTCGAGCAACGGCACGCGGTGGTTTCCCTTGGTGGTGGCAGTGCCGGCCAGCAGTTCCACCACTGCCTGGCGATGGGTTGCAACTGATCTGGGCACGGACAACCTCCTGTTGTGACACACTGGCTTCCGGAATTTCTCCGGACGTACCCAGACTAGGGCCTTAGCCCACCTTGACGCTGATGGTGTGATAGCCCGTGGCGCCATCCGGAGCCACGGGTGCCTTTTCCTCGGTCTGCGGCTGGCCGGTGGTATCGGTGGCCCGGACCTGCACTTCGTAATCCCCGGGGGTGAGATCGAGGCCCAGTTGCCATTGATACCAGGTGTCCGTGGAAATCCCGCTCGCAAGAGTGGCCTGCTTCCAGGGTCCGCGGTTGACGCGGAGCTCAACGCGGCTGATGCCCCGGTGCTGGGCCCAGGCCACACCTCCGAACTGCACTGTGCCCGGCTGGACCGTCCTGCCGCTGCGGGGAACGTCGATGCGTGACTGCGTCTTGATGGGTCCGTGGTCGCTCCAGCCCCTGGGGGTCCAGTACGCGGTGTCGTCGGCGAAGCGGGTGACTTTCAGTTCGGTGAGCCATTTGGTGGCGGAGACAAATCCGTACAGCCCTGGCACGATCATCCGCACCGGGAAGCCGTGTTCCAGCGGGAGCGGTTCGCCGTTCATGCCGACGGCCAACAGTGCGTCGCGGTCGTCGGTGAGGGCCTCCAAAGGTGTGCTGGCCGTCCACCCGTCGTTGCTGGTGGACAGCACCATGTCTGCGCCGGCTTTGGGACCGGCCATGGCAAGGAGTTCGCGGATGGGCCAGCCCAGCCAGAGCGCATTGCCTATGAGGTCGCCGCCGACGTTGTTGGATACGCAGGCGATGGTGACATGCCGTTCGATCATGGGTTTGGCGAGGAGCGTGGCAAAGTCGATCTCGATCTCCCGGTCCACCAATCCGGTGACCTTCAGCCTCCACGCCGGCGGGTCGATGGCCGGTACCGTCAGTGCCGTATCGATTCTGTAGAAATCGGAGTTGGGGGTCACCAGGGGGCTGATGCCGTCCACGGGAAGCGAGGCGCCGGCGGGTATTGCCTGCGGTGGGATCACGGGTTCCGGGAGCGTCATGGAACTGCGGAAACCTGACGCCACGGCCGTGGCCCGGGTGAGGACCGCAGTGACGGTTCCGGCCACGACGGCGGCGAGGGAGGTGCCAGCGAGGGCGTTGAGGAAACTCCGCCGTGCCAGGGGTGCGGGATCATGCCCTTGAAGTTCCTGATTTGCTGCCTCGGGTGCCCACGTGACGAGCCGCCGGATGAGGGTGCGCAACAGCAGCATCGTGACGACCGCAGCGACGATCGGGGCCAAGGCCGCCTGCGGGCTTGCTTGGGCACGCGTGACGACGGCGGTCAGTCCAGCTGCTCCGGCCACCCCGGCCAGCGCCAGTCCCCAGCCGGCGCGGCGATGCTCCAGAACGCCGGCCAGCGCGGCCAACAATCCCGCGACGAGACCGATGGATGCAATCAACACGATCTTGTCCGCTGTGCCGAACAACTGCACGGCCAGGTCCTTCACTCCGGGGGGCACTGCATCAATCACAGCTCCGCCCAGGGCCGTGACAGGGGAAACCAACGGGCTCAGCAGGCCTGCGGTCAGTTCGCCGGCAGCAATCCCAGCACCGCCCGACGCTACACCTGCCGCGGCAGGCCACCGACGTAGGCTGAGCCGGCCGCGTGACCGGGTGGAGGCGCGGGTTTCCGGCCTGTCCACACTTTTGTGCGTACTCATGATGCGCCTCCCGCGCGTTCGTCGGCTGAAATCCCGGACGTGGCCGGGACGGATCCCGCCGGAAGGGACAACGCAAAGCGACAGCCGCCGTCGACGTTTTCCACAGTGACTGATCCGCCGTGGGCCTTGACGATGCCGGCCACCATGCTCAGTCCGATGCCCGCGCCACTGTATCTGCCCTGCAGTCCATCAGTGGTGCCCCGGGCGGGGTCTTTCTGCCAGCCCGTCTCGAACAGATGCGGTAGGTCCTCGTTGCGGATGCCACCACACTGGTCCTGCACTGCGACCACTGCATTTCCGCCGTGGTGCCCCAGCCCGTCGCGTCCGACGCTGACGTGGACCTCAGTGTCCGGCCGGCTGTAGATAATGGCGTTGAGGAGGATGTTCCGCACAGCCCGGGCGAGGCTGGGGCCATCGGCGACGGCCATGCACTCACGGTCGCCGCCGCCGTCGAGCGTGATGCCGCGTTGAGCGGCCAAAGGTGCGAGATCGGACAACGCATCGCTGACAAGATCGTAAAGGTCCAGTGGTTCAGCACGGAGACGGAGAGTGCCGGCCTGGATCTTGGACAACTCCAGGAGATCATTGACCATGGCGGTCATCTGCTCCGTCTGTCCGATGATCTTCCGGTAATAGCCCGGCACATCGGACGCCATACCGTCTTCAAGTGCCTCGGTCATGGCGCGCATGCTGGCCAAGGGGGTCCGGAGATCATGCGATATCCACGACACCAATTCCCGCCGGGCCGTCTCAATGGCGGCTTCACGTTCCCGTGACTCGGCGAGGCTGCGGCTGCTGGCCTCAAGTTCCTTGGCCAGTTCGGCAAGTTCGGACGTCATGGCGGGAGCACTGCCCCGCCCCTCCCCGGCGTGGTCCAAGGTCTCCCCCCGGCCAAGGCGCCGCGCGGCAACCACCAACCGGGCAGCGTTACGTGACACGCCCCCGCCCAGCATGAGTGACAAGGCAACAGCTACTGCTGATGCCACGGCGAGGATGTACCACATGACTTCCAGGTCCCTGGCAGAGATGAACATGGCATTGAACGCACTGACCATGCCGGCCACCAGGACCGCAACCGTAGCGACGACCACCAGGCAGATCTGTGCCAGGACCGACGCCCGACGCAGCAGTCGCAGGCTGAACAAGGTTGCGGCGCCGATGAGGACGGCCCAGAACAAGACCCAAGCCAGGATGGTCCACAGCTCACTGCCCTCCATGGCCACGCTCCCCGCCGCCGGAGTGCTCCGGCGCGTTGCCGGAGGCGGAATCGAAGCGGTACCCCACACCCCAGACCGTCTTGAGCAACTCAGGCTTGGTGGGGTTGGCTTCAATCTTTTCCCGCAGGCGACGCACGTGCACTGTGACTGTTGAGAGATCGCCGAAGTCCCAGCCCCAGACGGCCTTGATGAGTTCCTCGCGGCTGAAAACCTGGCGTGGCCGCCGCATCATGAAAGCCAGGAGATCGAATTCGCGCACCGTCAAGGCCAACGGAACTCCGTGATGCGTTACTGTCCGGGACGCAGGATCGAGTTCGAGACCCGCGGCTTCCACTGGTGGTTCCGGCGTGAACTCCTTGATGCTTCGCCTGAGCACCGATTTCACCCGGAGCACCAGCTCGCGCGGTGAGAAGGGCTTGGTCACGTAATCGTCAGCGCCCATCTCCAGGCCGAGGATCCGGTCATCTTCGGTGCCCAAAGCCGTAACCATGATCACCGGTACACTCATGGTCTGGCGGAGCCGGCGGCACACCTCCACGCCGTCCAAACCAGGCAGCATGCGGTCCAGGATCACCAGGTCGGGTTTGCGGTCCGCTGCCACCTGAAGGGCGGTAAATCCGTCACCCGCCATGTCTACCTGAAAGCCCGCTTGCAGCAGGTAGTCGCGGACCACATCGGCGATGGTCTGTTCGTCTTCCACCAGGAGGATGCGGCGATTCCCTGGTTCCGCTGATGATGCCGTAGGTGTGGTCACGCTTTCAGCATAGGTTTGCCGGCGGTCCCCGGCACGTGATTCAGGCATCCGCGGCGCAAGCGTATGCAATCCGTAAGAACTGTATGACTGTAATCGGTGTCACTGATCCTGCCACGGTGGCGTAGCCTGAATTTATGAGTGTTCAGCTGGGAATGCCGGTGCCCCCTCCGGGTGGCCCCGCGGGCAGCAAGGAAAGTGGCATCGCGGTACCGCCGCCGCGCCCGGCAGGAACGCCTGCGGGCCTGTGGGACCGCTATGGCCGGCGGGCTACGGACATGCGGCTGTCCCTGACGGACAAATGCAACCTGCGCTGTACATACTGCATGCCGGCCGAGGGGTTGGAATGGCTCTCGAAACAAGCCGTGATGACCAGGGACGAAATTGTCCGGATCGTCCGGATCGGGGTCAACGCCTTGGGCGTGCGGGAACTGCGCCTCACCGGCGGCGAACCCTTGGTCCGCGCCGACCTGGTGGACATCATTTCCGGCATCCGCAGCGACCACCCGGACCTCCCGATCTCCATGACCACCAACGGTGTTGGCCTGGACAAAAAGGCGGCGGCGCTGAAGGCTGCGGGCCTCACCCGCATCAATGTCTCGCTCGATTCCCTGCACGAGGAAACCTTTACCAAACTCACGCGCCGGCCGTTCCTGGATCGCGTCCTGGCCGGCGTTGATGCCGCTTGGGCGGCCGGCCTTGGGCCGGTCAAGTTGAATGCCGTGCTGATGCGCGGGATCAACGACGCCGAATCGCCGGACTTGCTCGCCTGGGCCTTGGGCCGCGGCTACGAGCTTCGCTTCATCGAACAAATGCCGCTGGACGCCGATCACGGGTGGACCCGTCGCAACATGATCACTGCCGCCGAGATCCGGGAATTGCTCTCCCGCGACTTTGTGCTGGCGCACGACCCCCGCGAACGGGACGGCGCCCCGGCCGAACGATTTGAAGTACGACGCCGGGACACGGCTTCCGGTGAAGCTGCGGGCCCAGTCCTCGGTACAGTCGGCATTATCGCCTCGGTCACCGAACCGTTCTGCGCCGACTGCCGCCGAACCCGCATCACGGCCGAGGGCAAGATCATGAGTTGCCTCTTCTCCCACGAAGAATTCGACCTCCTGGGCCTGCTTCGCGGCGGGGCCACGGATCACGAACTGGCATCGCGGTGGCAAGACGCCATGTGGGTCAAACCTAAAGCCCACGGCATGGACCACACAGGTCTCGGCGCAGCGGACTTTGTCCAGCCGGACCGCAGCATGAGCGCAATCGGAGGCTGAAACCTTGCTTGTCCGCTACTTCGCTGCCGCACGCGCGGCGGCCGGTGTCGAAGAAGAACGTCACGTCCTCCCGGAAGGCACCAGCCTGGAAGCGTTGCTGGAAGCCGCACTCGCCGTCGAACGTCCGCTGCCTCCCGAAGGCACCCCGACGCTGGACCGGATCGTGGCACGGAGCAGTTTCCTGCGCAACGAGGTAGCTGTGCGGGACCGTTCAGCGCCGCTGGGAGCCCAGGACGTCATCGATGTCCTGCCGCCGTTCGCCGGAGGCTGAGGCTCAGGCCTTACGGAAGAAGCTCCTCAGCAACGGACTGTAGTCCGGTGTTCCTTCCAGCCGTAGATCGGCCGTGTGCACCAGGACCCCGTCCTCGACGCGGAAGGTGTGCCGGGCAACGCCGTCGGCAGTCCTCCTATCCAATGTCAGGGTGCCTGCATTCCACGCTCCCCTGACCGGGCTGGCCGGCGACCTCCCCAGGCTGTCTACGTAGTACCAAAGAGTGTCCCCGTGATCCCGGTCCACAGTGAACATGCCATGCCCTTCGAAGTGCGTGCCGTCCGCCTCGCGGTGCCGGTAGCTCTGGACGACGGCATACCCGCCGGCGGCCTTGGTGAAAACCACTTCCGCTTCAGCCGTCCGGGCACTCCCCCACGGCGACGCGGCAATCTCCGTGATGCCCCGCCAGTGACCGATGAAGTCCTGCAACAGCTCCGCGGCCTGGCCGCTCGAGGGCAGATCCATCATGTCTCCAAAGTCGTCAGGGCAGCATCATCACCGTGTGATCATGCTGCCCTGTTGACAGTGCGTGCGTCCAGAGGCCTAGAGTCCGAAAGTCTCGGTTTCCTCGAAAGGACCCACCACGGTAATGGTTCGCGGTGCAGCTGCGAGTTCGCGGGCCAGGTCCTGCACTTCTTCCACCGTGACGGCCTGGATCCGGGCAAGGGTTTCGTCGATGTCCTGGAATTCTCCGGAAACCAACTCTGCCCGGCCCAGCCGGGACATCCGTGATCCCGTATCTTCCAGGGCCAGGACGATTCCCCCACTGAGTTGGCCTACGGCTTTACGGAGTTCTTCTTCTGTGATGCCCTCCTTGGCAAGCTTCTCCAGCTCGACGCCCAGGAGGTCCAGTACCTGGCGGACCTTGGACGGCGTGCAGCCTGCGTACATTCCGAAATAACCGGCGTCAGCGTAAGCCGCGGTGAAGGAGTACGTGGAGTAGACCAGGCCCCTCTTCTCGCGGATTTCCTGGAACAGCCTGGAGGACATGCCGCCACCCAGGACAGCGTTGAGCACGCTCATAACGAATCGTCGGTCATCGGTTGCCACGATCGTGGGGCAGCCCATGATGATGTTGGCTTGCTCCACGGGGCGCTTGACCACATGGAGGCCGGACGTTCCGCTGATGACGGCGCGATCGGTACCGCGGCGGTTGACCGGGGCTGCCTGGGTGTCGAGCTTCCAGCCCGCGGCCGTCAGGGCATCGAGGACAAGGTCACAGACGACGTCGTGGTCCAAGCCGCCGGCAGCGGTGATGACCAGTTCCTCCGGGCGGTAATAGCGCTGGTAGTGTTCCCAGACCGCGTCCCTTGCCACAGCCTTGATGGCGTCAGGGGTTCCACCAATGGGACGGGCCAGGGGGTGGTTGCCGAGGACGGCCTCCACGAATTTCTCGTGGGCCACATCCGTCGGGTCATCGCTGTCCATGGCGATTTCCTCAAGGATGACATCGCGCTCCTGCTCCAGTTCAGCAGGATCCAGGACGGCGCCGGTGATCATGTCGGCAATGACATCGATGGCCATGGGCAGGTCTGTGTCCAGGACCCTGGCAAAGTAACAGGTGCTTTCCTTCGCGGTGGCAGCGTTTGATTCGCCGCCCACCTCGTCAAAAGCCGACGCGATCTCCAAAGCGGTGCGGCGCTTGGTGCCTTTGAACAGCAAATGCTCAAGGAAGTGCGTGGAACCGTGCTGGCCGTCCGCTTCATCGCGCGAACCCACTGCCACCCAGAACCCTATGGTGGCCGAACGCTGGCCGGGCATTGCCTCGGTCAGGACGCGCACGCCGCCGGGAAGGACCGAGCGCCGTACGACGGAACCGCCCTCGGCACCATGGATCAATTCGCCGCCGGGAAGAGTCTGCTCCAGCGGCAGGGGTACGACAGTCATCAAGGCCTTTCAGGTTTTCGGGTTAAGGCCGGAAGGGCCGGTGGAGCTTTTACAAGCCCACCGGCCCCGCCGGGTGTACTGCTTACAGACTACTCTGCGGACTCTTCAGCGGCCTCAGCCGGAGCGTCCTCGGCAGCTGCGCCGTCTTCCTCGGCAACAACCGGGGAGAGGGAAAGCTTGCCGCGGTCATCGATCTTGGTGATCTCGACCTGGACCTTCTGGCCCACGGAGACTACGTCATCAACGTTGTCCACGCGCTTGCCGTTGGCCAGCTTGCGGAGCTCGGAGATGTGCAGCAGGCCGTCCTTGCCCGGGGTCAAGGAAACGAAGGCGCCGAAGGTGGTGGTCTTGACGACCGTGCCCAAGTAGCGCTCACCGATTTCCGGGACCTGCGGGTTGGCGATGGCGTTGATGGCGGAACGTGCTGCATCGGCAGACGGACCGTTGGTAGCGCCGATGTAGACCGTGCCGTCATCCTCGATGGAGATGTCCGCGCCCGTGTCTTCCTGGATCTGGTTGATCATCTTGCCCTTGGGGCCAATGACCTCGCCGATCTTGTCCACGGGGATCTTGACGGCGATGACGCGCGGAGCGAACTCGGAGAGCTCATCCGGGGTGTCGATCGCTGCGTTGATGACCTCGAGGATGTGGAGGCGGGCTTCGCGGGCCTGCTTCAGTGCTGCTGCCAGCACGGAAGCGGGGATGCCGTCGAGCTTGGTGTCCAGCTGGATGGCCGTGACGAACTCGGACGTACCGGCAACCTTGAAGTCCATGTCGCCGAAAGCGTCTTCGGCGCCGAGGATGTCGGTCAGCGCTGCATAGCGGGTCTGGCCGTCAACCTGGTCGGAAACCAGGCCCATGGCGATACCGGCAACTGCTGCCTTCAACGGCACACCGGCGTTGAGCATGGAAAGCGTCGAAGCGCAGACAGAGCCCATGGACGTCGAGCCGTTGGAGCTGAGGGCCTCGGATACCTGGCGGATGGCGTAGGGGAACTCTTCACGCGTCGGCAGAACCGGAACCAGGGCGCGCTCTGCAAGAGCACCGTGGCCGATTTCGCGGCGCTTCGGGGAACCGACGCGGCCGGTCTCACCGGTGGAGTACGGCGGGAAGTTGTAGTTGTGCATGTAGCGCTTGCGCGTTACCGGCGACAACGAGTCGATCTGCTGCTCCATCTTGAGCATGTTCAGTGTGGTGACACCCATGATCTGGGTCTCGCCGCGCTCGAAGATGGCCGAACCGTGGACGCGGGGCAGAACCTCTACCTCGGCGGTGAGCTGGCGGATGTCCGTCAGGCCACGGCCGTCGATGCGGATCTGGTCCTTGAGGATGCGCTGGCGCACAACCTGCTTGGTGACCGAGCGGAAAGCTGCGGACAGTTCCTTCTCGCGGCCTTCGAAGTTACCGGCAAGCGCACCCAGGACTTCGTCCTTGAGTTCGTCAGAGGCGGTGTCGCGGTCCTGCTTGTCAGCGATCTGGAAGACGGCAGCCAGCTTGTCGGCAGCAGCGGCCTCAACAGCGGCGTAAACATCGTCCTGGTAGTCCAGGAACACGGGGAACTCGACGGTGGGCTTGGCCGCGCGTGCAGCCAGGTCCGCCTGTGCTTCACAGAGTGCCTTGATGAACGGCTTTGCAGCCTCGAGGCCCTCGGAGACAACCTCTTCGGTGGGGGCTGTGGCGCCCTGTTCCTTGATGAGGTTCCAGGAGTTGTCCGTGGCTTCGGCTTCAACCATCATGATGGCGACGTCGTCACCCGTGATGCGGCCGGCTACAACCATGTTGAACACAGCGTTCTCAAGCTGGGAGTGCTTGGGGAAAGCAACCCACTGCGAACCCTGTTCGTCAGCGATGAGGGCGACGCGGACGCCACCGATCGGCCCGGAGAACGGGAGGCCGGACAGCTGCGTGGACATCGAAGATGCGTTGATGGCGACGACGTCGTAGAGCTCATCGGGGTTGATCGCCAGGACGGTGACCACGATCTGGACTTCGTTGCGCAGGCCCTTGACGAAGGCCGGGCGCAGCGGACGGTCCATGAGGCGGCAGGCCAGGATGGCTTCGGTGGACGGGCGGCCTTCGCGACGGAAGAACGAGCCCGGGATACGGCCGGCAGCATACATGCGCTCTTCAACGTCAACCGTCAGCGGGAAGAAGTCGAAACCTTCGCGCGGCTGCTTGCCTGCGGTGGTTGCGGACAGCAAGGCGGTGTCTTCGTCGATGTAGACCATCGAAGCGCCGGCTGCCTGCTTGGCAAGGCGGCCGGTTTCGAAGCGAATGACTCGCTTGCCGAAACGACCGTTGTCGATAATGGCTTCGGAGAACTGGATTTCGGGACCCTCCATAGAGAGTCACCTCCGTTTCTGTTAGCGGAAGTCCGCCGCATCAACCCAGGCCTCTTCTTTATTCCTGGCCTGTACGACACCCGGTCATCGATCGAGATCCACGGGGCAATCGTCACCGATTGTTCCCGGGAATCACTACCGAGGACCGCGAATGCGCGATGCGGTTGATTCCTGTTTTTAGTTGTTGGTGAAGAAGACGGCCCGTTCCACGAGGGACCGGGCCGTCCCTAAAGTCAGACTAGCGACGCAGGCCGAGGCGCTCGATGAGCGCACGGTAGCGGGCGATGTCGGTGTTCTTCAGGTAGGAAAGCATGCGCTTGCGACGACCAACCATGGCCAGCAGACCGCGCTGGGTGTGGAAGTCGTGCTTGTGCTCCTTCATGTGCTCAGTCAGATCCTTGATCCGCTGGGTCAGGACTGCAACCTGTACCTCGGGCGAACCGGTGTCGCCTTCAGAGGTTGCGTATTCCTTGATGATGGACTGCTTTACAGCGGCTTCAAGTGCCACGTGAACTCCTAGAGTTGTGCCGTGCCTCCCGGTCCAGCGCCTCGCTGACGGGTTGCCTTTGGTGCGTCACCGCACACAAAAACAGGTCCAGCCGCCACGGACTGCAGCCGGATCCACTCATCAGTTTACCGGCAGGCCGGCAGTGTTGTCGAAATGCGCCTAGCTCTGGCCCAGGAGCTCGTGCGCCTGGGCGACATCCAGGCACATTTGCTCAACCAATGCCTCGGGTCCCCGGTACGCCACCATGCCCCGGAGGCGCTGGGTGAATTCAACGGCTACGGTTTGGTCGTAGAGGTCGAAGTCCTCCACATTTTCCTCGGGACGATCGATCACATGGGCTTCCACCTGACGGCTGACGCCATCGAACGTGGGGTTGGAACCCACGGAAATCGCAGCGGGCCACCGGGTTCCGGACTGGTCGATCAACCAGCCGGCATAAATTCCGTCCGCAGGAACATAGCCCGTGGAATCGTGGGAAAGGTTGGCGGTGGGGAATCCGAGGTCACGGCCACGGGCGGCGCCATGGACGACTTCCCCGCGCATGCGGTGGGGCCGGCCCAATACCGCGGCGGCAGTCACGACGTCTCCCTCAGACAAAGCTTCCCGCACCCAGGTGGAGGAACAGCGGCGGTCGGTATCGCCGTCATCGTGGACCGGGAAGCCTCCCGCGCCGTACTCATTAACTACCTGAACACTGAAACCGAGCTGGTCCCCCAGCTCCTGCATGGTGAGGACATCGCCGGCATTGCCCGCGCCGAAACGGAGGTCATGGCCCACCACCAGGTGAGCGGCGTGCAGCCCGTCCAAGAGGACCTCGCGCACAAACTCCAGCGGCGTCATGGCCGCCAGGTCCAGGGTGTACTTCATGACCAGTACGGCATCGACGCCGGTGTCCGCCAGGGCTTCCAGCTTGTCTTGGAGCCCCATGATCAATTCCGGGGCAGAATCCGGCCTGTGGACCTGGGCGGGGTGGGGATCAAAGGTCACTGCTACCGATGGGATGTTGTGCCGCTTGGCGGTATCAGTCAGTTGCGCCAGGACATGCTGGTGTCCGCGATGGACACCGTCAAAGTTTCCGATGGTGACGACAGTAGCTCCGAAGTCCCTGGGGACTTCAGTGGGATCGTTCCAGATGTGGACCATCAACCTCGCCTTTTACTGCAGATATTCGTTCCGCCCGGCAACCTTCCGGCGCCGGAACATTCTAAGGTTACCCGCCAGGGCAGCTGGCTCAGGACGGTCTGCGTTTGTTGAGCCACAGGAGCCCGAGGACCGGCAGGACCAAGGGGACGAATCCGTAACCGCGTCCGAACAGCGACCAGACGGTGTCGTGCGGGAAGGCGACGGGATCGAACAGGCTGATGGCCCCCACCACCAGCACACCCACAAGTTCCGTCAGCACCGCCGCAAGGGAAACCTTGAACCAGGTGCGGCCGGGCTTGGCCAACGAAATGGTGGCCACGATGTACACAACGGCGGCGAAGGCAGAAAGGATGTGCGCCAAGGGAGCTTCGGCAAACTTGGTGGCGATCTGGTAGCCCGCACGCGCCGTTGCCGACAATGCGAAGACCGCATAGACCGCGATCAGCAGGCGGCCCGGACCAGTATTGCGGGTGTCCTTCTGCTGCGGGTTTGCCGGGTTGGTCTCGGTTCCAGTCACGTCGTGTTCTTCCTTCAAGGTCAGTACCAGATCTGGTTCATGCGGGCACCCATAACGAGCACGGTGACCCCCACTGCGGCCAGGACAAAGTTGCTCCAGCGGGTTCGTTCAAGGATGGCCCAGTAAACAGCACCCAACGGGATCATCAGGGCCGTGACCAGGTACCCCCAGAATTCCCAGGCCTCACCGGCAATCTGCTCACCCATGGCCACACGAACGATCGAACCCACCAGATACACCAGGAGGACCAGTTCAACGGCGAGCACGGAGAAGATGGTGGGATCGTTCGGGGCTTTCTTCATCAGGCCTGCCACGAGGCACATGATGGTGGACACCAATCCGACGATCAGGATGGCATAAAAATATCCGTCCATGGTTATTGCCCCTGCCCGGTTCCGGACCCAGTTCCCGGAGCGAAGACCAACACCGGCTTCGCAAAGCTGCCGGCGTCCGCCAGCAGTGCTACCAGCTCACCCGACGGCGCGAACGCGGCTGCGGGGTTCTCTGCCGTAGCGGCCGTGGACGTACCTGCCCCGGGGCCGGCAGCAATACGGCGGCCAAAGGAGATCTCCGTGGTTTCTTCTTCGCTGAGCTCCCGGTTGGGCATGAGGGCCCTGGCCGCCAAGGACATCTCCAGGACGTTGAGTTCTTCTGCCAGCTCCTCCAAGGTACGGGCCTGGTCAAGGGTGTACGGACCTACCTGGGTCCTGCGCAGGGCAGTGAGGTGCCCCCCGACGCCCAGCCCGTTGCCGAGGTCGCGGGCCAACGCCCTGATGTACGTGCCGGAAGAACATTCCACGGTGACATCAACGTCAACTACCCTGCCGCCGTCGATCCTGGTTATGGAGTGGACATCAAAGCGGTGAATGGTGACCGGGCGGGCGGCGAGCTTGACTTCCTCGCCGGAGCGGACGCGGGCGTAGGAACGTTCGCCGTTGACTTTGATGGCGCTGACGCTGCTGGGAACCTGCTGGATGAGTCCTGTCAGCGCGGCAACCCCGGCGGCGATGGCGTCATCGGTGACCTCCGCGGCCGTGCGGGATTCTGTGACTTCGCCCTCAGCGTCATCGGTGATGGTGGTTTCGCCCAACCTGATGGTGGCGGTGTAGGTCTTGGAAGTGCCCACGATGTAGGTCAACAGGCGCGTGGCCTTGTTGATGCCGAGTACCAGCACGCCGGTGGCCATGGGATCCAGCGTTCCCGCATGCCCCACTTTCCGGGTACCTGCCAGCCGCCGCATCCGGCCAACCACATCATGGCTGGTCCATCCCTGCGGTTTGTCAACGATTACCAGTCCAGAAAGCACGCTTACCAGTATATGGGTGGCTAGGATGGCTCCCATGCCTGAGCTTGCCACACATGTCCGCGACGTCCCCGTGAACCAGATCCGGGAAATCACCGAAGCCGCCTGGGCAACCCCCGGAGCGATCGTCCTCAGCATCGGCGAGCCGGGCTTTGCACTGCCGCGGCACGTCCTGGACGCCGGCATTGCCTGCCTGGACCGGGATGAGACCAATTACACACCGAACGCCGGGATTCCCGCGCTCCGTGAAGCCTTCGCAGCGCGCTTCCGCGAACAGCAGCACGTGCAGATCGGCGCGGAGCGGGTCTATGTGGTGGACGGCGCGCAGCAGGGCCTGCACTTCGCCATGAGCCTCCTGCTCGCTCCGGGCGACGAGATCCTCATTCCCAACCCCGGGTACCCCACGTTCGCCATGACCAGCCGCCTCCTGCACGCAGTGCCGGTCCAGTACCCGCTGTACCCCAAGAACGACTTCCAGCCCCACATCGAGGACATTGAAGCACTCATCACACCACGGACCAAGGTGCTGATGTTGAACTCCCCCTCCAACCCTTTGGGCGCGGTCATCAGTGAAGACGCCACGCGCCATCTCGTGGAGCTGGCAGTGCGGCATGACCTCTGGATCATTTCGGACGAGTGCTATGAGGCCTTCACGTTCGATGTGCCACATGTCAGCCCGGCCCGCTACGACAGCGACGTTCCCGGTGAAGCCCGCGTTTTCACCTCCCTGACGCTGTCCAAGACCTACGGCCTCACAGGCCTGCGCATCGGTGCCTTGATCTGCCCTCCAGGACTGGAGCAGAAGATGAACAACGTCATGGAATCGATCGTGTCCTGCGTCGCATCACCTTCCCAGTACGCCGCCTTGGCCGCACTCACGGGGCCGCAGGACTATGTTTCCCACGCCCGCGACCACTACCGGAGCAACCGGGATGCGGCCTCAGCGGTGTTGTCGGGGAAGGGAATTCCGTATTTGGGAGCACAGGGGGCGTTCTATTTGTGGGCCGACGTCTCCCATGTCACCAACGGGGATGTCCGCACCTGGGTGCGAAAGTTCCTCGCTGATGCCGGTGTGTCCTTCGCGCCGGGAACGGCATTCGGCTCAATCGGTGAAGGATGGATCAGGATTGCCCTCTGTGGTGGGCAGCAGGACCTGCTCGACGGCGTCAGCCGGCTCCCAGCCAAGGTCTAGTTGCCGGGGACTCCAGGATGCGGGCGCCTCCGCAGGCCGTCCGGCCTCAGTAGGCGGTCCGGCGGGAGTGGTTGAGCCAGGCCTCGAAGGGGTCACCTGACGCGGGCAATGCAGCGTGCTCTACCGGCAGCAGCCCAGGCCTGGCACCGGCGAAATATTCGTAGAACACGGCGTCATCAAACCCAGCCCGGGCGGCACCATGCCTGTCCGCCGCGAAGTAGACATGGCCGATCCTGGCCCAGAGCGCGGCCGATAAACACAAGGGGCACGGCTCACAACTGGCGTAGAGAACCGATCCCGTGAGGTCGAACCGTTGCGCCGCGGAAGCGGCCCGGCGGATCGCCACGACTTCTGCATGGGCTGTGGGGTCATGGTCGCGGGTGACCCTGTTGACACCTTCATGGACAGTCCCGTCCGGGGTGACCACAACGGCGCCGAAAGGACCGCCGCCGTCGGAAACGTTCTGCACCGCCAGGTGGATGGCACGGTTCAGATATTCATCACGTTGCTGAGCAGTGTGCGCCGACATGCTCTGATCCTAACGAGTCTGAGTACAGCCAATGCCCCTAAAACGCTGTCTTAGGGGCATTGGGTGTACAAAAACGCTGAGGCTCTTAGCGGTTGGCGTCTTCGTCGAGTTCTTGATCTCCGGAGAGATCAGTGTCCTCTTCGTCGAAGTCGTCCTCGTCGATGTCCTCAGGGGCATCGCCCTTGTAGGGGTCGGCCTCGCCGGCGTGCTTGGCACTGGCAGCCAAAGCGGCTACCTCGGCATCGCGACGCTTGGCTTCGCGCAGCAACTCCTCAAGGTTCGAGGCGTTGACGGGGATTTGGTCCGCAACAAACTCGAGCGTCGGGGTAAGCCGGACGGTGATGTTGCGGCCAACTTCCTGCCGAAGCACACCCTTGGCCTTCTCCAAGGCGCGGGCAGCATCTGCGTGGGCTACCTCGTCACCGAAGACGGTGTAGTAGATGGTGGCGTGCTGAAGGTCGTTGGTGACGCGGGCGTCGGTGACCGTGATGGACTCGACACGCGGATCTTTGACCCGACGACCGAGGGCCTCAGCGACGACGACCTTAATCCGCTGTGCCAGCTTGGCAGCGCGTGCGGGATCAGCCATGACTTCCTCCTGGAAAGTTAGAAACGGGGACGGAACGGGTCCGCCGGGGCTACCCGACGGACCCGTTCCAAACGGAACCTAGACGCGCGGCTTTTCGCGCATTTCGAAGGTCTCGATGATGTCGCCTTCAGTGATGTCGTTGAAGGAGCCAAGACCGATACCACACTCGAAGTCGGTACGGACTTCGGTGGCGTCATCCTTGAAGCGCTTGAGCGTCTCAACGGTGAGGTTGTCACCGATGACCTTGCCGTCGCGGCTGACACGTGCCTTGCTGTTACGGCGGATGATGCCCGTGCGGACGATCGAGCCTGCGATGTTGCCGAACTTGGAGGAACGGAAGACTTCGCGGACCTCGGCAGTGCCGAGCTGGACTTCTTCGTACTCCGGCTTGAGCATGCCCTTGAGAGCCATCTCAATGTCATCGATTGCTGCGTAGATGACCGAGTAGAAGCGCATGTCCACGCCTTCACGGTCAGCAAGTTCAGCAACGCGCTCGGCCGGCTTGACGTTGAAGCCGATGATGATGGCGTTGTCCACCGTAGCGAGGTTGACGTCGTTCTGCGTGATGGCACCCACACCGCGGTGAATGACACGCAGCTGAACGTCGTCATCTCCGACGTCGATCTTGAGCAAGGCGTCTTCGAGGGCTTCCACGGCACCGGAAACGTCACCCTTGAGGATGAGGTTGAGGGTGTCGATCTTGCCTTCTGCAACGGCCTGGTCGAAGTCCTCCAGGCTGATGCGCTTGCGACGCTTGGCCAGTGCGGCGTTGCGGTCGGCAGCTTCACGCTTCTCAGCGATCTGGCGGGCCGTACGCTCGTCAGGGGTCACCAGGAAGGTGTCACCTGCACGCGGCACGTTGGACAGGCCGAGGACCTGCACCGGACGGGACGGCAGTGCGACATCGAGTGCCTCGCCGTTCTCGTCGAACATGGCACGGACGCGGCCGTGAGCCGTACCGGCCACGATCGTGTCGCCCACGGCCAAGGTTCCGGACTGGACCAGGACGGTAGCAACAGCACCGCGGCCCTTGTCCAGGTTCGCTTCGATGGCAATGCCTCGAGCGTCCTTGTCCGGGTTGGCGCGCAGATCCAGTGCCGCATCGGCCGTGAGCAGGACGGCGTCGATCAGTTCGTCAATATTGAGGTTCTGGCGTGCAGAGACCTCAACGAACATAGTGTCGCCACCGTACTCTTCCGGAACCAAGCCGTACTCGGTCAGCTGGCCCTTGACCTTGTCAGGGTTGGCGCCTTCCTTGTCGATCTTGTTCACCGCGACGACGATCGGCACATTGGCTGCCTGGGCGTGGTTGAGCGCTTCCACCGTCTGCGGCATCACGCCGTCGTCGGCTGCGACAACCAGGATGGCGATATCGGTGACCTTGGCACCACGTGCACGCATGGCCGTGAAGGCCTCGTGACCGGGGGTGTCAATGAAGGTGATGTCGCGGGCAGTGCCCTCGTGGACGTGGCTGATCTGGTAGGCACCGATGTGCTGGGTGATGCCACCGTGCTCGCCGGCCACAACGTTCGAGTTGCGGATGGCATCCAACAGGCGGGTCTTACCGTGGTCAACGTGACCCATGACGGTGACAACCGGGGCGCGGGCCTCGAGAACGTCGTCGCCTTCGGCGTCGAGTTCATCCTGGATGTTGATGTCGAACTGATCCAGCAGCTCGCGCTCTTCATCCTCGGGGGAAACAACCTGGAGCTTGTAGCCAAGTTCGGCGCCAAGCAGGCCAAAGGTGTCTTCGTCGAGGGACTGCGTAGCCGTTGCCATTTCACCGAGGTGGAACAGCACGGTCACCAGCGATGCGGGGTTCGCATCAATCTTCTCGGCAAAGTCCGTGATGGACGAGCCACGACGAAGCCGGATGATGGTTTCGCCATCACCGCGGGGTACCGATACGCCGCCCAGCGACGGAGCACTCATCTGCTCCAGTTCCTGGCGCTTTGCACGCTTCGACTTACGCTGCTTGCCACGACCGGCGCCACCCTTGCCGAAGGCACCCTGGGTGCCACCGCGGCCGCGGCCACCCTTGCCGAAGCCACCGCCGGCGGGAGCGCCGCCACCGGTACCTGCACCGGGCGCGCCACCGGGACGACCGGGGCCGCCACCGGGACGGCCTGCGCCACCCGGACGGCCTGCGCCACCGGGAGCCGGACGCTCAGTGCGGTTGGGCATCATGCCCGGAGTAGGACGGTTTCCGGCACCGGGACCGCCAGCGGGACGCGGAGCGCCCGGACGGGGTGCACCCGGACGCGGAGCGCCCGGACGGGGACCACCGGTGCCTGCTGCAGGACGGGGACCGCCTGCGCCGGCAGCGGGACGGGGACCACCGGGGCGTTCGCCATCGTTGCGGCGTTCGCCCCGGGGCATGCCCTGGGACGGTGCAAACGGGTTGTTACCCGGACGGGGCGGACGATCTCCGTCGCCACCACGGCCCCGGGGCATGCCCTGGGAGGTAGCAAACGGGTTGTTGCCCGGACGGGGACCGCCGGGACGGGGAGCCTGGCCACCTTGACGTGCCGGAGCCGGCGTCTCTGCCTTGGGAGCAGGACGGGCGCCGGGCTTGGCCGACACCGGGGTGGACGCGGCAGGAGCCGCGGGTGCTGCCGGAGCGGGAGCCGCCGGTGCTGCCGGAGCCGAAGCTGCCGGAGCGGGGGCTGCAGGTGCCGGGGCCGGAGCCTTCGGTGCTGCGGGGCCCGGAGCCGGTGCTGCCGGACGGGATGCTGCGGGACGGGTTGCCGCGGGAGCGGCAGCGGGAGCGGCGGCCTTGGCAGCGCCGGCACCCGGGTAGGCGTCGCGAAGTTTCTTCACGACTGGGGCCTCGATGGTTGACGAGGCGGAGCGAACGAATTCGCCCAATTCCTGCAGTTTGGTTACTGCATCTTTGGAAGTAATACCGAGCTCTTTGGCGAGCTCATGTACGCGGACCTTGGCCACATTTCTCCTGTCTCGGTCCGCACCGAGCCAGGCACGAACCGTCTACTTCTTACTGCGGGCCTTCGCCGCTTGCGCGAATGAAAGGCCCATTGCAGAGCGCAACAAAGTTGTCATCGTTACGCACTCATCGCTGGGAACTCATCGGGTTTCCATCAGTTTTCTGACCCGCTTTCAGGTTTGGACGGTTTTCCTGTGGTGGCCTGGGCCTCCACAAGTGGCGTGCCCTGCATCAGGTAACGTTCGACGGCGTCCGTTTCGGCAGCGCCCGCAAGGGCCCTTCCGAAAGCGCGCCGCTTGATCGCCAATGCCAAGCACTTTTCGCTGGGGTGCAGCCACGCACCCCTGCCGGCCATCCGGCGTCGGACATCCACCAGGACGGCGGACGAACCGCTGCCTTGGGCGACCAGCCGGACAAGCTCGGACCGGGAGCCTTGCTTCCGGCATCCGATGCACGTGCGAACAGGCCCCTGGCCGTGTTCAGGCAGTTCAGCCACGACGTGTCCAACCTGCCTTACGTTACTGGCGCCCGACGGGCCCCGGTCCTGCACACGCAGCTGAGGCACGCCAAAGCGCGCGGATACCGGACGTAAGCCCGGTTCCATCTAGTCTAGCCCCCCGGCCCCGCACTACCGAAACCAGGGACGCCCAAGCGCGGCGCGGAACCGGCGGCATCAGCCGCCGGTTGAACCGCTAGTCGACCTTTGCCGGAGCGGCGTCGGAGACGATATCGATCCGCCAGCCAGTCAGCTTTGCGGCGAGCCGGGCGTTCTGGCCTTCCTTGCCGATGGCCAGCGAAAGCTGGTAATCGGGAACCACCACTCGGGCCGAGCGGGTTGACTCGTCCGTGATTGTGACGGAATTCACCCTGGAGGGCGACAAGGAGTTGGCAATGAAGGTTGCCGGGTCATCACTGAAGTCGACGATGTCGATCTTTTCGTCGTTCAGTTCAGTCATGACTGCCCGGACACGCGAACCCATTTCACCGATGCAGGCACCCTTGGCGTTGATGCCGGGAGTGTTGGCCTTGACGGCGATCTTGGTGCGGTGGCCTGCTTCGCGGGCAAGCGCCACGATCTCCACGGAGTGGTCGGCGATTTCCGGAACTTCCATTTCGAACAGCTTGCGGACCAGTCCGGGGTGCGAACGGGACAGCGTGATGGAAGGACCTTTGGCGCCACGGTGGACATCGACCACGAAAGCGCGCAGTCGGCTTCCGTGGAGGTACTTCTCACCGGGAACCTGCTCGGGCGGCGGCAGCAGTGCCTCAACGGCTCCCAGGTTGACCTGGATCATGTGCGGGTTGTTGCCCTGCTGGATCATGCCGGCAACGAGTTCGCCTTCACGGCCCTTGAACTCACCCAGCACGTTGTCATCCTCCACGTCGCGGAGACGCTGGAGGATGATCTGGCGGGCCGTGCTGGCTGCGATGCGGCCAAAGCCGGCCGGGGTGTCCTCAAACTCGCCGATGGGCTCGCCGTCGTCGTCAATCTCGGTGGCCCAGATGGTCACGTGGCCGCTCTTGCGGTCCAATTCCGCGCGGGCCTTCTCGAAGGCGCCGGGCGTCTTGTGGTACGCCACCAACAGGGCTTGCTCGATGGTGGGAATCAGGAGATCCAGCGGGATTTCACGCTCACGCTCCAGGAGTCTCAGTGCGCTCATGTCAATATCCATTAGGCCTCCTCAGAAGGTCCGTTGTGCTCGTCTGCCAGCGCAGCCTCGTGGAGGTGGCTGAATTCAATCTCGACTTTTCCTTGGCGGATCCTGTCGAAAGGAATAGTGATGGGGTCGCCTTGCTTGGGCTTCATGCCCTTCTTGACCTCGTGTTCGGGGATCAACGTCACGCCGTCATCCTCCACCGAGGCGATGCGGCCCAGGAGATTGTCCCCCTGGATCACGTTGACCCGGACCATGCGGCCCCGGGCCCGGTGCCAGTGGCGCGGTTCGGTCAAGGGGCGGCTGACGCCCGGCGAAGAAACCTCAAGGTCATACGGACGTCCGTCGTCATGGGGATCGTTGTCCAGGATATCGGACAGCCCGCGTGAGACATCCGCAATGGCGTCAAGGCTGACACCGCCGGTCTCCTCCTGCGGCAGGTCCACGACGACGTGGACCGTGCGGTGTGAACCGGCAACGTGGATGGAAACATCCTCGAGGTAGAGCCTGCTGGCAAGGACAGCCGGTTCAAGCAGCGCCTTAAGCCTGCTCTCTTCCGGGTTGTGGATGGTGGCCGTTGAGTTGGATTCAGAACGGTGTGTTGAAGTCGTGGCTTCCGAGTCACTCACGTTGCCCGCCGCCTCCCGATAGATGTTGTTGTGACTACTAGCCTAACGATTTTCCCGGGAACATGGTGCACGGACTTTGCCACGCACGTGACACCATGGTCTGTTGTGAGCGGGCAGACAAGCGAAAAACAACGAACACCACCCTGGGGCCGCGCCCTGCTGGTTACCGTGGTGGCATTGCTCGTCGCAGGGACCGGAATAGTGCTTATTCCGCGTGATTCCGGCACTCCCCCGCCCGTCCCCTTCTCCGAAGCCGCCCGTGCGGGTGCGCTGGAGGACACTCTGCAACTTCGCGAATCGGCCGCCACCCTGTCTTCGTCCGCCGGCCAGGGTGCTGACCAGACCGCACTCAAGGACGCTGTGACTTTGCTGACAACGCAGGCTCGCGCCCTCCTGGTTCCATCCGAAGCAACTCCCTCCGCCACCGCGACCACTGCCGGCAGAGCAGACGGCACCACGCGTTCCGCCTTTGTTGCCGCTTTGTCCGCAAGCGGAACCCAGCGCCTGGCAGACGCCTACGAGGCCGACGGCGGCATCGCCCGGCTCCTCGCCGCCGTGGGATCCGCCCAAGTGCTGGGGGCCGAAAAGCTGGCTGGTGCGTGGCAGTTGCCGATCCCGAAGGATGCCGCGGCATCCAAGACCCCAATAGCTGCCGCCACGCCGCCGACGGCACCGTGCCCTTCGGTCAGCCCCACGCCCGAGCCAACGTCCGCCACCACCGACGCATCCTTGGCAGCTGACGCATCCTTGGCAGCTACGGTCCGCATACATCAGGAAGCGGTCTACGCGTACCAGGTGGCGCTCAAACGGCTGGACACTGCTTCCGCCGGCACCGCGGCCAAGGGCCTTGCAGCCCACGAACTGCTGCTCCAGCAGGTGGAGGCGCTGACCCGGGCCAACTGCGGGGACGTACCTGCCAGCGAAGCCGGATACCGTCTTCCGGAACAGTTCGCGCAGGACCCCGCCGCTGCCCTGGCTGCGATGGAATCGTCGGCTCTTCCGGTAATGGGGGACTTGGTTGCCCTGTCCACGGGTGGGACGCGGGCATGGGCGGTGGACGGCCTCCTTGCCGCTGCCCGCAGGAGCCTGGCGTGGGGTGCGGACGTGCCTGCCCTGCCAGGTCTGACGCTCGACGCCGGGGAGTTGCCGCCGCTGCCGACGCCCGGTTCAGCGGGCGGTTCAGCGACGGGTCCAGCGTCCGGCTCCGCCTCCACCACACCATCCACCGGGTCCACCATGAAGGGGTCCGCGCCTCCTCCCGCCGGATAGGCCAGCCTAGCCATGCTGGTCAAGACCCTCCCCCGGTGCTTGGCTTGGATCATGGCTTCCCCAGACACTGCCACCGTGCACGAGAACGAACCCCACCGGGATGACTTGGCCCACCGGTTGAACTGGTTGCGGGCCGGGGTCCTGGGCGCCAATGACGGGATTGTGTCCGTTGCTGCGATCGTGGTGGGCGTGGCAGGTGCCACCACCAGCACCGGCAGCATCCTTGCCGCCGGTACCGCGGGCCTGGTGGGTGGCGCCATTTCCATGGCCTTGGGTGAATATGTCTCCGTCAGCAGCCAGAGCGACACCCAGAAGGCGCTGATCGAGAAGGAACGCCTCGAACTGGCCCAGCAACCCGAGGACGAACTCAACGAGCTGGCGGCCATCTACGAGTCCAAGGGACTCAGTGCCAGGACTGCCCGGGCGGTTGCCGAGGAGCTCACGGAGCACGATGCCCTGGCCGCCCATCTCTCTGCGGAGCTGAACATCCACGAGGACGACATTGTGAGCCCGTGGAATGCGGCGTTCGCCTCCGCTGTGGCGTTCACTTTGGGGGCCATACTGCCCATGCTGGCCATCCTCCTGCCTCCCCCGGAGCTCCGGGTACCGCTGACCTTCGTGGCGGTCCTGCTTGCCTTGGCGATCACCGGAGCTGTTGGCGCCTGGATCGGTGGCGCTTCCCGGTTCCGTGCGGCCTTCCGGGTGGTGCTGGGCGGCGCGTTGGCCCTGGCTGCCACGTTCTCCCTGGGAACGCTCTTGGGTGCCAGCGGCGTTTTCTAGGGGCTCCGGCTTCCCTCAGAGTTAGGCTGATCGCGTGACCCTTCACGCGATGATTCCCATTCCGGGCGACCTCCACGCCCGGTACAACCGCGACTCCGCGGGACGCGACTGGCTGGCCAGCCTTCCGGGACTTATCTCCGACGCCCTGGACCGGTGGCAGCTCTCAGTTGACCTGGCACCCGGCACCGAACCATGGAACGGCCATGGAGCGCTGGTGGTGCCGGTCCTCCAGAACGGCGCCCCGTCCGCGCTGAAGATCGCCTACCCGCACGACGAAGCCCAGGTGGAGCGCCACGCCCTGGCACTGTGGGATGGTCACGGCGCGGTCCGCCTGCTGGCAGCGGATGCTCCCAGTTGCACCATGCTCCTTGAACGGCTGGAGGCCTCCCGCTGGCTCCAGGACGCCCCCATGGATCACGCGAGGGACGCCTGGGGCGCCGTCCTGCGCCGGCTCTCCATCCAACCTGACGAGCGCCTGGAGTGGCGGGCCTTGGAGCACATTGCCGCAACTGCCGAGCGATGGAGCGATGAGCTGCCGGCGGAGTGGGAACGCCTGGACCGGCCATTTCCCAGGTGGCTGCTGGAAGCGGCGCTGGAAGTATGCCAGACGCGTGGCGCCGTGGGACGCCGCTCGGGGAGGGATGTCCTGGTTCACACGGACCTCCACTTCATGAACATCCTTGCTGTCCCCAGTGGCAACCGGCAGCTCCGTGGCGACTACCTGGCCATCGATCCGCAACCACAGATTGGTGAGGCCGAGTTCGCTGTGGCGCCGGTTTTGTGGAACCGGATCCATGACCTCTCCCGAACGGCCCCGGAGGCTGCGTTGCGGGAGCGTTGCCACGATTTCAGCGTCGCCGCGGGGCTCGATCCCGAGGCTGCCCGGCAATGGAGCATTGCCCGCGAGGTGGACAATGCTCTTTGGTACGCGGGGACTCCCGGTCACGGCGGAGACTTAGCGCGTTCTTTGTGGGTTGCCAGCACTCTTGCGGGCCGGACACTTGATGGCCTTCCACGGGTCCATGAGATCCCCGATCCCGGCGCTACGGCGCACTAGGCGATGACACTCACCGTAGCCCTGATCGGGTCCGGGGCCATCGGCTCGAGGATCGTGGAACTGCTCGACGCCGGGACAGTCCCTGGCGCCAGGCTCGCCGGAGTTGTGCCGCACGGCAAGGCCGGGGCAGGGTTCAGCTTCGACGACGCCTTGGAAGTGGCGGATGTCGTGGTGGAGTGCGCCGGCGTCGCCGCCGTCGCGGAATTCGGCCCCCGTACCGTAGCGGCAGGCACGGACCTGCTGGTCACCTCGATAGGCGCCTTGTGCGACCAGTCCCTGCGGACGAAACTGCTCGACGACGGTCCAGGCCGGACGTTCCTCACCACCGGCGCCTTGGGCGGACTGGACGCGATCACAGCCGCCTCCGCCGGCGGCACCATTCACCGCATCACCCTGGAGTCGCGAAAACTGCCCGCCGCCCTGGTCCAGCCGTGGATGGACGGGGAAACCAAAGAACGGCTGCTCGCCGCGACCCGGCCCATGGAGCTTCTGCGGGGCGGCCCTGCGGACTTGATCAAGGCCTTCCCTAAATCCACCAACGTGGTGTCCGCGCTTGCCTTGGCCGCTGGCAACTGGGACGTGGTGGAGGCTGTGCTCATCGCAGATCCGGGCGCCGGCCAGACATCCCACCACGTGGTGGCGGAGACCAGCCTGGGTACGTTCGATCTCTGCGTCACCAATGAGGCATCCCCCGGTAACCCAGCCTCCAGCGCGTTGGTGCCTCACGCCGTCGTCCGCGGTCTGAAATCGCTGGCCAATGCCAGCGGCAGTTTCATCTGACGCCTGCGTGGGAATCAGGCCGCGAAGTTCTCATTCCAGACGTCGACGCCGAGCTTGATGATCAACGCCGCAACTACGATCAGGAAGACAACGCGTACAAAACTGCTCCCCTTGGCTACGGCGGTGCGTGCACCAAGATAGCCGCCGGCCATATTGGCCAGGCCCAGGACCAGCCCTACGCCCCACAGCAGGGAGCCGTGGGGAAGGAAAAAGATCAGGGCGCCGGCGTTGGTGGCCATATTGACGATCTTCGCCTTGGCGCTGGCTTCCAGGAACGCGTAACCCATGGCCGAAACCAGGGCGATCACCAGGAAAGAGCCGGTGCCAGGGCCGATCAGACCGTCATAGAAGCCAATGACGGCGCCTATGAGGCATGCCACCACGTAGTGCTTGTGGCCGTCGTGGCGGAGGGCAGTCAACTCTCCGGCGCGGGGGCGCAAGGCAGTGAAAATGGCGACGGCGATCAATGCCACCACGATGATCGGCTTGAACACACTGGCAGGCAGCGAAGCGGCCAGGATGGCCCCACCGAAGCTCCCCGCCAACGCGATGACCGCCATGGGCACGGCTGTTTTGAGATCGGGTCCCACGCGCCGGTAATACGTCACGGCGCTGGTGGTGGTGCCGAAAATGGACCCCATCTTGTTGGTGGCCAAGGCCTGCACCGGCGTGATGCCGGGAACCAGCAGCAGGGCGGGAAGCTGGATCAGTCCCCCGCCCCCTACAACAGCGTCCACCCAACCGGCGGCGAATCCAGCCACCACAATCAGGATGAGAGTGGTGAGCTGGATTGATTCGAAGCCGGAAATCACCGGTTTCGTACGGAGTTGACCACGTAGTCCACGGCTTTGTCCACCGCAACGTTCTCGGCTTCGCCGCTGCGGCGATCCTTGACTTCCACCACACCGTCTACAAGTCCCCGGCCAACGGCCAGGATGGTGGGCACGCCAACCAGCTCGGCATCGCCGAACTTTACACCGGGAGAAACCTTCGGACGGTCGTCGAAAATAACGTCCAGGCCGGCAGCTTCAAGCTCAGCGGAGAGCTTTTCAGCAGCCTCGAAGATTTCATCGCCACGGCCTACGGCCACCACATGGACATCTGCCGGAGCCACTGAGCGCGGCCAGACGAGGCCGCGGTCGTCATGGTTTGCTTCAGCCAAGGCGGCCACTGCGCGCGTAACACCAACGCCGTAGGAGCCCATGGTGACAACCTGCTGCTTGCCGTTCTGGTCCAGCACCTTCAAGTCCAAGGCCGCGGCATACTTGCGGCCGAGCTGGAAGATGTGGCCCATTTCGATGCCGCGGGCGGTCTCCAGCGGACCGGATCCATCCGGGGCGGGGTCGCCTGCACGCACTTCGGTGCTTTCAATGACGCCATCCCACGTGAAGTCGCGGCCGGCGACCAGCCCAAAGACATGCTTGCCCTCGGCGTTGGCGCCTGTAACCCAGCTGGTACCGGAGACGACACGGGGATCCACCAGGAACAGCACTTTGGACGAGCCCTCAAGGCCCAGCAGAGGCTGGTCCAGGGACAGGCCGGGGCCGATGTAGCCCTTAACCAGCCACGGCAGCTTCTTGAGGTCCTCTTCGTTGGCAGCCTCGAGGCCGATCTCGCCGGCAATCGGCAGGTGTGAGCCGATGTTGGCTTCCACGCGCTTGAGGTCCACTCCGCGGTCGCCGGGGACACCGATCACCACGATCTGGCGCTCACCCGTTGGCAGGGTCACGGCAAGGACAACGTTCTTGAGCGTGTCAGCGGCAGTCCAGGCGCCGCCGTCAGCCTCGCTGCGCGGAGCCAACTGGTTGGCTGCGGCCACCAAGGTATCAATGGTGGGAGTGTTCGGGGTGTCCAGGACCTGGGCGGCCGGTGCGTTGGTGAAATCGATCTCCTCCGGGACAACGGTGGTCACGGCCTCGACGTTGGCGTAGTAGCCACCCGCCGAGCGCACGAACGTGTCCTCGCCGATCTCGGTGGGGAAAAGGAATTCCTCGCTCTTGGAGCCACCCATGGCACCGGCGGTGGCAGCAACGGGGATGACTTCGAGGCCGAGGCGCTCAAAGATTTTCAGGTAGGCGGCGCGGTGGGCGGCGTAGCTGGCATCCAAACCGGCGTCGTCAATGTCGAAGGAGTACGAGTCCTTCATGATGAACTCACGGCCACGGAGGAGGCCGGCCCGGGGGCGTGCTTCATCGCGGTACTTGTTCTGGATCTGGTAGAGGCTCAGCGGCAGGTCCTTGTACGAGGAGTACAGGTCCTTCACCAGGAGCGTGAACATTTCCTCGTGCGTGGGGGCAAGAAGATAGTCCGCGCCCTTACGGTCCTGGAGGCGGAACAGGCCTTCGCCGTATTCGGTCCAGCGGTTGGTGGCCTCGTAGGGCTCGCGGGGCAGCAGCGCCGGGAAGTGGACTTCCTGGGCGCCGATGGCCGACATTTCCTGACGGATGATCTCTTCTACCTTGCGCAGGACACTCAGTCCCAGCGGCAGCCACGTATAGATGCCGGGTGCTGCGCGGCGGATGTAGCCGGCGCGGACCAGGAGCTTGTGGCTGGCGACCTCAGCGTCAACGGGATCTTCACGCAGGGTGCGCAGGAATAACTGGGAAAGGCGAAGGACCACGGGTACGTATCCGTTTCTATGGCAGGTGTGGCAAAAACAACTGTCTACTAATCTACCGGGTGCCCACACACAGAAGAGCCACGCCGTCGCGTGTGGAAGCCCCTGGCCCCAAAGGGCTGGTCATCCTGCGATGGCGTGGCTCAGCGGCCGGCCGGCCGCAGACTCTGTCCTGGGACTAGATCGCCGTTCCCTCCAGCGGAACGGGATCATCTGCGGCTGGGAAGCATGGGGCACTGCCGAGCTCACGGATGGTGTGGACGCCAGCGACGCCGGTCAAGGTCTTGATCATGAGTCCCCCCGATACCACCCGCACCCCAACGACACGGCTTGGGAAGAACCTATGTGATCGCGGACACATTTTCAAGCGTGGGTGGCATGCCGCGCGGCTGCAGCGCAGACGCTACTTAATAAGTGCTGCGGCCTGGTCCATGAGTGCCCCGGCAGCTGCTGCGCCGCCGCTTTCGGCGTTCTTTCCCGAGGCTGTGGCGGAGATGAGGACGCCGTCCTTAATGGCAGCGGCCATCAAGGTTGACTGGGTCTGGCCGTCAGGGAGGGTCATGGTGGTCTTGATGCCCAAGGTTCCGGGTACTGAACCGATGCCGTCGAACTTTTCCGTCTTCATGGTCATGGTGGTGCCGGACATGGACATTGTCATGTTCGCGCACGTGGTGATCTGGTCTTCGTTGCTCTTGACGTTGTTCTCCAGCACGTCCCTGGAGACACCTGATGCCAGGGTCACACTGGAAATGACGCCGGAAGCAGGGTCAATTTTTGCACCGCTGGCGCCGGTGGCGCCCTCGATCGGCTGCGAAGCGCCGGCCATGGCCAGGTCCTTGCACTCGGCCGGCTCAATGTTCATGGAGCCCAGGAGATCCTTGAGGGGATCCTGCTGGCCAGCGAGGTCGTCGACGGAAGAAACCATCAGTTCCGTTCCATCGGCTGCCTTGATCTGCTTCACCAGGTCCGTGAGTTCCTGGGTGGTGTACTTCTTTGCCTGGGCGGGCGCAGGGGCCGGGGTCTCACTGGCCGGAGCAGATGCAGCATCCGTAGAGGTACCGGCGCCGCCACACGCGGTGAGTCCCATGACCAAAAGTCCTGACGCGGCAAAACCGCGCAGCGCATTCTTCTTCATTTGTTCCCCAAGAAAGTTCGAGTGATGGCTGGCGCGCGCCAACCGGGACAAGACTACAAGTTCCCGGACGGAGGCTAAAAAAGCACCGTGGCGAACGTGCCCACTTGCTCGAAGCCTACCCGTTCGTAGGTGGCGCGGGCCTTGGCGTTGTAGTCGTTGACGTACAGGCTGGTCACCGGGGCAAAGGTCTTTGAGAGATTCACGACGGCGGCCATGTAGCCGGCGCTCTGGCCGCGTCCCCGGAGTTCCGGATTCATCCATACACCCTGGACCTGGGTCACATCCGCCGTGACGGCACCGAGTTCAGCTTTGAAGACCACCGTGCCTCCGGCGTCAATGTGGACCAGGGAATGTCCCTGCCGGATCAGGCCGGCTACCCGCCTGCTGTAGAACTCCTGGCCTCCGAGGAAGGGAGAATAGCCAACTTCTTCCTCGAACATGGCCGCGCAGGCCGGAAGGATGCGGTCAAAATCCTCCATGGCGCCAAAGGTCAGGGCAGGATTGGCACCGATGGCAGGTCCACCGGAGATGGTCAGGAGGGGCTGGCGGGACCGGATCTCGTGGGCGGCGTGGCCCAGTTGTTCAAAACGCGAGTAGAGGGCCAGCACGGTGTCGGCGGGGCCAAAAATTGAAGCGTAACGGCGTCCGGTTTGGTGTGCCGCCGTTGCTGCATAGCCTGCCAATGCAGGATCAAGTTGCACAGGAACGAGGTTGGCCCCGGCCCAGCAGGCACCCAGGAGCGTTTGATCGTGGAACACTCCAAAAATACTGGCACCACCGCTGGTGGGCGCAGCCGTCCCCGTGCTGTCCAAGTGGGACAGGATGAAGACATTGGCCACCACGTCTTCGCTGGCCAGCGCGCGCAGAGCCAGGGTGTCGGCTTTGCCGAGCACCCTGACTCCCAAGCCGTTCTCGTTACGAGACGCTAACCACGGGGCTACCCTTGACAGCATCTTCGCCATCGGCCTCCCCCATCTCTTCGGCGATGCGCATGGCCTCTTCGATCAGTGTCTCAACAATTTCGCTCTCAGGCACAGTCTTGATGACTTCGCCCTTCACGAAAATCTGGCCCTTGCCGTTTCCGGAGGCCACGCCGAGGTCTGCTTCACGGGCCTCACCGGGTCCGTTGACGACGCAGCCCATGACGGCGACACGCAGGGGAATCTCCATGCCTTCCAGCCCGGCCGTTACCTGCTCCGCCAGCGTGTAAACATCAACCTGCGCACGGCCACAGGACGGGCAGGAGACGATTTCCAGCTTGCGGGGGCGCAGGTTCAGGGATTGCAGGATCTGGTTGCCCACCTTGATTTCCTCCACCGGCGGAGCCGAAAGGGAAACACGAATGGTGTCACCGATGCCGCGGGACAGAAGCGCACCGAACGCCGTTGCCGACTTGATGGTGCCCTGGAATGCCGGCCCGGCCTCGGTCACACCGAGGTGCAAGGGCCAGTCGCCCTGCTCAGCCAGCATTTCGTATGCGGCCACCATGATCACGGGGTCGTTGTGCTTGACGGAGATCTTGAAGTCGTGGAAGCCGTGTTCCTCGAACAGGGACGCTTCCCACACGGCGGACTCCACCAGGGCTTCGGGTGTCGCCTTGCCGTACTTCTTCATGATGCCCGGCTCCAGGGAACCGGCATTGACGCCGATCCGGATGGACGTGCCGTGGTCCCGGGCCGCTGCCGCGATTTCCTTGACCTGGTCATCGAACTTACGGATGTTGCCCGGGTTCACACGAACAGCCGCGCATCCGGCCTCAATGGCCGCGAAAACGTACTTGGGCTGGAAGTGGATATCGGCGATCACGGGGATCTGGGACTTGCGGGCGATGATGGGAAGCGCTTCGGCGTCGTCCGCCGAAGGACACGCAACACGCACGATGTCGCAGCCGGACGCCGTGAGTTCGGCAATCTGCTGAAGAGTGGCGTTGATATCCGTGGTGGGCGTCGTGGTCATGGACTGAACGCTGATGGGCGAATCAGAACCAACACCAACGGACCCAACCTTGATCTGCCGTGTCTTACGGCGCGGGGCAAGTACGGGGGGTGGGGCTGCTGGCATTCCCAGGCTGACCGAGGTCACGTGGACTCCTTGGATTGGGGTGGATCGTTGTGGTGGAGAACGCCCGGCTAGGACGCGTGGGCCGCCAGGACCCCGATGATGGGGGCCCATTCGGTGGTGCGGATGCCGGCAATCACGCCTGCTTCGGCAAAGGGATCCTGCTTGAGGAGGTCGTTGAGCCCGGTTTCATCTGCGGACTTGAAGATCAGGAGGGCACCGGCGCCGTCACCGTACGGGCCGCTGGCAAGGAGCTTGCCTTCCTCGGCCAGTTCGCCCAGCCAGGCACGGTGTGCGGGGCGGGCTTCGTCGCGGAGGGCACCGGAGTCGGCGACGTATACGTACTCAACAGCGAAAACAGTCATGGTGCTAGCCTATCCCGCCTGCTCCGCCGGAAATATTCATGTTCTGCCGAAAATGTTCATGGCTCAGCCGAAGATGTTGACGGGCTTCACGATGTCCGCATAGATCAGCAGGGCGCCCATGGCCATCAGCAGCGCAGCCACCACATAGGTCAGCGGCAACAGTTTCGCAATGTCGAACGAACCCGGATCCGGTTTGCCCCTCAACCTGGCCACTTGACGCCGTGCGCCCTCGTACAAAGCCCCTGCCACATGGCCGCCATCGAGGGGAAGCAAGGGGATGAGGTTGAAGATGGCCAACGCGAAGTTCAGCCCTGCAAGCAGCCCCACCAGGGTTCCGATGCGGGCCTGCATGGGAACCTGTTCCATGGCCGCGACTTCGCCGGCCACGCGGCCAACGCCCACTACGCTGATGGGACCGTTCGGATCCCGGGGTTCCTCGCTGAAGGCTGCTTTCGCCACCCCGGCTACCCTGGCCGGCAGGTTGAAGATCACACCGGAAATTTGTTTGATGTTCTCCCCCGCCATGGGGAGAACGGCCGACGCCGGTTGGGGAACCAAGGCGCTTTGGGCGCCGATCCCGAGGAAGCCGACCTCCTGGTACTGCAGAACACCGTTGGCGTCCTGCGCCTGGCGCCCATCGGAGCCCACCACGGGACGGGACGAGAGCACAGGGGTCACGGTGGTCTCCACAGGAGAACCGTTGCGCTGCACGGTGATGGCCACATCCTTGCCTGCCGAGGCACGGATCCAGCCGGTCAGTTCGTCCCAACTCGTGACGGTCTTTCCGTCAAAGGACGTGATGGTGTCGTTCGGCTGGAGCCCCGCAGCTGCTGCCGGTGTGGGCTTGCAGTCCGCTGAATCCGGATCCACGGTTTCGCCCGCGGCGACCTGGCATTTGGAAACGTCTGCGATGGTGGTGGTCGCCTGCGCCGTGCCGAAGCCCATGACCAGGACGGCCAACAGGATCAACCCGATGATCATGTTCATGGCAGGGCCACCGAGCATGACAATGATCTTTTTCCACACGGGCAATTTGTAGAAGACGCGGTTTTCGTCCCCCGGCCCTACTTCTTCGTGCGCCATGGAGCGCGCTTCTGTGGCCAGCGTTTGAAACATCCCGGTGCTGGAAGGGCGGACAGCGCCGTCCACCTTATTGGGTGGGTACATGCCGATCATGGAGACGTATCCGCCCAGTGGAAGGGCTTTGAATCCGTACTCCGTCTCGCCCTTCTTCCTGGACCAGAGGGTGGGGCCAAAGCCGATCATGTACTTGGTGACGCGGACTTTGAAGAGCTTCGCCGGCACCAGGTGGCCTACCTCGTGAAGCGCGATGGAAACGGCGACGCCGATGGCGACGAAGACGACTCCGAGAATGAAGAGAAGGACGGGACTCATGCCGGTGGGACTGCTTCCATAAGGGTTCTGAGCTACAGGGCGCTGCTGGCTAAACGATCAAGGGTGCGGGCGCGTGCCCACTTCTCAGCATCCAGCACGGACTCCACCGTTAGCTCGGAGGAGCCTGAATGTTCACTGAGGACGGACTCCACGGTATCCACGATGTCCGTGAAGCGGATGCGCCCGGCGTGGAAGGCCTGGACGGCTTCCTCATTGGCGGCGTTGAACACCGCCGGGAAGGTGCTGCCTTGTTTGGCGGCGTCTTTGGCCAGGTCCACGGCGGGGAATGCCACGGTGTCCAAGGGCTCGAACGTCCAACTGGTGGCCTTGGTCCAGTCGCAGGGCTTGGCAGCACGCGGGACGCGGTCCGGCCATCCCAGCCCCAGCGCGATAGGCAGGCGCATGTCCGGGGGTGACGCCTGGGCAATGATGGACCCGTCCACAAACTGGACCATGGAGTGAACCACCGACTGAGGGTGGACCACCACCTCGATCCTGTCCAGGGGAACATCGAACAACAAGTGTGCCTCAATGACTTCCAGGCCCTTGTTGACCAGGCTGGCGGAGTTGGTGGTGACCATCAGGCCCATGTCCCAGGTGGGGTGGGCCAGCGCTTCCTGCGGCGTAACCCCGTGAAGCTGATCGCGTGTG
The DNA here is from genome assembly GCF_017357425.1 of Arthrobacter sp. D5-1. Classification (NCBI taxonomy): domain Bacteria; kingdom Bacillati; phylum Actinomycetota; class Actinomycetes; order Micrococcales; family Micrococcaceae; genus Arthrobacter; species Arthrobacter sp. D5-1. The sequence goes on along the minus strand of NZ_CP014571.1, from coordinate 1,796,791 downwards.
CGCCCGCGGAAGGGACCGCCGGATGCGGTCAGGATCAACTTCTCCACTTCCTGCTCGGTCCCGGACCGCAAACACTGGGCAATGGCGGAGTGCTCAGAGTCAACGGGCACTATCTGCCCCGGCCGGGCCGCGGCCTTGACCAGGGCACCACCCACGATCAGTGATTCCTTATTGGCCAGTGCCAGCGTTGCGCCGGTGCTGAGCGCGGCCAAGGTAGGTGCCAAGCCAATGGAACCGGTGATGCCATTGAGGACGACGTCACACTCGATGGCTGCGATCCGGGTGGAGGCATCCGGGCCGACGAAGATCTCCGGCGCACAATGGGGCACCCCCGCAGCCGAGGCCGCCGCGTCAATCAGTTGCCGCAAAACCGCGGGATCTCCCTGGGCTATGCCCACAGCCTGCGCTTGGGTGTGGACCGCCTGCCGGGCGATGAGTTCCAGGTTCCCTCCACCTGCGCTGAGCGCCACCACCTCAAAACGGTGCGGGGCAGCATCGACGACGTCAATCGCTTGTGTGCCGATGGAACCGGTGGACCCGAGGATGACGATCTTGCGCGGCTGCATTCTCCAAGTATCCCAGCCAGTAACGCGAGCGGCGAACGGAGCAGGGACGATACTGGGAAAACCTGCATCGCTTGACCATCCACAGCCCGCGCGTACGGTGGAAAGGTGGAGTGGCTGTCCTGGTTTGATGCGCGGGACTATGAGTTCGCCCGGCAAGTGTTGCAGCGCGGCACGGCTGCGCTGTATCTGGTTGCCTTTCTTTCCACCATGAACCAGTTCCCTGCACTCCTCGGCGAGCGCGGGCTGCTGCCGGTACCGGCGTTCCTGGACATGGCCCGCAGACTGGCCAGGCCCACCCTCTTCCGCTGGTATTACTCCGATGCGCTCCTGGGGTGGGTGTGCTGGACGGGGATCGGCGTCGCTGCCTTGCTCGTGATCGGTCTCCCCCAAACGGGCCCTCCATGGCTGCCCATGCTGGCATTTCTGATCCTGTGGTTCCTCTACATGTCGATCGTCAATGTCGGCCAGACGTTCTACGGCTTCGGCTGGGAGATCCTGCTTCTCGAGGCCGGGTTTACCGTGGCCTTCCTCGGCTCGGACCAGACTCCCCCGCCCACCACCATCCTGATCCTCATTGTGTGGCTGGTTTTCCGGCTTGAGTTCGGGGCGGGCATGATCAAGATCCGGGGCGGCCGCGAGTGGCGCGACATGACGGCCATGTTCTACCACCATGAGACACAGCCCATGCCGGGCCCGCTCAGCAGGCAAGCCCATCTCCTGCCGCGTCCGCTGCATAAAGTGGAAGTGGCGGGCAACCATTTCGCACAGCTGGTGGTGCCGTTTTTCCTCTTCGCGCCACAGCCCCTGGCCGGCATTGCGGCAGGCATCATCATCGCGACCCAGCTATGGCTGGTAGGCACCGGGAATTTTGCCTGGTTGAACTGGGCGGCGATCATCCTTGCCTTCGCGGCCGTCAGCGACCCCCTCGCCCACGCGGTCTTTCCGTTCATCCCGCTGGACTGGCACCCTGGCGCCGATACCCCGGTGTGGTGGCTCGCCGTCGTCGTGCTCGTGACTGTGGTGTTGCTGGCGTTGAGCTACCAGCCGCTCCTGAACCTCTTCTCCAGCCGGCAGCTGATGAATGCCAGCTTCAACCGTTGGCGTCTGGTCAACGCCTATGGGGCGTTCGGGACCGTCACCAAGCAGCGGATCGAGATCGTGGTTGAAGGCACACTGGCCGAGGAGCCGGACGCCGCCGATGAGCACTGGCGTGAGTACGGCTTCAAGGGCAAGCCCGGCGAGGTGCGGCGGCTCCCGCGGCAGTGGGCGCCGTACCATCTACGCCTGGATTGGCTGATGTGGTTCCTGCCGCTGCGGACTGTCCACGAAGACTGGTTCTACGCCTTCCTGGACAAGCTGTTGGAGGCAGACAAGCCCACGTTGGGGCTGCTTCGCCATGACCCGTTCGACGGCGAACGCCCCCGTTGGGTGCGCGCACGCAGCTATCTGTACCGGTTCGCCAGCCGTGCGGAGTTCCGTGAGACCGGCGAACGCTGGGTACGGGTCTGGCTGTATGACGCCATTGGACCGGTGGGGCTAAACCCGCGACGCCGCTTTCTTTCGTGAGGCCAGGTCCACGGGGGGTGCCGTTGATTCCCGGACCACCAGGTGGGTTGCGAGTTCCACGCGCCGGGAGTCGATGTCTTCGCCCTGCATCTGGCGCAGGATGAAGTTCAACGCCGATCGCCCGATCTCCTGAAGCGGCTGGCTCACGGAAGTGAGGGGCGGCGTGGATTCTTCAGCTTGGTAGGTACCGTCGAACCCCACCAGGCTGATTTCCTCGGGAATCCGCACGTCCTGCCTACGTGCCTCGGCCAGCACCCCCATGGCGATGCTGTCGCTGCCGGCGAAGACTGCCGTGGGCGGATCCTCCAGCGCCAACAGGGACTTGAAGGCTGCGGCCCCGGTCTCGGGGCGGAACGGGCCTGCCGATACGTATTCGTGTTCCACCGTTATGCCTGCGGCCATGAGCGCGGCCATGTAACCGTGCAGCCTGGCCTGGCTGCATTCGGCGGTGGCTGGGCCGCCGATGTACGCGATCCGCCGGTGCCCCAGCTCCAGGAGGTGTGTCGCGGCGGCTTTGCCACCGGCCCAGTTGCTGGCGCCCACACTGAACAGGTCGGCCGGCGGCGGGTTGAGGGGGTCGATCACCACAATGGGAATTTGACGCCTTTGGAAGGCCTCCAAGTGGGCTGCGCCAAAGGCTGAGGTCACCACGATCATCCCGCTGCGGCCTTCATCGACCATGCGTTGGGCCCGTTCTTCCGGCCCCAGCGGAGGCGCCGCCTGGAGACCGGTCACGGACAGGATCACTTCCATGTCGGAGACGTTTGCCTGCTCCATGATCCCCTTGAGGACTTCCATGTTGTAGGCCGAATTGAGGGAATCAAAAACCGCTTCGACAGTCCGCTGCACCGGATTGCTTTTGCGCTGGAGGGGAGATTTATAGCCTGTGCGCTGCAGTGCCGCCAGCACGCGGGCCCGGGTTGCCTGGGCCACATCCCCGCGACCGTTGACCACCTTGGAGACAGTAGGCACAGAGACTCCCACCTCCTGCGCGACGGCAGAGAGGGTCAGCTTGGAGGGTCGATCGTCGGGGCTCACAGTTTTCGCTTTCGAAAAGTTTCGGTTGCAGACAGTGTGCATCGTCGTCGGCCCGCCCGTCAATATGGCTCGCGTGCCTCCAATATCTCTTGGAAATTGACCCTTGACGGTGACGTGGCTCACGGCTAAGTTAGGTGGGCACTTCCGAAAGGACCTTCGAAACATTTCGAAAAAGCTTTCAGGGTACTGGTGATCACAGGTGATCCCTCCCCCGCAGAGTGCGGCTTTGTACGAGCAGCCGGGCCATCAGCGTCGAGCCCGTAGGACGAATGGAAACAGCACATGAATAATCTGAAGTTGCGCACCGCCGGAATGGCGGTCTCGGCAGCCGTCTTGTCGATCTCGCTCGCAGCCTGCGGCTCCTCGGGCCCTGCCGGAACCGGAGTCTCCGCGGATTCGGCCACCATGTGGGGGCTCACCGGCGGTGACCAGCCGGTGTTCCAAGCCTCCGTGGACTCCTGGAACAAAACACACCCCGATTCCTCCATCAAGCTCGACTTCTTCGCCAACGATGCCTACAAGACCAAGGTGCGCACGGCCGTCGGCGCCGGACAGGGTCCCACGTTGGTCTATGGCTGGGGAGGCGGTGTCCTGAAGTCCTACGTTGACGCCGGACAGGTGGACGACCTCACGGGATTCCTCAAGGAAAACCCGGAAGTCCAGAACCGCTACCTTCCCTCCATCCTGGAAAGCGGCGTGGTCGACGGCAAGACCTACGCCCTCCCCAACAACAAAGTGCAGCCCGTAGTTCTGTACTACAACAAGGAAGTCTTCGACAAGATCGGCGCGGAGGCACCCAAGACCTGGGACGAACTCATGGCCCTGGTCCCCAAGTTCAAGGCCGCAGGCGTGGCACCCTTCTCCTTGGGTGGGCAGTCCAAATGGCCGGACCTCATGTGGCTCGAATACCTGGTAGACCGCATCGGCGGCCCCGAAGTCTTCGCCAAGATCGCGTCCAACACGCCGAATGCCTGGTCCGACCCAGCTGTCATTGAGGCATTGACCAAGATCCAGGAACTGGTGGACGCCGGCGGCTTCATCAACGGCTTCTCCTCCATTGCCGCGGACAGCAACGCCGACCAGGCCCTGCTCTACACCGGCAAGGCCGCCATGATCCTGCAGGGCAGCTGGATCTACCAAGGCATGAAAAAGGACGCAGCGGACTTCGTCACCAGCGGCAAGCTCGGATACGCCCCCTTCCCCACCGTAGAGGGCGGCAAGGGCGACCCGGCCAACGTCGTGGGCAACCCCACCAACTTCTGGTCAGTCTCCTCCAAAGCCACCGAAGAACAGAAGAAAACGGCCCTTGAGTACGTCAAGGACGGAATGTTCACCGATGAGAACGTCCAAAGCCTCATCGACTCAGGAGCCGTACCCGTGGTCACCGGTATTGAAGACAAGCTGGCGGCATCCCCTGACAAGGACTTCCTGAGCTACGTGTATGGAATGGCCAAGGATGCACCGGACTTCACCCTGTCCTGGGACCAGGCACTCAGCCCCGCGCAAGGCGATGCCATGCTGGCCAACCTGGACCAGATCTTCCTGAAGAAGATCACCCCGGAACAGTTCGCTTCCACCATGAACGCAACGATCGGAAAGTAGCCCGGTGTCGTCCACTACTGCGCACCGCCGGACCGCCCGGGCACAGCTGTCCCGACCGACCCTCGAGAAGGGTCCGTCGGGGTGGCTGGCCGCCCCGGCGCTCGCGTTCTTCATGCTGTTCGCCATCCTCCCGCTCCTGGGAGTCCTGTTCCTGAGCTTCACCCGCTGGGATGGCCTGGGCGAGATCAAGCTCGACGGCCTGTCCAGCTGGAACACCGTCCTGGCAGATCCCGTGACGGGCAACGCCTTGCTCGTCACCGCCAAGATCATGTTCTTCTCCTTCATTGTCCAGGCACCCATCAGTCTCTTGTTAGGCGTCTTCACCGCAGCAAACCAGAAGTACCGTGCCGCGTTGGCCGTCCTGTACTTCGTTCCGCTGTTGCTCTCCTCGGCCGCTGTGGCCATTGCCTTCAAGGCCCTGCTGGACCCGAACTTCGGCCTCGGCCCCGGCTTGGGTTTGCCGTTCCTGGCGCAGGACTGGCTGGGCAACTCGGATCTGGTCCTGTTCGTGGTGGTCTTCGTCATCGCGTGGCAGTTCGTTCCGTTCCACACCCTGATCTACCAAGGCGGCGTCCGACAGATCCCCGCCTCCCTCTATGAAGCCGCGCAGATCGACGGCGCCGGCCGCGTACAGCAGTTCCTCAACATCACGCTCCCCCAGCTGAAGTACACCATCATCACCTCCTCCACCCTCATGGTGGTGGGATCCCTGGCGTACTTCGACCTGGTGTTCGTGCTGACCGCGGGCGGCCCCGGCTATTCAACCAGGCTGTTGCCGCTGCACATGTACCTCACTGGCTTCAAAGCGAACGACATGGGCGCAGCGAGCGCGCTGGGAGTGATCCTGGTGGTCATCGGACTGGCCCTGGCACTGTTCCTTCAACGACTCGGCGGCAAGAACCGCAACGCCAGCCAATTGGAAGGTGCGTAATGGCTTCCACCACACAACTCCCCACAGCACCGGCAACGCTGCCCGAACCGGCGGCCGACCGCCGTCGTCCGCAGAAAATGGGCCGCTCGCGGCCCAACTTCCTCGGAGGACTGGGGGGCTGGCTCTGGCTCGCGGTCATTATTGTGCCTGTGTACTACGTAGTGATCACCAGCTTGAAGAACCAAGCAGGCTTCTTCACCTCCAATCCGCTGATGCCCCCGGCGGAACCAACGCTGGATAACTACAAGCTGGTCGTGGAGAACGAGTTCGCCAAGTACTTCACCAACAGCCTGATCGTAACGGTGGGCAGCGTGGTTCCAGCCCTCTTTGTCTCCTTCATGGCGGCGTACGCCATTGTGCGCGGCAAGGGGAAGTTCCTGAGTTGGACCAACAACGTGTTCCTCCTGGGCCTGGCCATTCCCCTGCATGCCACGATCATCCCGATCTACTGGATGATCACCAAAGCCCACATGTACGACACTTTGCTGGCACTCATCCTGCCCTCGATTGCCTTTGCCATCCCCATTTCCGTGCTGATTCTCTCCAACTTCATGAGGGACGTGCCCAACGAACTTTTTGAGTCGATGCGGCTGGACGGCTGCTCCGACTGGGCCATGATGTGGCGCCTGGCATTGCCGATGACCAAGCCCGCTGTCATCACGGTTGGCATCTACAACGCACTGCATGTATGGAACGGATTCCTGTTCCCGCTGATCTTGACCCAAAGCCCGGACACCCGCGTTCTGCCGTTATCGCTCTGGACGTTCCAAGGTGAGTTCAGCGTCAACATTCCTGCGGTGCTCGCCTCGGTTGTCCTGGCTACGCTCCCACTGCTGGTGATTTACGTCGTTGCACGGCGCCAATTGCTCAGTGGCCTGACCGCCGGCTTCAGCAAATAACTGGCTGCTGCCAGGAGAAAGGGACCACACATGACACAGCCACAGCCCTTGCGGGTAGGCATGGTGGGCTACTCATTCATGGGAGCCGCCCACTCCCACGCCTGGCGGACCGCGCCGCGCTTCTTCGACTTGCCGCTGAGACCTGAATTGGCTGCCGTGGCCGGCCGCAACGAAGCCGGTGTCCGGGCAGCAGCCAGCAAATTTGGTTGGGACTCAACCGAAACTGACTGGCGTCGCCTGATAGAGCGCGAAGACATCGACCTCATCGATATCTGCACGCCTGGCAATACCCACGCGGAGATCGCCATCGCCGCTCTTGAAGCGGGAAAGCATGTCCTCTGCGAGAAGCCGTTGGCCAATTCAGTGGAGGAAGCGGAGAAGATGACGGCAGTGGCCCAGGCGGCAGTCGGACGTGGGGTTCTCTCCACGTGCGGCTTCAGCTACCGCCGCACGCCTGCCCTGGCGCTGGCCAAGCGGATGGTGGACGATGGCCGGCTGGGCAGCATCCGCCACGTCCGCGCACAGTATCTGCAGGACTGGCTCAGCGACGCAGACGCGCCGCTGACCTGGCGGATGGACAAGTCCAAATCCGGCTCCGGATCACTGGGCGACATCGGGGCGCACAGCATTGACGCCGCGCAATGGATCACCGGCCTGAACATCAGCGGCGTCTCGGCCTTGCTGGAGACATTCGTCAAGGAACGCCCGGTGGGCGGAGACTTTGTGGGGCTTGGTGGCCACGGCGGCGCAGATGGTCCTCGAGGACCGGTAACGGTGGACGACGCGGCGCTGTTCACCGCCCGCTTCGAGGCCACCCACGACGACGGCGCTGACGCCAGCTCACGCTTCAACGGCAGCTCCGGCCCCATCGGCATCTTCGAGGCTACCCGGTTTGCCTTGGGCCGCAAGAACGCCATGCGCCTGGAGCTGAACGGCACCAAGGGGTCTCTGGCCTTCGATTTCGAGGACATGAACTCGCTCCAGTTCTACGATGCCGCCTTGGAACCTGACGCGGGCTTCCGAAAAATCATGGTCACCGAGCCTTCCCACCCTTATGTGGGCAACTGGTGGCCCACCGGCCATGGACTGGGGTACGAGCACGGCTTCACGCATCAGGTGGTGGACCTCGTGACCGCCATCGGCGCAGGCGAGCAGCCGTCGCCGTCGTTCGCTGACGCTTTGCAGGTGCAAAAGGTTCTGGCCGCCGTCGAGGCGAGCGCGGACAACTCAAGCCGCTGGCAGAAAGTCTGAAAGGAAAACATGACACGCGAAAACAAGACAGCGTTGGTGGTTCGAGGCGGTTGGGACGGCCACCAACCGGTGGAGGCCACCGAACTGTTCATCCCCTTCCTCAAGGACAATGGCTACGACGTCCGGGTGGAAGAATCCCCGAAGATCTATGCCGACTCCGAGTACATGGCGGGCGTGGACCTCATAGTGCAATGCATGACCATGACGACCATCGAGAAGCACGAATTCGAGGGTCTTCGCGCGGCAGTCGAAAACGGCACGGGCCTTGCCGGCTGGCACGGGGGCATCGCGGATTCCTACCGCAACAACTCGGACTACCTGCACCTGATTGGCGGCCAGTTTGCCTGCCACCCCGGCAAGCACGCGGACCAGCGGATCGGCGAGCAGTCGGATAACTACGTCCCTTACACCGTGAACATGTTGCCCGCTGCGGCCGATCACCCCATCACGCAGGGTATCAGCGACTTCGACCTCGTCACGGAGCAGTACTGGGTCCTGTCCGACGACTACATTGACGTTCTGGCCACCACCACGCAAAAGGTGCGGGAATGGGATCCGTGGAACCGTGAGGTCACCTCGCCTGCCATCTGGACCCGTCAGTGGGGTGAGGGCAGGATCTTCGTCTGCACTCCCGGCCACCGCGTGGAAATCCTCCAGGACAGCAACGTCCGTACCATCATTGAAAGGGGCATGCTGTGGGCGTCCCGGTAGACCTTGCCAAGGAGTTGGGCACCGAGGGTCCGCTCAACGTTGGAGTCATTGGCTGTGGCGCCATCATCGCCCAGTACCTGACCAACTTCCGCCGGCTCGATTCCATCAACCTCGTGGCCGTAGCAGACCTGGACCCGGCCAGGGCGGAGGCCGTCGCCGACTCCTACGAGGGCGTCCGGGCACTGACCGTCGACGGACTCCTCGCCGCCGATGACGTGGATCTGGTCCTGAACCTGACCATCCCTGCGGCCCATGCAGACATCGCACTCAGAGCCATCGCCGCCGGCAAATCCGTTTACGGCGAAAAGCCACTGGCTGCCACCACGGCGGAGGCCCGGGACGTCCTGGCCGCTGCTGCGGCGGCCGGAGTTATTGTGGGCTGTGCCCCTGACACTGTGCTGGGCACGGGAATCCAGACCGCCCGCAAGGCAATCGACGACGGCCTGATCGGAGCGCCCGTTTCCGCCACGGCCACCATGGCTACCCCCGGGCACGAGCGCTGGCATCCCAACCCCGACTTCTATTACCAGCCCGGGGGTGGTCCCCTGCTGGACATGGGACCGTACTACGTCTCGGCCTTGGTCACACTGTTGGGTCCCGTGGTGTCGGTGGTGGGGGCTGCCAGCCATACCCGGAACGAACGCACCATCGGTTCGGGCCCACGGCAGGGTCAGACGGTGCCGGTGGACATTGACTCGCATGTCACCGGCGTCCTGGTCCATGCATCCGGTGCTCTGTCCACCCTGTTCATGAGCTTCGACGCTGTCAAGACCAAGAGCCCCAACATCGAGATCCACGGGGAAAAGGGGTCGCTGATCGTCCCGGACCCCAACCACTTCGACGGCGATGTACAGCTTTTCGCGCTGGGTGCCGAGGACTGGGAAACGCTCCCCGTTTCGGCCGGCTACGTGGACTCGGGCCGTGGCTTCGGAATCGCCGACCTCGCAGCGACCCCTGCGGGCCAGGAACCACGCGCGGGCGGGCAACTGGCCTTCCACGCGCTGGAGGTCATGGAATCGGTGCTTGAATCCGCCAAAAACGGGAAGGCGGTATCCATCAAGAGCCAGGCGGCACGGCCCGCCGCTGTTGCACTGACAGCCCTGTCGACGGCGGTACGCGTCTAGCGCACTTACCGCCCGCCGGGACAACAGTTAATGCCCGTGTCGAATGCCGAACGTGGGCATTCGACATGGGCATTAACTGTCATCCCGCGGGGCGCCCGGCCCTGCGGAGTGTCGCTTGGGCATGCTTGAGGATGGGCCCGTCGATCATCTTGCCCTTGAACTGGAACACCCCCGTACCTGCCGCTTCCGCTGCGTCCAGGAGCTCGGTGGCTTCGGCCACCACTTCCGCGGAGGGAGCATAGGCCTCACGCACTACGGCCACCTGGTTGGGGTGGATGCAGGCCTTGGCGCCGAAACCGCTGGCTACGGCGTCGTGGGATTCTGCCAACAACCCTTCAAGATCCGGGATGTTCACGTAGACGGAGTCGATGGCTTCCTTGCCGGCAGCTTTTGCGGCAAGCAGGACCGCGGACCGTGAGTGCAGCGCGACAGCCCGGTACCCGCCGTCGTCGTTCCGGCTGGAGAGCCCGCCCAGGGAAGCCAACAGATCCTCAGCACCCCACATCAGTCCCACGGCGTTCGGCTCGGCCGCAATGGAGGAGGCATTGACGATGCCCGCCGCTGTCTCGCAGAGCGCAATGACCTGGTAGCCGGCCAGGGCTTTGAGTTGCCCGGCGCTTTCCGCCTTGGCCAGCATGACCGTCCGGTAGGGCGTCTTCGCCAGGGTCTGGAGATCGAGCTCGAACTCAGGCGTTCCCACAGGGTTAACCCGGACAATAGTGCTGCCCGGATCCAGCTGGCCGTCACCCAACTGCTCAAGAATCGCCTCGCGGGCCCGGGGTTTGTCCGTCGGAGCCACCGCATCTTCGAGGTCCAGGATCACGGCATCGGACCGCTCGGCAGCCTTCCTGAAACGCTCCGGCCGGTCGGCTGGACAGAACAGGAGTGCCGGCCCCATGGTGAACGGCAGAACCGCTGCTGAGGGAGACGGGGAGTCGGGAGAGGGCATGCGGATTCCTAGCTTGTAGTTCTGGCAAGGGACTGGAGCGGTTCCAAGGCGCTGTGTTTCAAAACTGCGCCGTGTTTCAGGATTGCGCTGTGTTTCAGGATTGCGCTGTGTTTCAGGATTGCGTTGTGTGCGCTTCCTTCGTCCACATCAGGCATGTCCGGGTGGCCAGCGCCACCACCGCCCCATCCTGGTTACGGCCGGTGTGCTGCATGGTCACCACGCCTTGGCCGGGTCGGGAGGTCGACAACCTTTTTCCCGTGATCACCGTTTCCGTGTACAGGGTATCTCCGTGATACAGCGGGTGCGGAAAAGTGACATCGGTCAGCCCCAGCTGCGCGATGATGGTGCCCTGGGTCAGCTGGGCCACCGACTGCCCCACCATGGTGGATAAGGTGAACATGGAATTCATGAGCCGCTGCCCAAAGGGCTGGGTTGAGCTCCACGCCGCGTCCAAGTGCAGCGCCTGGGTATTCATGGTCATGGTGGTGAACAGGACATTGTCCGCTTCAGTGACGGTCCGCCCTGGCTTATGGGCGTAGACCACGCCCTCTTCGAGTTCGTCGAAGTACAGCCCCCGCTGCTCAACAACCCGGGTCATACGGTGAGCTCCTGGTCTTCCTCGAACAGGTCGGCTCCGGTTGCTGCGAGGACGTCCTCAAGAGTGACGTTGGGGGCCAGTTCGCGAAGGACCAGTCGCGGGTCCCCTTGGTCCTTGACGACGTCGATGACGGCCAGGTCGGTGATGATCCGGTCTACGCACCCTCTACCCGTCAAGGGCAGCGTGCAGTCCTGAACAATTTTCGGTCGGCCGCTGCGGTCCACGTGCTCCATCATGACGATGACCTTCTTGGCACCGAACACCAGGTCCATGGCGCCACCCATGCCCTTTACCATCTTGCCGGGAACCATCCAGTTGGCGAGGTCCCCGTTGGCAGCCACCTCCATGGCACCCAGCACAGCGACGTCCACGTGCCCGCCGCGGATCATGCCGAAGGACGCCGCCGAATCGAAGAACGCGGCCCCCGCATTCGTGGTGACCGTTTCCTTGCCCGCGTTGATGAGGTCCGGATCAATTTTGTCCTCGGCAGGGTAAGGACCGACGCCCAGGATCCCATTCTCGGAGTGAAGGATGACCTCCACACCATCTGGGATGTAATTGGGGATCAGGGTGGGCATCCCGATTCCCAGGTTCACATATTGGCCGTTGGTGAGCTCCTTGGCTACGCGGGCGGCCAGTTCGTTGCGGGTCCAGCCTTTGGCCTCGTGATGTTCGACGTCGGCGCGACGGTACTCGTGCCGGACGGCTTCCGGACGGGGTGGGATGTCGTGGAACGTGTTGTCGGTCATCGGTCCGTTCCTGTCTGGCTTGCGCCCGCCTGTCCCATGCCCGTTTGGTTTGGGCCCGCTCCGGGAGTCAGCGCCACGGTCCGCTTTTCTATCCGCTTCTCGCTGGAGGTCGCCAGCACCACCCGCTGGACGAAGATTCCCGGCGTATGAATATGCTCAGGGTCAAGCTCGCCAGGTTCCACCAGTTCCTCCACTTCGGCAATGGTGGTTTTTGCCGCCATGGCACAGAGCGGGTTGAAATTCATGGCCGTTGCATGGAACACCAGGTTGCCGTGCCGGTCACCCTTCCACGCATGGACCAAGCCGAAATCCGGCGTCAGGGACTCCTCCAGGACGTAGTCGGCGTCATTGAAGGTGCGGACCTCCTTAGGGGACGACGCCAGCGCAACGTTCCCTTCGGCGTCGTACTTTTGCGGAAGCCCACCCTCCGACACCTGGGTTCCCACGCCGGCCTTGGTGTAAAAGGCCGGGATGCCGGCGCCACCGGCGCGGAGCTTCTCCGCCAAAGTCCCCTGCGGGGTGAGGACTACTTCCAACTCCCCCGCCAGGTACTGCCGGGCAAATTCCTTGTTCTCCCCCACGTACGAGCTGATGGTGCGGCGGATGCGACCGTCCTTCAGGAGAATGCCCAGGCCCCAATCGTCCACGCCGCAGTTGTTGCTGACAGTCTCAAGACCAGTGGTGCCTTGGCTGTGCAGGGCCTCGATCAGGGAGACGGGAATACCGCAGAGGCCGAACCCTCCCACAGCCAGGGAGGCCCCGTCGGGGATGTCCTTCACCGCTTCCGCGGCGCTGGCAACAACCTTGTCAATCATCCTTGATCCTTCCCGTACGGTTACAGACCCAGCTCGCGTGCGATCAGCATCAACTGAACCTCGGTGGTGCCTTCGCCGATTTCAAGGATCTTGGAATCGCGGTAATGACGTGCCACCGTGAATTCGTTGATGAAACCATAGCCGCCGAACACCTGGGTGGCGTCCCGCGCGTTGTCCATGGCTGCCTCGCCTGCGACCATCTTAGCGATGGCCGCTTCGGTCTTGAACGGCTTCCCTGCCAGCATCCGGGAGGCGGCATCGTAGTAGGCAAGGCGGGCGGTGTGGGCCCTGGCCTGCATCCGGGCGATCTTGAACTGGATGGCCTGGTACTTACCGATGTTCTGTCCGAAGGCACTGCGTTCCTTGGCGTACTTCACGGACAGGTCCACACACCCCTGGGCTGCGCCGGTAGCCAGTGCTGCGATGGCGATACGGCCCTCGTCAAGGATGGAAAGGAAGTTGGCATAGCCCCGGCCGCGCTCGCCCAGAAGGTTGGCTTCAGGAACGTGGACATTGTCCAGCGTGAGCGGATGCGTATCGGAAGCGTTCCAGCCCACCTTGTTGTAGGGCTTTTCCGCCCTGAACCCGGGAGTGTCCGTTGGCACCAGGATGGTGGAGATCTCCTTCTTGGTGCTGCCATCCGAGTTTTGTTTCTGGCCCGTGACTGCCGTGACCGTCACCAAGGTGGTGATGTCCGTGCCGGAGTTGGTGATGAACTCCTTGTTGCCGTTGATAACCCACTCGCCGCTTTCCAGGTGGGCGTTGGTTTTGGTGCCGCCGGCATCCGACCCTGCTTCGCGCTCGGTCAAGCCGAACCCGGCCAAGGATCGTCCCGACGCCAACTGCGGCAGCCATTCTTCTTTCTGTGCATCCGTACCGAAGCGGTAGACCGGCATGGCGCCCAAGGAAACCCCGGCTTCCAGGGTGATGGCTACCGACTGGTCAACGCGGCCCAGCTGTTCCAGTGCCAGTGCCAGGGCGAAGTAGTCGCCGCCCATTCCGCCGAATTCCTCAGGGAAAGGCAGCCCGAACAAGCCCATCTCCCCCATCTGCTTTACAACCTCGTAGGGAAAGCTGTGCTCTTCGTCATGCTTGGCGGACACGGGTGCGACAACCTCGTCGGCGAACTCGCGGACGGAGTCGCTGAGGTCCTGGTACTCCTCATTGAGTTCAAAAGTGCTCATGGCTGGATTTCCTTGTCTGTGCTTGTGGTCTCTGCGTCCACATGAATGGTGGCGAGCACCTGGTCGGCCTTGACCAGGTCGCCGGGTTTGCTGGTGAGGTGGACGGTGCCAGCAACGGACGCCACCAGGTGATGCTCCATCTTCATGGCCTCGACGGCCAGGAGCACCTGGCCTTCTTCCACCGTCTCGCCATCGGCTACTGACACCGACACCACCGTTCCGGGCATCGGCGAGCGCACTTCGGGGTCCGCTGCCCCTTCATCGCGCTGGATCCCTGCAAGCATCCGCCGCAGGCGCTCGGCACGGTTCAGGACCTCGAGCCTGCAGGACCAGCCATCGTTGCCGAGGTAGATTTCGTGGACACGGCCCAGCCCGCTGACGCTGTCCTGCCCGCGGGGGTCCACGCCAACCGCGTAGGTGACAAGGCCGCCGTCGAACTCCAGAACAATCCCGTCCACGCAGCGGTCCGCTACCCGGACGTTGACCGGCTGCCCGCCGTCGATGCTTGCCGTCACGTTGCCGCCCACTTCGGTGACGGACACCGTGGCAACGCCGCCTCCGGGAATCCCCAACGTAGCGGTCCAGGCACCCCGGGCACCAACACGCCAGGAGTCCGGTGTTGCCCAGGCATCCCCCGCCGGCGTCGATCCCGTGCGCTCCAGCCACAGCGTGAGCGCGGCAGCAATCAGTTCGTCGGAACCGGCGTGCCGGAAGGACATCGACGGAAGTTTGCGCTCGATCAATCCGGTATCCAACTGCCCGGCGCGGACCTCGGAATCGTTGATCAGCAACCGCAGATACTCCACGTTGGTATCCACCCCAAGCAGCGTGTAACGGCCCAGGGCAGCGTCAAGGGTATCCAGCGCCGCCGTCCTGTCCCCACCCCATGCGATGACCTTGGCCAGCATGGGATCGTAGTCCCCCGTGATCTCCAGGTTGTCGCGCATGGCGGAATCAATCCGAACGTTTGCCTGCGCCGTTTGATGGCCCGAAACGGTTGCATCCGAGGGACCGTGCTCTGCGAGCGCCACGATCCGCCCCATCGATGGCATGAAGTTCCGCTCCGGCACCTCGGCGTAAACACGCGCCTCCACGGCGTGGCCTTGAAGAACGACGTCGGACTGCGCCACAGTGAGCACCTCACCGGCGGCGATCCTCACCTGCCATTCAACGAGGTCGATGCCGGTGACCATCTCAGTAACGGGATGCTCCACCTGCAGGCGGGTGTTCATCTCCATGAAAAAGAACTCATCGGGGTGCTCGTCGGACACCAGGAATTCGACAGTACCGGCACCGCTGTAGTTGACCGAACGTGCCGCGTTGCAGGCCGCCTCGCCAATGCGGGCCCGTTGCTCCACACCGTCGGGCAGTGACTCAAAAAGGGCCGACGGCGCTTCTTCGATGACCTTCTGGTGGCGTCGCTGGAGTGAGCACTCGCGCTCGCCGAGGTGGATCACATTTCCGTGGTTGTCTGCCAGCACCTGGACCTCGATGTGGCGGGGCGTGCTGATGAGCCGTTCCAGGAAGAGGGTGTCGTCGCCAAAAGCGGATGCTGCCACACGCCTCGCAGTGACGAGCGTGGATGCCATGTCCTCAGCCCGTTCCACCACATGCATGCCCTTGCCGCCACCACCCGCGGACGGTTTGATCAGCAGGGGGAAACCTACCGCCGCTGCAGCGTCGATCAGTTCCTGGTCGGTAAGACCTGGTTGCGCGATGCCGGGAACGCAGGGGACGCCGTAGGTCATCACGTGGTTCTTGGAACGGATTTTGTCGCCCATGACGTCAATGGCATTGATGCCCGGCCCAATGAACGTGATTCCTGCGGCATCCAGGGCCTTGGCGAACTCTACATTCTCCGACAAGAACCCGTAGCCCGGGTGGACCGCTTCAGCTCCGGTGCGGCGGCACGCGTCGATGATGGCGTCGATCTTCAAGTAGCTTTCGGCTGGTGCCGTGCCACCGATGGCGACGGCGGTATCGGCGAGGGCCACATGCCTGGCATCCTTGTCAGCGTCCGAGTACACGGCGACGGAGCGGATGCCCATCTCCCTCAGTGTCTGGATGACGCGGCAGGCGATCTCTCCGCGGTTGGCAACGAGGACGGCGCTGAAGGTTCGGGCAGCGACGGCCGGGGCGGGTGGGGCTGTGGTTGTTGTGGGCAGCGTCATGGTCACATCCTGAAGAGACCGAAGGAGGTCTCGGGCAGTTGTTGGCGGGAGACAACGTCCAGGGCCATCCCCAGGACGCGCCGAGTGTCAGCGGGGTCGATGATGCCGTCGTCCCACAGCCTTGCGGTGGAGTAATAGGGGCTTCCTTGTTCTTCGTATTGCTGCTTGATGGGGGCTTTGAAGGCTTCCTCATCCTCAGCAGACCATTCCTGGCCGGAGGCCTCGTACTGATCCCTTTTGACCGTTGCCAGGACGCTCGATGCTTGATTTCCGCCCATCACGGAGATCCTCGCGGCCGGCCACATCCAAAGGAACCGCGGCGAATACGCGCGGCCGCACATGGAATAGTTGCCCGCGCCGAAGGAACCACCGATGACCACCGTCAGCTTGGGTACCCGGGCTGTAGCCACTGCGGTGACCATTTTGGCGCCGTTCTTGGCGATGCCGCCTTGCTCGTAGTCCTTGCCCACCATGAAGCCGGAGAGGTTCTGCAGGAAGATCAGCGGGATGCCGCGCTGATCGCAGAGCTCGATGAAGTGGGCGCCTTTGAGCGAGGATTCGCTGAAGAGGACGCCGTTGTTGGCCACAATGCCGACGGGATGCCCGTGGAGGTGCGCAAATCCGGTCACCAGGGTGGTGCCGTAGTTCTTTTTGAACTCGTGGAATTCGGAAGCGTCCACGAGCCTCGCGATGACTTCGCGGACGTCGTACTGGGCGTTGACGTCCGTGGGAACCACACCGTATATCCCGGAAGGATCGACGACGGGCGGCAGGACGACGTCGGACATGTCCCATGCCGGCTGTGCCGGCTTCGGTAACGTGGCCACGATGTCCCGAACAATCTCCAGGGCGTGTTGGTCGTTCTCGGCCAGGTGGTCGGTGACCCCGGAGATCCTTGAATGGACGTCGCCGCCGCCTAGTTCCTCGGCCGTGACGATCTCGCCAATCGCTGCCTTAACCAGGGGCGGACCACCCAGGAAGATGGTGCCCTGGTTCCGGACAATAACGGTCTCATCGCTCATGGCGGGTACATAGGCGCCGCCGGCCGTGCAGGACCCCATGACCGATGCAATCTGCGGGATCTTGGCCGCGGACATCTTGGCCTGGTTATAGAAGATCCGGCCGAAGTGCTCCTTGTCGGGGAAGACCTCGTCCTGCTTGGGCAGGAAGGCTCCGCCGGAATCCACGAGGTAGATGCACGGGAGCTTGTTCTCCAACGCGATTTCCTGGGCACGCAGGTGCTTTTTCACCGTCATGGGATAGTAGGTGCCGCCCTTGACTGTGGCGTCGTTGGAGATCACCAGGACATGGCGTCCATGGACCAGTCCGATGCCGGCAATGACCCCGGCGCCCGGGGAATCGTCGTTGTACATGCCATTGGCAGCCAAGGGTGCAATCTCAAGGAACGGGCTGCCGTCATCCAGCAAGTAGTCGATGCGTTCGCGCGGGAGAAGTTTTCCCCGGGCGATGTGCCGCTCACGCGACGTGGCCGGACCGCCGAGGGCCGCCGTCGCCAAGCGGTCCTTCAGTTCTGCCACCAAGGCCAGTTGCGCCTCCTGGTTGGCTTCAAAGGTACCGCCGGCGGTTCCCATCAGGCTGGCAATTGTCTCCATTGACCCCTGTTCCATTCCCGGCCACAGGCCATTTCGGTTAGTGCCGCGTAACTGAAATTTAGGTTAGTCTTTATTAACTGTGATGTCCAGCACAGCCGATCCAGCGAGTATCGGGTCCGCTCTGGCGCCAAGGAGGAAAAGTGACCGGAGGTCCGGAAGCAAGCAACAACGGCACCCGTGCCGCCGCCACGCAACGTGGGCAGGCCAAGGAAGTCCGACGATTGGCGTTGTTGTCCGCTGCCGCGGGACTTTTTGCGGAGAACGGATTTACCCGCGTATCGCTTGAGGATCTCGGCGCCGCAGCGGGCGTCAGTGGACCCGCCGTCTACCGGCACTTTCCCGGCAAACAAGCGGTCCTCGGCGAACTACTCCTCAGCGTCAGCCGGGACTTGCTGGATGGTGGAACACGGGTGGTGTCAGAGTCGGACGATCCCCTGACCGCACTGAACGGCCTGATCCAGTTCCAGGTTGATTTCGCACTCAGCAATCCCGACGTCATCCGCGTCCAGGACCGCGACTTTGGAAGTCTCAGCGACGCCGACCAAGCGGAAGTCAGGTCCCTCCAGCGGAGTTACGTTGAAACGTGGGTGGACGTCCTTGCACGCATCCATACCGACGCCGATATCCCCGGCCTCCGCGTCCGGGCGCACGCAGCCTTTGGCTTGATCAACTCCACACCCCACTCGGTGCGCCACCACGGCAGGAAAATTGCCGCCAAGTCAGCCAGGCCCATCCTGGAACAGATGGCGTTGGCTGCTCTCACCTCGGCATAACTGTCTTGTTTTCTTGGGCGGCTCGGACCGTCCTCAATTGCTGGCTAATAATGTCGGACCCCCCTGACATGCTTGATTCATGGGAGCAATCGGGCAGGTATTGGCAAGGCGGGCAGGCTCGCCCCGCGGCCATGCGCTGCTTCGTCAAAGAGCCCTCACATCTCTTAACGGTCCTGCCCGGGTCCCGGCATTCAAGCTCACGACGGCGGTAGGCCAGGATGCGGATACGTCCAGCGGCACTGGGCTGCTTCTCGGTCTGAGTCCGATGGCGCGGTCCTCGGAGTCGGGCTACGCTGGCGGCCTGAGCTCCCCAGACGTTGCTCCGGGCTTGCGTGTAGTTCCGGTTGCGGACATTAAGCGCGCGGCTGGCTTCGTCGATGCGGGCCAACCCTCTCCCGACGTCGTAGACGTACCACTTGCGCAGGCCGGTGCAATCCTGACATCCCTCCGCCAATCCGTCCTTCATAAAACCCGGCTGTTTGGGTTCGTTGAAGCAGCGGATTTTGCCGGCGAGGTCGAGGAGATCGCCCGGTCGGTGGAGTACTTGCAGGTGGTCGCGGCGCAGGCTGTGGAACGGACCCGGACCGAAGCCCTACAGGCCGGTCCGGGGTCCTCGGCAGCAGCACCGCAATGGCGGACCGGCTGGACCGAACCAGAGCCAGGCACCGACACCGCGGCAGCTTCGCAGAGCGCGGCTTCCCAGAGCGCGGCTTCGCAGAGCGCGGCTTCCCAGAGCGGAGCTTCCCATGGCAGGACGGGAACCGCCACCGCTGCGGCGACCGATGGTGAAACAGGATCAGCACGTTGGGCATCGGACGCCCAGGCCAGTGTTCTGGATGACGGGTACCGGAACGCGGCCCAGTTCCTGCGCGCACGGTTGCGGATCGGCATCGCAGAAGCCAAGCGCAGGCTCGCCCTCGCCCCGGACGTCCTCCCCCAAACCGGGATCACCGGGCAGAACATCCCGGCCCGCCACGCAATCCTCTCCCAAGCGGTTGGTTCCGCACTGGTGCCTTCCCGTTCGGCCTCGATCATCAGCACCGCCCTGGACAAAGTCCGGAACCTCACCGACGAGGACACCCTCACCCGGATGGAACACGCCCTCACCACCACCGCGGTCGAGACCGACCCGGACTTCGTCACCACAATGGCCAAACGCTGGATCGACGCCATCGACCACGACGGCCCCGAACCCACCGAAGAAATCCTCCGCCAACTCCAAGGCGTGTTCCTCCGCCGCCAACGCCGCCACGGCCTCCACCACCTCGAAATCTTCGCCACCGACGAACAATACGAAATCCTCACCACCGCCATGAACGTCGCCACCAACCCCCGCCTCACCACCCCCGGCACCGGCACCACGGAAAACACCGAAACCGGGGACACCCCACACAACAACCCACACAACAACCCACACAACGGCCCAGGCACAGGCACCAGCCCGGACCTCGACCGGCGCAGCCGCCCACAGAAACTCCTCAACGGCCTCACCAGCGCCTGCAGCCTCGCCATGCGCACCGAAAAACTACCCGCCAACGGCGGCCTCCCACCCCAACTCACCGTCACCATCGGATACCAAGAACTCCTCGAACAAGTCCACAACCACCACCACAACCCCGGCACCGGCACCGCCCCGAACCAGCACGGCACCCGAACAGGGACTCGGATAGGGACTGGGGCTGGGCTAGGGACCGGGGCTGGGGCAGCGCCAGTGGCTGGGATAGGGACAGGGGCCGGGGTAGGGACTGGCACCGCGACCTTCACCGGCCCGATGCACCCGAACACCATCCGCAAAATCGCCTGCGACGCCGACATCCTCCCCGTCGTGCTCGGCAGCGACTCCCGCATCCTGGACATCGGCCGCACCACCCGGATCTTCCCACCCCACATCCGCAAAGCCATCACCGCCCGCGACCAAGGATGCGCCTTCCCCGACTGCACCATGCCCGCACCCTGGTGCGAAGCCCACCACACCACCTACTGGTCCCACGGCGGCACCACCTCAACAGACAACGGCACCCTGCTCTGCAGCCACCACCACCACCTCATCCACAAAGAACAATGGCGCATCGACATCAAAACCGGCATCCCCTGGTTCATCCCCCCACCCCACATCGACCCACACCAAACACCCCGACGCAACCACCACCACACACCCCACAGAACATAGGAAAGCGTCCGCAGAACAACAACACGCCAAACCGGTGACGCCGGGTCACGCCCAGCACCGTCCGAATAACAGGGCGACAGTCCGATAAAACGGTGCGCGGTCGGGGAGGGCCTGATGCTGGACGGCGCCTGATGCTGGGCGCGTCCGGCTCCGGCTGCGAAGGTCAGAGGAATCCCAGGGCAAAAGAAGCTGCCCGGCAAAGCTCCTGATCGAGCGGCAACCTGAGCGAGCGGCAACCCGTTTCGTTGTACTCGTATGCCCTGGGTCGTTCGTGTCTTCCTAGGACTCTCAGGGCCAGCCTGAGAGGCTGTTTTCTGCCGCCTCGCCGCCTAGGCTGAAACCCGGACCTTGCTGACTCAACGAAGCAGCTGAATCAACAAGGCGACAGGGTCAGGGACCAGCCACTATCGAGGAGCACACCATGAGGATTGCCGTCACGGGCGGAAGCGGAAAACTGGGTAGGAGCGTAGTCCGGCGACTCACGCAGGATGGCCACCAGGTACTCAACATTGACCGCGCCGGGACCCGTGGCAAGGGCTACGTCAACGTGGATCTCCGTCATTACGGGCAGGTCCTGGATGTCATCCTGGGCCTGGACGACCAGCACCACGGTTTGGACGCAATTGTCCACCTGGCCGCCATTCCCGCACCAGGCCTTGCCCCCGACGCAACAATTTTCGAGAACAATATGGTGTCCACCTATAACGTGTTCCAAGCTGCCCGGCGGGCCGGCATCAAGAAGGTGGTCTATGCCTCCAGCGAGACGGTACTGGGACTTCCCTTCGACATCGCTCCTCCCTACATTCCCGTGGACGAGGAGTACGCGGCCCGGCCGGAAAGCACCTACTCGCTGGTCAAGCATCTCGAGGAGCAGATGGCCGTCCAGCTCACGCGATGGGATCCGGAACTCAGCATCACGGCGCTGCGTTTCTCCAACGTCATGGACCCCGAGGACTACGACGCCTTCCCGTCGTTCGACTCTGACGCAAACCTTCGGAAGTGGAACCTCTGGGGCTACATCGACGCCCGCGACGGTGCACTGGCAGTGGTCAAGGCCCTGGAACATGGCGTGCCGGGTTTTGAGACGTTCATCATTGCCGCCGCTGATACCGTGATGAGCCGAAGCAGCGCCGATTTGGCCGCGGAAGTCTTCCCCGGCGTCGAGGTCCTCAAGGAACTGGGCGAGCACGAAACCATGCTGTCCATCGACAAGGCGCGCAGGCTCCTGGGTTTTAAGCCGGAACACAGTTGGCGCAATGTCCACTCCAACCGGACAACCCCCACCGAGGATTGACACCACCTGCCCGCTGACGCGCGACGGCCCACCCCCTAACCGCAGTTTCCTGCAAGCACTCGTAAGAGGATGGGCCGGCGCAGCTTCAGTTAACGCTAGATCATGGTCATGACCATGGCGGGATCTTCAAGGATGGCGCCCAAGTCGGCAAGGAACCGGGACCCTTGTTCGCCATCGACCAGGCGGTGATCGAACGACAGGCTGAGGGACATGACCTGCCGGACGGCGAGTTTGTCATTCACCACCCATGGCGCCTTCCGCACAGCACCAAGTGCCACGATAGCGGCCTCGCCAGGGTTCAGGATGGGGGTGCCGGCGTCGATCCCAAACACACCGATGTTGGTGATGGAGATGGTCCCGCCGGACAAGTCCGCTGGGGACGTCTTGCCCGCCCGGGCAGTATCGGTCAGTTCAGTGAGCGCCGTGGACAGCTCACGCAGTGTCAGCCGGTCAGCGTCCTTGATATTGGGTACCGTCAGGCCACGAGGCGTTGCCGCAGCGATGCCCATGTTCACGTAATTGAACTGGACGATCTCCTGGCTCGCCTCATCCCAGCGTGAATTCAGCGACGGGTTGTTGCCCAGCGCTACCAGGACCGCCTTGGCCGCGATGGTCAGCGGTGTCAGCTTGTAGCCTTCGAACGTGCGGCTGCCTTTGAGCCGGGCCAACAACTCCATGGTCGCCGTGACGTCGACGGTCAGGAACTCCGTCACATGCGGCGCGGTGAAGGCACTCTGCACCATGGCGGCGGCAGTGAACTTGCGGACACCCTTGATGGGAGTACGAGTTTCCCGTTCGCCCTGCGCTGGTGCAGCGGACACCTCGACCGGCGCCTCGGTACCCGTGAAGTTCTGGACATCCTCGCGGGTAATAAGTCCGTCCGGCCCGGTGCCGCGAACCAATTCCAGGTTGATCCCCAGGTCACGGGCCAGCTTTCGCACGGGCGGAGTGGAACGGGGTCGCTCAGGGCTTCCTTCTTCTGCACGACGTGCCGCTGTGGGCGCGACGATTGCTGGCGCCGCCGGAGTTACCGGCTCCTCCGGGGTTTCCGGCGTTGGGACCTTGATGTCCCGTACCTGCCCCCGGGCGCGCCGTGTCGGACGGCCGGAATGTTCGACGACGGCGCCGTACCCCACCAGGTTCGGCTCACGTTTCGCCGGGGCCCCCACCGCTTCAGTGCCGGCATTTGCCAGCGAGCCGTTGGCAGCGCTTTCGACGGCGGTCCGCTCACCGGCGGACCCGTTGCCAGCAGCCGGCGCGCCACCCCCAGTGGGAGACCCGGCGTCGTCGACCTCAAACGAAACGATCGGCTTGCCGACCTCCACCACCGTGCCAGGCTGCTCATGAAGTTCAGCAACCACTCCTGCGAAGGGAGAGGGCAACTCCACAACGGCCTTGGCGGTTTCCACCTCGGCGATCACCTGGTTCAGCGTGACAGTGTCCCCCACAGCCACCTTCCAGCTCAGGATTTCCGATTCTGTGAGGCCTTCACCAAGGTCCGGCAGCCTGAATTCCTTGATCATGGTGGCGGTCATCCTTCCAGTCCACTCAGCGAGTTGGGGCGGCCCAAGGCGCGGTCAACGCCGTCGAGAATCCTGTCCAGATCCGGCAGATGGTGCATCTCCAGCTTCGAGTAAGGGTAGGGCACATCGAAGCCGGTGATGCGGACGGGAGCGGACTCCAGGTAATGGAAGCACCGTTCAGTGATGCTGGCGGCGATCTCCGCACCCAAGCCGCCGGACTGGCCGGCCTCGTGGGTGATCACCAAGCGGCCCGTCTTGCGGACAGATGCTTCCACCACGGGGTAGTCCACGGGGGCCAGTGACCGGAGGTCGATGACTTCCACGGACAGGCCTTCGTCAGCCGCTGCCATCGCGGCGTCCTTTGCTGTCTTCACCAGCGGACCGTAGGCAACAAGTGTCACGTCAGAACCGGCATTCACCACGGCGGCTCTGTCCAACGGAAGTGCCGTGGAGAGGTCGATGGTTTCGTCCACATCACCCTTGTCGTGATAGCGACGCTTGGGTTCAAAGTAGAGGACGGGATCATCTGAGGCGATCGCCTGCTGGATCATGGTGTAGGCATCCTGCGGATTGGACACTGCCACAACCCGGAGTCCGGATGTATGGGTGAAGTAGGCCTCGGGCGACTCTGAATGGTGTTCCGGCGAGCCGATGCCACCCCCGAAGGGAACGCGGATGGTGATGGGCATCTTGACCCGCCCCTGGGTGCGGTAGTGCATCTTGGCGACCTGGCTGACAATCTGGTCAAACGCAGGGTAGATGAAGCCATCAAACTGGATCTCGCACACGGGACGGTAGCCGCGGTAGGCCAGACCCACCGCGGTGCCGATAATGCCTGACTCAGCCAGGGGGGAATCGATGACCCGGTGCTTTCCAAAGTCTTTCTGAAGTCCGTCGGTGACGCGGAAAACACCACCGAGCGCGCCAATATCCTCACCCATCAGGACCACTTTGGGATCGTTTTCGAGCGACTTCCGGAGGCCGGCGTTGATGGCGCGGGCAAACGTGAGCTTCGACATCAGAGTGCACCTTCCTCGACTGGCTGGTTGAAGCTGTTCAGGTAGCGCGAGTAATGGTCCTTCTGGCGTTCAATCCAGGAATGGGGCGTGCTGTAGACGTGGTTGAAGACGTCCAACGGCTGCGGGTCCGGCATCTCGATACAGCTGGAACGGAGCTCGGCTGCTACCGCGTCAGCCTTACTTTTGACGCGGGCCTCGACGTCCTCGGTGAGGAGGCCTTTGGCCTCCAGGAGCTTGCGCAGCCGCAGGATGGGATCCTTGGCGGCCCAGTCTTCGAGTTCGATCGGGTCGCGGTACCGGGTGGGGTCGTCGGCAGTGGTGTGCGGACCCATACGGTAAGTGACGGCCTCGATAAAGGTGGGTCCGCCGCCATTGCGTGCCCGGTCCAGGGCGACCCGCGTGGCAGCCATGACAGCGAGGACATCGTTTCCGTCAACCCGCATGCTGGGAATTCCGAATCCAGTGGGCCTGTCGGCCAATTGCACGTGCGACTGTACCCGCACAGGTTCTGAAATGGCCCAATGGTTGTTCTGGCAGAAGAAGACCACGGGAGCCTGGTAGCTGGCGGCGAACACCATGGCCTCGTTCACGTCGCCTTCACTTGTGGCGCCATCGCCGAAGTAGGCGAGGACCGCAGTGTTGGCTCCATCCAACTGCACGCCCATGGCGTAGCCGGTGGCGTGCAGGCTCTGGGATCCGATGATGATCTGGGGCGTCGCCAGGTTGATGCGCTGCGGGTCCCAGCCATAGGAAGCATTGCCCCGCCACACCCTGGCAATCTCGGAGAGGTGGGCTCCACGAACGTAGGCTACGCCGCTTTCGCGGTAGCTGGGGAAGACGAAGTCGTCATCGCGCAGGGAGCGGCTGGAGCCGATCTGCGACGCCTCCTGGCCCAGGAGCGGTGGCCACAATGCCAGTTCGCCCTGACGTTGGAGCGCCGTCGCTTCGGCATCGATGCGGCGGATAACTGTCATGTCCTCGTACAAGGAACACAACTGCTCATCTCCGACGTCCTTCACCCAGACATCGAATTCGGGATGGCTGATCCGTTCGCCTTCCGGCGAGACCAACTGGAGCAGATTGCCGCCAGTCCTCAGGGGAATTTGTGCACTATGTCCAGGGCCCGGAGTGTCGTGATGCACTCCCTTGCCCGCCTGATCCGTCAACACAGGTGATCGCAACCTTCCGGCTCGTTTTCGTCGGCGCTGACTGGACTTGTGATCCTGCCGCAGACCGGCCCTCCGGCACCTTCGCCGAAGTTAATTGTGACCCTACTCACAACGCGCATCAGGTACAACTACCCTTCTGAAAATTGAGCATTCTGCCCTGTTTCGCTTGAGCACACCGTGCTAATCTTGCGCATTATGCAACCCCTGGATGGCACTGACACCCGGCTCCTTTCTGCGATGGCAAAGGACCCCCGCGGGACAGTGGTGGCGCTGGCCCAAAGGCTGGGCCTGTCCCGCAATACGGTGCAAGCGCGCATGGCCCAGCTGGAGAAGAAGCACGCCTTCCTCTCCTTTGAACGAAGGATCAACCCGGTTGCGCTCGGCTATCCGTTGACTGCATTCATCACGGTCCACGTCCAACAGCAAAAGCTCGCCTCCTTGGCTCAGGACCTGGCAGACATTCCGGAAATCCTTGAAGGCTTCGGCCTCACAGGATCGGCGGACCTGCTGTTGCGTGTTGTCGCCTTGGACGCGGAGGACCTCTACCGCATCAATGGAAAAATCCTCGGCTGCGAAGGGGTGGAACGGACCGACACAGCACTGGCAATGCGTGAGATGATCCCGTACCGCGTCCAGCCGCTCCTTGGAAGGCGCTCCGGGGACTGAACTCCCTCCCCACCTGCGGTTATTGGCAGCCCGGTACTTGCCCGTCGAACCCGCATGCGATTGGATGCAAGAGGACGTACCGGGGACCGGCCAGAGGTCCCCGGCCATGTGGTGGCGCTGCCGAAGGCTGCCGAAAGGGGCACTACCGTGAGCAACCCGCAACAACCCGAACCCAACTACCCGGGCCAGAACCCGCCGCCGGTGCCGCCCGGGCCCGGGTACCCCCCTCAGACCGGCGGCGCGCCGCAGTGGCAACAGCCGCCGTCGTCCGCTGCTCCCCAAGCCGGAGGGCCCCAAGCCGGAGGGCCCCAATACGGCGGCCCCCAGTACGCAGCCGCCGGCCAGGAGCCGTACGCCCAGAACCCTTATCCGCAGGGCCAATCCCAGTCCGGACAGTACCCTCCGGGCCAATTCGGCCAGCCACCGGCCCGGAAGAGCAGGAAGGTTTTGTGGATCGTCCTCAGCATCGTCGCCGGAGTGATCGTGCTGGCGGTGGTGGGCGTGCTGCTGCTGGTCAATCTGGTGGGCAATGCAACGTCCAAGGCCAGGTCCTTGGCGGACGAATTCACCAATTTGGTGGTCTCCGGCCAAACCGAGCAGGCCTACGACAACTACCTGAGCCAGCCCCTGAAGGATGAGCTGGACAAGCAGTCGTTCATGGACGGCATTGCCAGCCTGGAACTGGATAGCTCGTGCAAGCCGAACTACAACTCGGTGAACGTCAACAACAACAACGGCAACAACAAAGCCGATCTCTCCGGTGCCTTGCAATGCGACGGCAAGACCATTGATCTCCACTACGTCTTCGAGGGCAGCAACGACCTCAAGATGAGCAGCATCCGCCTCCGGCCCTAACCGCCGGAAAGAATTTCCCTTACACCACCCATCCACCTGCGCTTATGGTCCGAATCACTGCTTGAGAGCCCCACCCGGGGCTCAGCAGGACGGCCGGGATATCCGGCCATCACCGGAAGGTTCGGACCATGCGTACTTCGCCCAATCGCCTGATCGCCACCATCTTCGGAGCCGTCTACCTCTTGGTAGGCGTGCTCGGATTCTTTGTCACCTCGGGAATCGGCTTCTTCGCCACCGAGGGCGCCAACCTCATCATCTTCGCCGTGAACCCGCTTCACAACATCATCCACCTGGCCATCGGCGCTGCCCTTCTTTACGCCGGTATGAACAGCGTCACGCTGTCCAAATCCGTCAACACGGCCGTAGGCGGCGTGTACCTCCTGGTGGGTATCCTCGGACTCTTCCTGGTGGGTTCGTCCCTGAACATCATCGCCCTCAATGGCGCAGACAATGTTCTGCACCTCGCCAGCGCCGTGGTCCTGCTGGGTGTTGCCCTGTCCCAGGACAAGGCAACCGTAGCTTCCGCCCGCGCCTGATCCGCCTGATCACCGAGTAAAGCAGCGAAAGGACGGCAAGAGCCATGGAACGCAGACACCACCCCACACTGAACGCAGCGACCCTCCTGTTTGTTTACTTCGCAGCGATGGCCGCCGGGATGGTTGAGCTTTCCCTTGCCGCCGGATATCTCACTGGAACAGCGTCAGCGACACCCGGGATGGTGGCAGCCGGCGTGGCGACCCTCGCGGCGGGCCTTGCCTTTTTGGCCTGGTCCCTGCGGGGGCTGCACCGCAACTCCCTGGTCATGGCACGGTTCGCTCTTCCTGTCCTCGCTGTTACGGCAGCTGCTCACCTCGCAGTCACAGTTGCCGGGATCAGTTCCCTGCGCTCACTGGACGTGAGCCACTTTGCCGCCCTCGGCCTGACGCTCATGGCTCTTGCCGGAGCCGGCTGGCTGAGGCGGCAGCACAAGACCAACGACGGCGGCGCCCACGGCCAGCCAAGGACCGGGCGGCTTCTGGCAGCCGCGTTCGGAGCCGCCGTCGTTGTTGCTTCAGTTGCAACACCAGGACTGGCCGCCTCAATGGCAGGACAGCACGCTGTCCCGCATGGCGAGCACGGCCAAGCCCCGCACGGAGAAAACGGCCAGGGCTCCAATCCCGCCCTGGACCCGGGTCGCCACCACTAGCTGACGGCGACCGGACCGGCGCACCATTGACACTGCCCACTGTTGATGGTGCGCCTGGTTCGTGGATCATGGAGCCATGGATCCCATAGAGGCGCTCGACGAAATCTCTTTCTGGCTTGAACGCAGCCAGGCCCCCACCTTCAAGGTCCAGGCCTTCCGGAAAGCGGCCGACGCCGTGCGGCAGCTTTCGCCCGAAGAGTTGGCCAAGCTTGTGGGCACCGGGCGGATCACCAGTCTCAAAGGGGTCGGCAACCGCAGCGCCGAAGTCATCACCCAGGCCCTCGAAGGGCGGATCCCCGAATACCTTGCGGACCTGCGCCAACGGGGCACCGAATCGTTGGCATCCGGAGGGGACACGCTCCGGGCAGCACTGCGCGGCGATCTCCACAGCCACAGCAACTGGTCCGACGGCGGCTCCCCCATTGAATCCATGGTGGCAGCGGCACGGACCCTCGGCCGTGAATATCTTGCCCTTACCGACCACTCCCCCAATCTCACCATTGCCAATGGACTGAGCGTGGAGCGGCTTGAGAAGCAGCTCGGCGTCGTGGAGGGAATCAACTCATCCCAGGATGGCTTCCGCCTGCTCAAGGGCATTGAAGTGGACATCCTCGAAGACGGAACCCTGGACCAGACTCCGCACATGCTGGGCCAACTGGACGTGGTGGTGGCCAGCGTCCACTCCAAACTCCGGTCAGACAAGAAGACCATGACCACGCGGATGTTGGGCGGCATCACCGATCCCCACACCAACGTGCTGGGGCATTGCACCGGACGCCTCGTCCAGGGATCACGGGGTACGCGGCCCGAGTCCGAGTTCGATGCCGCGAAAGTCTTCAAGGAGTGCGCGGAGTGGGGTGTCGCCGTCGAAATCAACTCCCGTCCCGAGCGTCAGGACCCACCGGACAACCTCATCACAATGGCTCTGGACGCCGGCTGCCTGTTCAGCATCGACAGTGATGCCCATGCTCCTGGCCAACTCGACTTCCTGCAGTACGGTGCCGAACGCGCCGAAGCCCTGGGGGTCCCAACGGAACGGATTGTCACTACCTGGCCGCTGGAACAACTTACGGAGTGGCTCAGCCTGAAGAAGTAGGCTCAGCCTATAGAAGAAGGCTCCTCCTGCGCGTTGTTCGCAGGAGGAGCCTTCTTTTTGGGTTACTGATTTGTTTGAGCCGGCGCTAGTGGTCTACCGCCTTCTCGGCACCGACGCCGGTCAGCGAGCGCACTTCCATCTCCGCCTGCTTGGCCGGATCTTCGCGCCGCTTGTCCAGAACGGTTCCGAGCCATCCCAGGAAGAAGGCCAACGGGATGGACACAATGCCCGGGTTGCTCAGCGGGAACAGGGCGAAGTTCGCTCCGGGGATCATGGACGTCTTGGCGCCCGAAACCACGGGTGAGAACGTGATGAGCAGGATGGCTGCAGCCAAACCGCCATACATGCTCCAGACTGCGCCCTGGGTGGTGAACTTCTTCCAGAACAGGGAGTAGACGATGGTGGGCAGGTTCGCCGAGGCTGCAACTGCGAAGGCGAGCGCCACCAGGAAGGCTACGTTCTGTCCGTTGGCAAAGATGCCGCCCAGGATGGCAAGCACGCCGATCACCAGTACCGTCCGACGGGCCACCTTCACCTCGGTGATGGCATCCGCTTTGCCTTTGGCAATGACGTTTGCGTAGATGTCGTGGGCGAAGGATGCAGCCGCCGTGATGGTCAGACCAGCCACCACCGCCAGGATGGTAGCGAAGGCAACCGCCGAAATGAAGCCCAGGAGCAGAGGGCCGCCAAGGTGGAAGGCCAGCAGAGGTGCGGCGGAGTTGACGCCGCCGGGTGCGGACTTGATGGTTTCCGCCCCCACCAGGGCTGCGGCACCGTAGCCCAGCACCAGGGTGAAGAGGTAGAACAGGCCTATCAGCCAGATCGCCCAGACCACGGATTTGCGGGCTTCCTTGGCTGTCGGGACAGTGTAGAAGCGCATCAGCACGTGCGGCAATGCGGCTGTGCCCAGGACCAGGGCAAGGCCCAGAGACATGAAGTCGAGCTTGGACGTTTCGGTCTTTCCATACTGCAGCCCGGGGTTCAGGATTGCCGGGTTGTTGGCCGCTTCAGCGGCAGAGCCCAGCAGGCTGGACAGGTTGAAACCGTAGATTGCAAGCACCATTGCTGTCATGACCCCTGCACCGGCAATGAGCAGGATGGCTTTGATGATCTGGACCCAGGTGGTGCCCTTCATGCCACCGATGAGTACGTACATGATCATCAAGGCGCCGACGACGATGATCACCAAGGCCTGGCCGCCCCAGTCGCTGATGCCCAGCAGGAGCGAAATGAGGCTGCCTGCTCCTGCCATCTGGGCGAGGAGGTAGAAGAAGCACACGGCCAAGGTGGAGAGGGCAGCCGCAATTCGGACAGGGCGCTGACGCAAGCGGAAGGACAGAACGTCAGCCATGGTGAACTTGCCGGTGTTGCGGAGCAGTTCAGCCACCAGGAGCAAAGCCACGAGCCAGGCGACAAGGAAGCCGATGGAGTACAGGAACCCGTCGTAGCCGTTGATGGCGATGGCGCCGGTAATGCCGAGGAAGGATGCCGCCGACAGGTAGTCTCCGGCGATGGCCGTGCCGTTCTGCGAACCAGTGAAGGATCGGCCTGCTGCGTAGTAATCTGCTGCGGTCTTGTTGTTCCGGCTGGCCCGGAAGACGATCACCATGGTGACCGCGACGAAGAGGGCGAAAATGCCCATGTTGAGCAGGGTGGTGTCTTTCAGCGCTTCGACGTTGACTGCTGCCGGGACCATGGTGTTCATTTGACTCCCCCGCTGATCACTTTGCCGTCCTTATCAAATTCGTGTCCCTCGATCTCATGGCGGATTTCAGCAGCGATGGGGTCCAGCTTCCTGTTGGAGTAGCTCACGTACCATGCCGTGATGCCGAAGGTAGTGACGAACTGCAGCAGGCCGAGGATCAGCCCGACGTTGATGTTGCCCCATACCTTGATGGACATGAAGCCCACCGCGTAGTCGGCCAAGAGAACATATGCGAAATACCAGAGCAGGAATACGACTGCCATCGGGAAGACAAAGCTGCGGTGCCGCTTGCGCAGTGTCTTGAACCGTTCCGTCTGTTGAACTTCCTGGAAGTCCACGGACGCTTTTTCGTCCTGGGGTTGGGCCTCATTACCCATGGTTCCTCCTGATTGTGATGTGTCCACACCAGCTCCACACGCCTGCCAATGTGACTGCAATCACTATCGAACGCCGCGCGGTGCCTGTTCCAGAGCATCGCGCCCTGCCATCGCTCAACGGTTGCGGTGCTGCGCCAAACGGTGGAATGTGCACCACGTTCCGTGGAATCGGGGCGAGGTTCAGGAGCATCCGGCTACGCTGGCCTTATGCCCGACTCACCGCTGTTCACCGCCGCTGCCATCGCCGTGATCGTGCTGGCCATCGCCGTCGTCGTGGGTGTTGGGCTCAAGGTCATGCGTTCCTTCCGGGACCTGGGCACCGACGCTGAACGCGCCACTTACAACACTTTGCACGCGGCCTCCCGGGCCGGGCAGCATCTCCGTGGCGGCCTCCAACCGGCCGGTGCAGCGAAAGCGAGCAAGCAACTGCGCGTACTGCTGGGCTGCGATGCCTTGGCCATCACGGACACCGGTTCTGTGCTCGCGTGGGACGGTACAGCCGAGGAACTCAGACCGTCGCTGATGCGTCTTGCGGCCGAGGTCCTGGCCACTGGCCGAACCGCGGTGGTGCCGCACGCCGGGCATCGGACCACTGCCAAGGCCGAGCATGGAAACCATGATTTCAGTGCCGTGATCGCTCCTATCCGCTCCGGTTCCAGGGTGGTCGGCTCCGTGGCAGCCCTGGCACCGGCGGCAGGTGCCGGGCTGGTGAGGGCCACCAGCGAGGTGGCCGACTGGATAGCCGCCCAGCTGGAACTGACGGAACTCGAAGCCTCCCGGACCTTGCTGATGGAGGCTGAGGTCAGGGCGCTGCGTGCCCAAATCAGCCCGCATTTCATCTACAACTCCCTCAATGCCATTGCCTCGTTCATCAACACCGACCCCGCCCGGGCCCGTGAGTTGGTGGTGGAGTTCGCCGACTTCACCCGGTACTCCTTCCGGCGCCACGGCGACTTCACCACTTTGGCCGAGGAACTGCGCTGCATCGACCGTTATCTCCTGCTGGAACGGGCACGCTTCGGCGAACGCGTCCAGGTGAGCCTGAGGATCGCCCCCGAGGTCCTCAGTACGGTCATCCCGTTCCTCAGCCTGCAACCTTTGGTCGAGAACGCAGTCCGGCACGGGCTGGAGGCCAAGGAGGGCCCGGGCCATATCACCATCTGCGCCAACGATTCCGGTGCTTTCGCTGAAGTAACCATCGAAGACGACGGCGTGGGCATGGACCCCGACCACCTTCGGTCAGTGCTCGCCGGGCACACGGATGGAATCCATGTGGGCCTGCGCAACGTGGATGCCCGCTTGCGCCAGGTGTACGGGGACGAGCACGGACTGGTCATCGACACTGCTCCCGGGGAAGGAACCCTGATCACCATGCGGGTGCCGAAATCCCAGCCCGGCCATGACGCCTGAGGCGACGGTTAGTCTTTAAACATGATCAACGTGCTCGTCGCTGATGACGAACTTCCCGCCGTGGAGGAGCTTGCCTTCCTGCTGGGACGGGATGAACGGATTGGCGCCATCCACCGGGCCTCCTCCGGTGCTGAGGCGCTGCGGACCCTGGAAACGGAGTCTGTCGACGCCGTGTTCCTCGATATCCACATGCCGGCATTGTCCGGCCTGGACATCGCACGGGCCATTTCCCGCAGCAGCCATCCACCCGCCGTCGTTTTTGTCACCGCTGATGAAGAGTGCGCACTGGAAGCTTTCGACCTCGCCGCGATCGACTACCTGCTCAAGCCGCTGCGCGCAGAACGGTTGTCCCGTTCCGTGGACCGGATCAGCGACCTGATCAGGGAAGGCACCCCTGCGCCGGAAATGATTACCGTGGACCTCGGCAGCACCACCCGCATGATCCGCCGGGACGATGTCACCTACGTCCAGGCCCAGGGCGATTACGCGAGGTTGCACACAGCCGAAGCCAGCTATCTCATCAGGGTTCCCCTCAGCGACCTTGAACAGAAGTGGGCAGAGGCAGGCTTCATCCGGATCCACCGCTCGTACCTGATCGCCCTGAACCACGTCCAGCACCTCAAGCTGGCTGCAACGGGTCCCAGCGTCGCCGTGGCCGGAGCTGAATTGCCCATCAGCCGACGCCACCTGCCTTCCGTCCGGGA
Organism: Arthrobacter sp. D5-1; assembly: GCF_017357425.1. Lineage (NCBI taxonomy): Bacteria > Bacillati > Actinomycetota > Actinomycetes > Micrococcales > Micrococcaceae > Arthrobacter > Arthrobacter sp. D5-1. The sequence goes on along the minus strand of NZ_CP014571.1, from coordinate 1,763,077 downwards.
CAAACTGCAGTCCACGCGCATCCGGCCGCAGGGATGACCCGCGTCCGTGTGACGGCACCCCGCCAGCCGGCCACAGCGGCTCCCGGGCGGCTGCCCTACCCGCGCGAGGTCGCCGAAGACTCCGACGCAGGCAAACTTTTCATCCGGTCCCTGATCCGCTCGCAGTTGCGCCTGGCGCTGGTGGTGGCATGTTGCTTCCTGATCATCCTCGTGGTGATCGCACTGTTCCTCGTGTACGGGCCTGGCGTGGCAGAAACAAGGATATTCGGCATCCCGCTGGACTGGATGGTGCTGGGCGCCGGCATCTATCCGGTGATTGGCTTGAGCGCCTGGCTATACAACCGCGCGGCGGCCCGCAACGAGGCCCGCTACAGGGATCTGGTGGAGGACAAATGAACCCGGCTGTGGGCCTGTTTGCGTTCCTTGCCGTGTCACTGGCGACGGCAGTCATCGGCTTCTACGGTCTGCGCATCTCGCGGACAACCGGCGACTTCTACGTGGCTTCGAGAACCGTCCCGCCCTGGTGGAATGCCTCTGCAATCGGCGGTGAGTACCTGTCTGCCGCCAGCTTTCTTGGCGTCGCCGGACTGATCCTGCTCTCGGGAACGGACGCACTCTGGTTCCCGGTGGGCTACACCGCCGGTTACTTGATGCTGCTGCTCTTTGTCGCCGCTCCTCTGCGTCGCTCAGGTGCCTACACCATTCCCGACTTCACCGAAGCCCGTCTGGATTCCGCTCTGGTCCGCCGCGTGACCAGCCTGGTGGTGGTAGCCGTTGGCTGGCTGTACATCGTCCCGCAACTCCACGGGGCGGCGCTCACCATCCGCATCACCACAGGCCTGCCGTCGTGGGTAGGCTCGACGGCGGTTGTTGTGGTCGTGTGCCTCACGGTAGTGGCAGGTGGCATGCGTTCCATCACGTTTGTGCAGGCCTTCCAATATTGGCTGAAACTGACTGCCCTGGCAGTTCCGGTGGTCTTCGTGCTGCTGGTGCTGGCTGGTAACGGCACCGGACCCCAGGCGCCGCTTCCCATCAACCCCACCGGCCAGCCCTCCGCCGGCGCGTACCAGCACATTTCCCTGTTGGTGGCGTTGCTCTTCGGAACGCTGGGCCTGCCCCATGTCCTGGTGCGGTTCTACACCAACCCGGACGGGCAATCCGCCCGGAGAACCACACTCATTGTGCTGGGCCTGCTCTCCGTCTTTTATCTTTTTCCCACCGCATCCGGCGCGGTGGGACGAATGTTCGCGCCCGAACTCGCACAGTCCGGCCAGGCCGACGCCTTGGTCCTCCTGCTCCCCGGCAAGCTGATAGGGGGCACCGCCGGAGACCTTCTCTCCGCCCTCGTCGTAGCCGGAGCCTTCGCCGCCTTCCTGTCCACCACCTCGGGGTTGGTCGTTTCGCTGTCAGGCGTCATCAGCCAGGACCTCTTCGGCGGAAGCGTCAGGGGCTTCCGCCTCGCAGCGGTGCTGGCCGCCGTCGTTCCTTTGGGCTTTGCCTTAATGACCGACAGCCTGGCCCTGGCCGGGAGCGTTGGCTTGGTCTTCGCGTTCACAGCCTCGACCATCTGCCCGGTCCTGCTCCTGGGAATCTGGTGGCGCGGCCTGACCGACGCCGGTGCGATTGCCGGAATGCTGACCGGTGCACTGCTCTGTGGTGGTGCCATGGTGATGGGTACGCTCATGGGATCAGGCAACGCGCCCGCGTGGCTTGCCCAGCCGGCAGCGTGGAGCGTCCCGGCAGCGTTCGCGGTGACGGTGGTCGTTTCCCTTGCAACGAAAAGCCGTGTGCCTGGGTCTGTGAACCGCGTCATGTCGCGGCTGCACGTTCCGGAGCGGCCGGTGGTCACCGAGCGCTAGGCCCGGCCTGTTGTCCGCGCAGCAGCCAGGGTGGACAATGACGCCATGTCCGAGGAACCGGGCGCCTCAAGCCCAGAGCCGCCGGCAAGACCGACGGAGTTGTCACCGAGTGTCCGCGCTCAATTGCTGGCCACCGAGCACTGGAGCCTGCTCGCCTCACGCAGTACCACCCAGGGCGAAGTCCTCACACGCATCAGCATGTTCCTGACCTTCACTTCGGCAAGCCTGTTGAGTGTGGCGCTGGTGGGTAACGCCACACAGTTTTCAGATGCCTTCAGGGCTTTCGCGCTGACCGTCCTCAGTATCGACCTTGTGGTTGGCCTGCTCACTCACGTCCGCGTCATGAGTGTGGGCATGGAGGACCTGATGTACGTCCTGGCGATGAACCGCTTGCGGGCGGCCTACGTCGACATGGATCCCGGCATAGGGCCGTACCTCATGGCCGGCGCCCACGATGACGAAGAAGGCGCTAAAAGGACATACTACTTCCTGGGCGTTCGGACGGACTTCAGCCAGGTCGCTGGCAGCAGCATGGTCTTCATGGGCTTCGTCAACTCAGCCTTGATCGCCCTCCTGCTGGGATCGGCACTGCTGACTGCCGGGCTTCCCCCAGTGGTGGCAGTCCCCGTCGCCGTTCTGGTCGCCCTGGCCTTCTTCGGCACATCACTGGTCCGCGGCCACAGACGCTACCTGGCAGTGTGGAAGAACCACCCGCCTGTTTCCCCCAGCACCCATTAGCCCGCCCGATGAGCAGGGTGTGGATTAGTCGATAGCCGCCATGAGCTCCACGGCGCGGGCCAGGAACGCGTCCACCTGGGCTTCTTCGTAGCCTTCATCGCCCTTGGCCGCCCGGAACACGGCCCGGCGGACAGTGTCCACGCTCAGGACCTGGTCGTGTTCAAGGTATCCCACCAGTTCAGCACACAGTGCGTCCACGTCCTGGATGTTGTAGCTGCGCGCCCGCCTGCTGGAAGGTCGACGGAACCGCTCGCCATCGGGCCGGTGAAGCCGGCCCCGCAGGATGCCGGAGAGTTTGCCGATCTGGCGCAACCAGGCTTCTTCGCCCTGCTGGCTGATCAGGTCGTCACGCTCGCGGCGTGCAAACGCATCCTCGAGCCGGTCCAAGGCGGCGTCCACGCTGTGGGCGTCGTACCCGCCTTTGACGGGATCAAAGGCCACGTCCCGCACGTCCACGCTGGCCACCTGGTCAGCGGTACCCACGGGGTTCTCGAACGACGTCCTGGCTCGCTGGAGGAACTCGTCAACTTGTTTGGCGTTATAGCCGTACTTGCTGCGCTCCACGCGATCGAACGTTGCGGGAATCTGGCGTCGAATATCCACGGACACTAATTTTCCTTCGTTGATTGTCAGACGCCGCTGAGCAGCGCGAACAGAACATAGGCTACAGGGGCCGCGAACACAATGGAGTCCAGGCGGTCCATGACGCCACCGTGGCCGGGCAGGATACTGCTCATGTCCTTGACCCCCAATTCACGTTTGACCATGGACTCGGCAAGGTCGCCTGCCGTAGCTGCGGCCACCATGCCAACGGCCAGGAGCAAGCCCACCCACCAGGGCTTGTCGAGGAGGAAGATGCAGGCCAGGACGCCAATCAGCATGGCTCCACCCACCGACCCGGCGAAACCCTCCCACGACTTTTTGGGACTGATTTTTGGAGCCATCGGATGCTTCCCGAAGGACGCCCCAACGATGTACCCAAACGTGTCATTGGAAACGACCAACAGCAGCATGGACGCAATCTGCCATGCACCTTCGGGGATCCCATCCGGCCAAAAGCCCACAGGAGTGGGGCCGCTGGTGGTGTGCAAGGACAGCGACGCGAAGCTGATGAGGAAAGGAATCCACGCCAGGGTGAACACACCGGCGAAGACGCTCCGCGGCGCTCCAGCGGCGCTCTCGATGGAACGCCAGAGCAAGACGGCCACGGAACTCGCCGTCATGGTGAACAGCAAACCTTCCAGGCCGCCAAAATAGGCCGATACCGGCATCACCAGGCTGCCAACCATCACGGGGATGATCGGCATCCTGGTGCCCTGGGCTTCGAGGGCCCGGAAAACTTCCCACACACCCAACACAGCAAAAGCCGTGGTGAGCAGGACGAATCCCAAGGGGAGGAAAAGCAATCCGCCCAAAACCGCCAGAAGCATGGAAAGGCCGACGCCGATGGCCGCCGGAAGGTTCCGGCCGGCCTTTGGCGTGGGGTTCGTCCGTACGCGCCTGGCGCGCTGAGGGGTATCGCGTGTCGGGACCCGTCCAGCGGGTGCCGGCTCAGCCTGGTTCATCAGACCTCGAGCAGCTCGGCTTCCTTGCGCTTGAGCAGCTCGTCGATGCTGTCAACGTGCTGCTTGGTCAGGGCGTCGAGCTCCTTCTCAGCGCGGGCACCCTCATCTTCACCGGCTTCGCCGTCCTTGACGAGCTTGTCCAGCGCGTCCTTTGCCTTGCGGCGGATGCTGCGGATGGAGACCTTGGCGTCTTCACCCTTGCCCTTGACAATCTTGACGTACTCCTTGCGGCGTTCCTTGGTGAGCTCAGGAATGGTGATGCGGATGACGTTGCCGTCGTTCGATGGGTTGGCACCAACCTCGGAATCGCTCAACGCCTTCTCAATGTCGCGCAGAGCGGTTTTGTCGTAGGGCGTGATGAGGATGGTCCGGGCATCGGGAACACCGAAGGAAGCCAACTGCTGGAGCGGCGTGGGGGTGCCGTAGTACTCGACAATTACCTTGTTGTAGAGACCGGGGTTCGCCCGACCCGTACGGATCGTAGCGAAATCGTCCTTGGCTACCTCAACCGCCTTGTCCATCTTTTCGCCGGCTTCGAGCAAGGTCTCTTCGATCACGGGTTTCTCCTCAGAAATAAGTTGCTGCCCTCATGCAGGCCGCAGTGCACAGTAAAGATCCGCCGTGAAAGGCGGAAGGTCCTAGAAATATCCTAGCCCCAGCTAGGGAGTAACCAGGGTTCCCAGCGTTTCGCCGAGGATGGCACGGGTAACGTTGCCCTCACCTTCCATGCCGAAGACCACCATGGACAGTTTGTTGTCCTTGCACATGGTCATGGCCGTCTGGTCCATGACGCGGATGTCCCGGCGCAGGGCGTCGTCGTAGCTGAGGACATCCAGCTTCTCGGCTGTGGGGTCCTTCTTGGGATCGGCAGTGTAGACGCCATCCACACCGCTCTTGGCCATGAGGACCACGTCAGCATGGACTTCGAGGGCACGCTGGGCCGCTACGGTATCAGTGGAGAAGTAGGGCAGTCCGGCGCCTGCACCGAAGATGACAACGCGGCCCTTCTCCATGTGGCGGATGGCACGGCGGGGAATGTAGGCCTCGGCAACCTGGCCCATGGTGATGGCGCTCTGGACGCGGGTTTCAACGCCTGCCTGCTCCAGAAAGTCCTGCAGGGCCAGACAGTTCATGACCGTGCCGAGCATGCCCATGTAGTCGGCGCGGGAACGGTCCATACCGCTCTGGGACAGCTCTGCGCCGCGGAAGAAGTTGCCGCCGCCTACGACGATCGCAACTTCGACGTCGGACACGGCTGCCGCGATCTGCTTGGCGATGGCCCGGACGGTCTCAGGATCGACGCCGAGCTTGCCTCCGCCGATGACCTCGCCGGAAAGTTTCAGAAGTACACGTCGGCGGGTCTTCTCGGGCTGGATTGCAGTGTTGACGGTTTCCATGGTGCCTCCCGTTGGTGGACTCTGGCTAGATTATCGTGCTGTGGGTCCGCGCAGGTACTACCCGGACGGGTGCATGAAAAAGGGGCGGCCACCGAAGTGACCACCCCTTTTCATGAATTACTAGTTTCCTACGCGGAAACGGGTTACTGCGGTTGCCTTGACGCCGGCTTCTTCGAGGACCTGTGCAACGGTCTTCTTGGAATCCTTGGCGAATGCCTGGTCAACCAGAACTTCGCCCTTGTAGAAGCCCGTCACGCGGCCTTCAACGATCTTCGAAAGAGCAGCTTCGGGCTTACCTTCAGCCTTGGCGGTCTCTTCGGCGATACGGCGCTCGGACTCGACCAGTTCGGCCGGAACGTCGTCGCGGGTCAGGTAGTTCGGAGCCATGGCTGCAACGTGGACAGCGATGTCATGTGCGGCGGTGGCAGCGGCTTCGCCTTCACCGTCAACAGCGAACAGGACGCCGACCTGGGCCGGAAGGTCCTTGGAAGTCTTGTGCAGGTAAGCGTCAACCGTGGTTCCCTCAACGCGGGAGATACGACGGACGACAACCTTTTCGCCGAGGACAGCGCCCTCTTCGACAACAACCTCGGACAAGGGCTTGCCGTCAACCTCGGTAGCCAGCAGGGTCTCGAGATCGGCTGCGCCGGACTCGACTGCAACGTTGAGGACCTTGTCAGCCAGCTGGATGAACTTGTCAGCCTTGGCAACGAAGTCAGTCTCGCAGTTGACCTCGATCATTACGCCAACGCCGCCGTTGACCTTGGCAGCAACCAGGCCCTCAGCGGTCGAACGGCCTTCACGCTTGGTAGCGCCCTTGAGGCCCTTGATGCGGATGATCTCGATGGCCTTCTCGGCGTCACCGTTGGCTTCGTCAAGAGCCTTCTTGACGTCCATCATGCCGGCGCCGGTGCGCTCGCGCAGGGCCTTGATGTCAGCAGCAGTGTAGTTCGCCATGTGAACCCCTCTGTCTAGAATTTGTGTGTTTACGGACTGACAGGACGGCCGCCCACCATGTGAGCTGCCATCCTGTCAGTTGCCCCCGATGCTGTTTGCGGCATCAGGGAAGGTCCAGATTTACTTGGCTGCTTCGGCTTCGCCGGCTGCAGCTTCAGTTGCTTCGGGAGCTTCTGCTGCGGGAGCTTCTGCTGCCGGAGCCTCGGCTGCCGCTGCTTCTTCGGCCTTGCTGCCTTCGAGGAGCTCGCGCTCCCATTCAGCCAGCGGCTCTTCCGGAGCCTCGGTGGTGCCGGTTGCGCGCTGGTTGCGGGCGATGAGGCCCTCAGCGACAGCGTCGGCAACAACGCGGGTCAGCAGGTTGACGGAGCGGATGGCGTCGTCGTTACCCGGGATCGGGAAGTCAACTTCGTCGGGATCGCAGTTGGTGTCCAGGATGGCAACAACCGGGATGTTCAGCTTCTTGGCTTCGTCAACAGCAAGGTGTTCCTTCTTGGTGTCAACAACCCACAGAACCGAGGGAGCCTTGGTCAGGTTGCGGATACCACCGAGGTTGGATTCCAGCTTGGTGAGTTCGCGCTTGAGGAGCAGGAGCTCCTTCTTGGTGTAAGCCGAGCCTGCGACGTCGTCGAAGTTGATCTCTTCGAGTTCCTTCATGCGCTGGATGCGCTTGGCGACGGTCTGGAAGTTGGTGAGCATACCGCCCAACCAACGCTGGTTGACGTACGGCTGGCCAACACGGGTAGCCTGCTCGGCAATTGCTTCCTGAGCCTGCTTCTTGGTGCCGACGAACAGGACGGTGCCGCCGTGGGCGACAGTAGCCTTGACGAACTCGTAGGCGCGGTCGATGTAGGACAGCGACTGCTGGAGGTCAATGATGTAGATGCCGTTGCGCTCCGTGAAGATGAAGCGCTTCATCTTCGGGTTCCAACGACGGGTCTGGTGTCCAAAGTGGACGCCGCTGTCAAGCAGCTGGCGCATAGTTACGACGGGCATGCCGACGCTCCTTCCGGCAGGTCATTCATGAGAGAGCCCATGGGACTGCTCTTACCCTGCCAATAGTTGACGGTTGTTTAGCCTTTGCCCGGATGGGCGCGGCTCCTGGCATCCATTGCACTTCTCATCCGGAGTGAAGCCAAAGGCTTGTCCGGACCGCAAGAGGCACAATCTTCCGCAGCCTGAAGCCACGTGGCTTCGCTGGTGGAGGGCTGGATACGCGTAGTCAGCCTGGGACCCCCACATATCTGAATGAGACATGTTCCTGAACAAGCTTGAGGGCACAGCAAACTGCTCCACCAAGTGTACTACAGCAGCCCCACCTGTTTGACCGCGGCCGCAGCCCGTTGTCCACATACGAACGACCGGGGATCGACCCGCCGCGGGCTCCCCGGAAGGCTTGATCCATGACCCTTACGAAGTCCTTGACGACCCTCCTGGCTGCCGTGGCGATGAGCGCGGGCGGACTTGGCGCATCCGGGCCGGCCGCACCGGATCCTGCCTCCGCCCGGTGGAGCTGGCCGCTCTCCCCCAAACCTGACGTGCTTCGGATCTTCGATCCCCCGGACAAACCGTGGCTGAGCGGCCATCGGGGTGTGGATGTCGGACCAGCGTCCGACGGCGGAAAGGTCACCGCGCCGTCGGACGGCATGGTGACCTTTGCCGGCGTAGTGGTGGATCGACCGGTACTGACCCTCGACCACGGCGATGGCCTCAAAAGCAGCTTCGAACCCGTGACCAGCGAACTCAAAGCCGGCGACGTTGTCCGTAAGGGCCAGGTCATAGGGATCGTGGAACCCGGACATTGCGGCCTCAGTCCGTGCCTGCATTGGGGTGTTCGCCGGGGCGGGGACTATCTCAACCCGCTGAGCTTCGTAGCGGACCTGCGCCCGTCCATCCTGCTCCCGCTTTCCTGAGCCCCCACCCCGCCGGGACAGCACCCTGGTCAGCGGACCATCTAGACGATGGCCGAAACGCCCGTAATGGCCCGGCCGGTGACCAGCGTGTTGATCTCGTGCGTGCCCTCGTAAGAGTAAATGGCCTCGGCATCGGAGAAGATCTTGGCCATCCCGTAGTCCGTGACGATCCCGTTGCCACCCAGGATGCTGCGGCCCAGGGCGACACTTTCGCGCATGCGTGCGGTGGTGAACGCCTTGGCCAAGGCTGACTGCTCATCCTTGGCGACTCCTGCGTCTTCGAGTTGGGCCAGACGGACCATCATGCCCATGGAAGCAACGGTGTTCCCGAGGATCTGGACCAACTGGTTCTGCACCAACTGGAACGCGGCCAGCGGCCGTCCGAACTGCTGACGCTCCACGGCGTAGCTCCGGGCGACGTCGAAAGCTGCCATCTGAAGCCCCACCGCCTGCCACGCGACAGCCAAACGCGTGACCTTGAGGACCTTGTTGGTGTCCCGGAAGCTGTTGCCGTTGGCAAGTTTGAAGAAGTCCGGCACCACAACGTTATCCAGAACGATGTCCGCGTTCTGGACCGTACGAAGGGAGATCTTGTTCTCGATCTTGGTCGCGGAGAAGCCTGGCAGCGCGGTGTCCACCAAAAACGCCTTTACCTGGTTGTCGGCCACGTCCTTGGCATAGATCACTACCCAGTCGGAGAAAGTAGCGTTGCCGATCCACCGCTTGGCACCGTTGAGGATCCAGGTGTCGCCGTCGCGCTTTGCCGTGGTCCTGGTGCCGCCGGCAACATCGGAGCCACCCAACGGTTCAGTGAGGCCGAAAGCTCCGATCTTCTTGAGCGAATAGATATCCGGAAGCCAGGCATCCTTCTGCTCCTGGGAAGCGAGGGCTTCGATGGAGCCGGTGAACAAGCCGTCGTGGACACCCATGAAGGTAGCAATGGAAGCATCCGCCCGGGTCACCTCGGCATGGAGCATTCCGGCGAACAGATTGGAGTACCCCTGACGGCGGACAGGGCTGACAAGGTCCAGTTCGCCGAGCTTGGGAATGAGGTCCATGGGGAACTCCCCACGGTTCCAGCAATCCACGGCAATGGGCTTGACCTCACGGGCCAGGAATTCGCGGACCTCGGCCAGGCGGTCCTGCTCTTTGCCTGTCAGCATCTGCTCAAAGGCATAGAAGTCGCCGTCGGCATAAGGAAGGTTGGTGGCGTCGAATGCGGCGTTGGACATGTTCGCTCCTTCAAGGGTGGTCACCTGCGACCAAGACTAAGTTACTGATGAGTAACTTACCGCAACCAAGGGGGAACGCAAAAGAGCTGTGGCCGACAATCATGGATTGTCGGCCACAGCTCCTGCGTCAAATGTAGGGCTACTCGGACTTGAACCGAGGACCTTAGGATTATGAGTCCCGCGCTCTAACCAGCTGAGCTATAGCCCCGTGAAGCCCGGAAAACCCCCGCAAAGCGGCAGTTCCGGGCAAAGCACTCCAGCAATTCTAATAGGTGCCGGGGAGTGCTTTTGTCACACCACCTTGTCCTCGTAGGAAGCCCCACGGTAGAGGTCCTCGAACGTCTGGAGCGTGCCGTTGATACTGTGGGGCTCCACCATCTCGCGGCTCAACTTGCCCATGGCTTCCAGCTCATGCTTGGGAAGCTCCACCAGCTTGGTGATTTTGGCTGCCAGTTCATCGCTGTTGTTCGGCGTGAAGAGATAGCCGTTCTCACCATCACGGACCAGATGCGGCAAGGCCATGGCATTGGCCAACAGCACCGGAGTGGAAGCAGACATGGCTTCCAGGGTCACCAGCGACTGGAGCTCAGCTGTTCCGGGCATGCAGAAAATGTCGGCCTTGATGTAGGCCTCGCGCAAATCTTCGTCGCTGGCGAGTCCCAGGAACCTGACCCTGTCCCCCAGCCCCAGCTTTGCTACCTGCGCCTCAAGGGCGGGACGGACTTCGCCGCCCCCCACAATCTCCAGGTGGACATTCAACGCCGGGGACGTCTTGGCCACGGCATCGATCAGGACGTTCACATGCTTTTCTTCGGCAAGACGTCCGGCAAACAGCACCGTAGGGTGGGCGTGCGGCTCGATGGTCTCACCAGGCTGGAGTTCGTAAGCCGAGGAGTCAATGCCGTTGGAGAGCGGCAGGACCTTACGCAGGAACGCGTGTTGGTGCATGGCCTTGGCAGCGAGGGGCGTAGGCGTGGTGACCACATCGGCCTGGCTCATCACCTTGCCCATGTCCTTCCAGGAGATGCGGCCAACGATGTCCTTGAACCACTGGGGGAACGGCAGGAAGGGATTCAGGTTTTCCGGCATGAAGTGGTTGGTGGCAATAACACGGATGCCACGCTTAACGGCCTCGTACAGAACGTGCTCGCCAATCATGTAATGGCTTTGGATGTGGACGACATCCGGCTGGACTTTGTCGAACAGCAGGCTGATTTCCTTCTTGATCTCCCAAGGGAAGCAAATGCGGAAGTACTCATGGGTGAAAACGCCATGGGAACGGAGCCGGTGAACAGTGGCTTCGTCGCGGAACTCCGTGAAGCTCTTGCCCGTGTCCGGACGGCAGGCCAACACGTGGACGTTGTGTCCTCGTGCCGTCATTCCCTTGGCCAGGCGGTAGCCAAACTGCGCGGCACCGTTGACATGCGGCGGGTAAGTGTCCGCAGCAATCAGAAGAGTGAGGGGCTTGTTGGTGTCGGGAATGGTCACGTGGAGAACTCCTGATGTTCACGGTGCGGACAGCACTGCTTGTGGCAATACTGCGGTGTCGCCGGGTTGCCGGTCCGCGTGCAGCGGCGGCGCAAGGTACAGCTATGCCCTAGGCCTTCTTGGCGGCAGCCGCCTTTGCGTCCTTCTTGCGTTTGGTGACTTCCGGATGGTGCCGGCTCAGGGCAATAACTCCCACGATAGCAAGCGTTGCGGCCACAGCCATGGCGATAGCCATCACGGCGTGGACATCGGGACGAAGCTCACCGAGGATCACGATGCCGATGGCGATGCCCACCATCGGGTCAATAACGGTCAAACCGGCGATGACGAGGTCCGGTGGGCCGCCGGAGTAGGCACTTTGCACGAACCAGGATCCCAATCCCCCGGCGGCCACGATGGCTATGAGGGTGTACCACTGGACGTTGAGCAGGAACAACCCGTTGGGATCCAGCAGGTGCTTGCCGATGATGCGGGTCAGGACGGCAACAAAGCCGAACAGGACACCAGCACCCAGGATGTAGACGAAGGCACTCATGCGGTGTTTGAACAGCACGGCCAAAGTTCCGAAGATTCCCACGGCCAGAGCGAGAAGGAGAACAATGGTCAGCTCGTCCTCGCTGGTGACGTGATGGTTCTCCTGCGTGACGAAGACGGCCAGCAACACGAACAATGCCGAGCCCGTGACACATGCGCTGATGGCCACCACAGTTGCACGGTTAATGCTCAGACCCTGGTCCTTGGCATTGACCACCGTGGTGATCACCAGCGCAATGGCACCAATGGGCTGCACCACGGTGAGCGGTGCAGAAACCAGGGCGATGGCGTTCATCCCCATTCCGAGGGTAAGGAACAGCAGCCCGAGCATCCAGCGGGGATTCCGCAGCAGCCTCAGGAAACCGTTGGAGCTCAGCGCCAGGCCACCGGTGTCGGCTTTGACTGCGCTGCCCTGCCGTTGGGCGCCTATGGCGAGGAAGAAGGCACCAAGGACCGCAAGGAAAACCGCCAACCAGACCATCAGCCGTGTCCGCCGTCGTCGTTTTTCAGTTCTTTTCCCTTACGCAAGATGGCCCAGAAATAGTTGTAGGCCGCAATCCAGTGTCCCAGCAGCCCGAAGCCCAGAAACGTCCAGGCGGCAACGAAGTAGACCTCAGTGAACGGGATGGGCAATTTGGAGAGGACAAGCAACGGAGTGCCGAGCAGCAACAGCGCCGTGCGGATTTTCCCAATGACGCTCACTGGAAGGTCCGGGTGGCTGCGGAAGTAGATCAATGAAGCAATGGCCAGGATGGCGTCCGGAACCAGCAGCGCGGCCAGGTACCACCACTGCACGACGCCGGCAATCGCCAACGTGAAGGCAACGGCCAGCAGCGCGGCCCGATCGGCCATGGGATCCAGGATGCGGCCCAGCTTGGAGGTCTGGTCGAACCGCCTGGCGATGTAGCCATCAACCCAGTCGGTGCTGCCCATGATCACAAGTACCAGGACCGCGAAGCCGTACTCCTGCTCCGACAAAACGAGCCACACGAACAGCGGGACCCCCATGAAGCGGAGGACCGTGAGGATGTTGGGGACAGTGAAGATGAGGTCGTGGTCAACCTGCGGCCGGTCAGGGTTCGAACCAGCACCGATCAATTTCACGTGTGTCCCCCTTCCTCGTTGTCAATGTTTGGTGCTGCGGATTTCTGCCTACTTTTTCAGCAGCTTCCGCAGGGCAACAACGAAGACCACGGCAGCAGTGGCAAAAGCGGCCAGGTCCTTCCACCGGGCGGCGAGCCGTTCGGTGAGGCTTTCGGGGACGGCGTCTCCGAGGTCGGCAAACTTCGCCGCAGCGAACTCCCTACCCTCCTGGAACTTTCCGCCGGCACTGTTCAGCAGGGCCTGCCCCTGCTTCTTGACGTCCAACTGCTCGCCGAGCTCGTCGCGGACCCCCGTCAGGTGTTCGCGGCGCTTCTTCAGGCGCGAGCGAAGCTCCGCTTCCGTGGGTGCCTTGACGGCGTCCGCTTCCTTGGCGGCTTCCTTCGCAGCCTTCTCTGCCTTGGCCTTCTCCGCTGCAGCTTCCTTCTCGGCCTTGGCCGCCTTGGCAGCGGGCGAGTTGGGATCGAGGATGGACTCATCGAAGGCAGAGCCCTCTTTGGCAATTCCAAGATCGTGCTTGATGCCCCGGATGGTGTCCTCGGGCACCAGGGGCATGGCCTTCTTGAACTTGGCGATTCCAATCAGGGATGCAATGGCCACGATCACCAAGAAGAACGCTGCGACGATCAGCGCCGCGAGCCATCCCGGCATGATGGTTGCCAGCCCCAGAATGGCGGCAACAACGAGGGCGATCACCAACAGCGCAAGGAAGGCAAGGGCCACGCCAAAGAAGGCGCCGGCTATTCCAACCTGGGTGGCCTTGCGTTTGAGTTCCACCTTGGCCAAGGCAATTTCGTCGTTGATTTGCCGTGGGGCCAACCGTGCAACGAGCTTGAGGGTCTTCGGCAAAGTACGAATGGCAGGTCCTTGACTGGTCCGGCCGGTGTGACGTCCACTCATGGGTTCCGCCTAACTGCTTTCCTCTGGGCATCGTGTTGGGGCGAACGCGGACTGAAATCTCTCACCGCGGACACCTGTTCTCAAAGCTATCATTCAGGTTCCTGCTGAACTTTCGGGGCCACACTGCGGCGCGCCCGTCATACGCCCAATAAATATGATCCGGGCCATAGGATAGATGATCGTGACCTCTCCCATTGCTCCGGGCGACTCCCTGAGCCGACGCGAAAAACTTGTCTACATTCTCCTGCTGGGTGCACTGACTGCGCTGGGTCCCTTCACGATCGACCTTTACCTCCCGGCGTTCCCGGCGCTGGAGGAGAGTTTCGACGTTTCGGCTGCGGCCATCCAGCTCACCCTGACGGGAACCACCGTAGGCTTCGGGCTTGGCCAACTGGTGGTGGGTCCCTTCAGCGACAAAGTGGGGCGCCGGCTTCCGCTGATACTGGCCACCGCCCTCCACATCGGTTCCTCGTTCGGTGCAGCGCTGGCAACAGACATCGGGATGCTGTCCCTGTTCCGCGTCCTCATGGGCATCGGCGCCGCAGGCGGCGGTGTAGTGGCCATGGCCATGGTCAGGGACCTCTTCCACGGCTATTCCATGGTCCGCATGTTTTCGAGGATGTCACTGGTCAACGGCCTGGCTCCCATCCTTGCCCCCGTTATCGGATCCCAGTTGCTGTTGGTCTTCCCATGGCCCGGTATTTTCTACTTCCTGGCCGCCTACGGGCTGCTGGTGATCCTTGCCTCCATCTTCTTCATCCGGGAGACGCTGCCCGCAGCCCAGCGCGGCAAATCCACCATCACGGTGGGACAGCGCTACAAATCGGTCCTTACGGACCGGATCTTCGTGGGCATGGTGCTGGTGGGAAGCCTGAACTTCGGTGGTTTGTTCGCTTACCTTTCCGCGTCCACTTTCCTGTTCCAGGACGTCTACGGATTCTCGCCGCAGCAATACGGGCTCCTGTTCGGCATCAATTCGCTGGGCATTGTTGCGGGTGTACAGATCAGTTCACGCTTGATCAGGCGGGTGGCCCCGCAGTGGATTGTTGCCGGGGCAACATTGTTCATGCTCTTCGCTGCCCTCCTCATCGTGGTGCTTGACCTCTTGCACGCCGGCCTCTGGGGCATCCTCATTCCGTTGTGGTTCTATATCTGTGCCACCGGGTTCATGTTCCCCTGCGTCCAGGTCCTGTCACTCGCCAATCACGGCGCCCAGGCAGGCACCGCTGCGTCCCTCCTCGGGGCATCACAGTTCATGATGGCCGGAATTGTCCCGCCGGTAGTGGGTTGGCTGGGCGTCAGTTCCGCTGTTCCCATGGGCTCCGTCATGGCGGTGTGCATCACGGGGGCCATCGCCGCACTCTGGATTGTGGTCCGGCCCCGCACCGTGCCCTCCATCCATTAGGAAACCACCCGTAGGCTGACACCATGACCAGGAAACCGCACCGCAACGGCAGGGGCCTCTTTCTCGGCGCCCTGCTTGGCGCCACTGCCGGCGCGCTCATCGGCCGTGCCGCAGGAAGTGCCCTGTTCGGCGCGATTCTCGGTGCCGTGATTGGCGCCGCCATCCTTTACCGGGTGAACCCCGGCCCCTGGAAACGGGACTAGGCCCACCGAACCAAACGCGGCCCGCCGCCGTCGGGACTGTCCAACCTCTCCCCTTACAGCGTCCCGCAAGGCAGAATGGTGGCCAGCCGGGCTAACCGGTGCCGGACCGGTGAAGGGGACATCACATGAGCGCGGCTGGTGGATTGCGGGGCGGTATCCGCGGCTTGGCCACGGTGCGCCGGCTGCCCCTGGCACTGGGCCTGGCAGTACTGCTGTGGATCCTGGGGGCTGCGACAGGGAGCCTGTTGAATGGGCCCAGCGAGGCGTTGCTGGACCAAGTAGGTCTGGGATTGGCCGTGGAGCCAGGGCCATGGTGGTCGATTTTCACGTCGGCGTTCTTTGCTTCTTCCCTCTTGGACTACCTTGCCTGCACGGCCGCGATCCTGGTGGGCGTGGGCATCGCCGAGCGGGTCATGGGCCAGTGGCTCGCCCTCGTTGCCTTCATTGCGGGCTCAGCCCTCAGTGCCCTGGTTCTGGTGGCGCTGGTTGCTTTCGGGACCGACGCCAGCGACCAGTGGCTGAGTTTCCTGGGCGGCGAATACGTTGTGGGAGCCTACGGCGGCGCTGCCGCCACTTTGGGATGCGCGACGGCGGCACTTGACGCGCTGTGGCGACGGAGACTGCGGACGTGGTTGCTGGCCGCCACGCTGATGTTCGCCCTGTTCGTCGGCGTCGCCCAAACACTCCAGGCACTGGCTGGAGCGGTAATCGGCATACTGGCCGGCTGGGCCGTCCAGTCGCTGGTCCTCCGGCGCCGGGCAGGATCATTGCATTCTTCATCTCTCCGCGAGACGCGCTTCCTGGTGGGCACGGTGGTGGGTGTCTTCGCAGTAGGACCTTTGCTCACACAACTCACCGGCACGTGGGAAATCGGGCCACTCTCGGTCGTTTCCGAGGTGATGCTCCAGGCCAGTCCCGACGCCGACGAAGTCAAGGAAGCCTGTAACAACGACACCAATTGCGTCACGCTGCAAAGCATCGTGGGTGTTCAGAGCTTCGGCGCAGCCATTCTGACGCTGATTCCGGTCCTCCTGCTGCTGGTTTGCGCCGAGGGTCTCCGCCGTGGCCGCCGGCTCGCCTACCGCCTGACACTCGTGATCCAGGCGTACCTGGCAGCGGTGACGGTCCTGTCGATCATCCAGTACATCACTGATCCGGACGTCGCCCTGGGCGATGACGATTTCGGCTACCTCCTGCTTTATGCAGTCCCGGCGGTCCTAGCACCGGTGATCATCGTGGCCTTGCTGTTGGCCAACCGCCACAAGTTCCGGGTGGAGTCCAGCGACGCCGGATACCGGGTCCTGGGCAGGACCTCCCTGATCCTGGCCGTCGCCGCGATTGTTCTCTATGTGGCGTTCTGGTTTGTCGAAGGCAACCCGGGACGTTCCACGCTGTGGGACCTTGCGGGGCAGCTGACCCACATCCTGGTTCCTTTCCCTGTCCCCTTTGTGGTGGCCCTCCCCCAAGGCCTGTTGAGCACGGTGGTGTACGGGCTTGGCGGGGACATCATCTGGCTTTGCATCCTGGTACTGGTCCTGAACAACTTCCGACGGTTCAGGATGCTGGCCACCGATCCGGCCGCAGACCTCGGCCACACCCGCGAGTTGCTCCATGATGGTGGCGGCACCCTGTCCTGGATGGCGTTGTGGGACAACAACCAGTACTGGTTCACGCCGGACCGGAAGGCCGGCGTCGCCTATCAGGTGCACAACGGCGTGGCGTTGACGGTTGCGGGCCCCTTCGGGGCTGAAGAGCACCACGCGGATGCAGCCACGGGGTTCCTGAAGCACTGCGCCGGCCTGGGACTCATCCCATGCTTTTATTCGGCCACCGAAGAGCTCGACGCCCCTCTCGAACCACGGGGATTCCGCAAGCTGGAAGTGGCGGAAGAAACCCTTTTGAACGTCCAGGCCATGACCTTCAAGGGCAAGGAATGGCAGAACGTGCGCACCGCCCTGAACCGAGCAGAGAAGTTGTCCATCAAGGACCACTGGTATCCCTACCAGGGGATGCCGCCGGGAGTCAGGGCCCAACTTCCAGAGATCTCCGAGGAGTGGGTCGCGGACAAAGCCCTGCCGGAAATGGGATTCACCCTGGGAGGCCTCAATGAGCTGAAAGATCCCGAAGTCCTCTGTTGCGTGGCCGTGGACGATGAGGGCTTGGTCCATGGAGTCACGAGTTGGTTGCCCGTGTTCCGCAACGGCGTCATCTCGGGATGGACTTTGGATTTCATGCGAAGACGCACCACCGGGTTCAAGGGCGTCATGGAATTCCTGATCGCCTCGGCCGTGACCCACTTCAAGGAAGAAGTCCCGCAAATCTCGCTGTCCGGCTCGCCCTTGGCCAACGCCGGGGCTGACGGCGCCGAAGGGGACCGAAGCTCCCTGGACCGCGTCCTGGCGCTGCTCGGCAATGCCCTGGAGCCGATGTACGGATTCAAGTCCCTGGCAGCCTTCAAGTCACGGTTCCAGCCCGAGCACCGGACCCTGTACATGTACTACCAGGACCCCTTGGCCTTGCCATCCATTGGTATCGCTGTTGGTTCTGCCTACCTGCCGGGCCTCTCCCCCGCGCAGAGTGCCGGCCTCCTGCGGCAAATGGTCGCCAGGGAGCCCGCAGCATGAGGGGCAGGCGGTGTTCCCAGCCATGGACGACCTCCTGAAACTTGAGATCAGCGGCCCTGTAGTCATGACCATTGCCGGGGCGATCGGCGTCGTGTTCTTTCTGGTGCTTTTCCTCAGGCCGTCAGCCCGGTGGGCGCTGACCGCGATCATTGCCATTGTTTCCGCTGCCCTGCTGGGGTGGCTGACGGTGTGGATCATCGAGGACGTCATGGACGTCTTCCATGTTGGCCTGACTCCCCGCGTATGGTTCTGGGCCATCTCCTGCTTCGCCGCGCTGGGACTGTCGGTGGTCAGCTTCCGCCACAGCCGTGCTTGGCGGAAAGTGGTGGCTGCAGTCTCCATCCCCGTTTTTGTCCTCGTCGCGGGGCTGGGCATCAACACCGAGTTCGGGCTGAACAAGACCTTGGGCTCGGCCCTGGGGATTTCCACCGAAGGCGCCATCCAGTTGAACAAGCCCAACCCGGACGCCTCCATACCGGCAGGACCACTGTGGCAAAGCTGGAAACCCCCGGCCACCATGCCATCCAAGGGCAAGGTGGGCACCCAGGTGATACCGCCGACGGCCTCCGGATTTGAGGCCAGGCCCGCCGGCATCTACCTGCCTCCCGCGGCCCTGACGGACAATCCTCCCCGGCTTCCCCTGTTCGTCCTCATGATGGGCCAACCAGGCCTACCCGACCCCCAGTACGTCTCGGCGGCACTGGATGACTTCGCGGCGAAGAACAACGGCCTGGCGCCGATTGCGATCGTGGCTGACCAGATCGGCCCGGATGAGAACGACACCCTCTGTTTGGACACCACCAAGTACGGCAACGTAGAGAAGTACATCAATGAGGACGTAGTGAACTGGGCCAAAGCCAACCTCACCATCCTCCCGGACCGGGAGCATTGGACCATCGCCGGTTACTCCAACGGCGGCCAGTGCGCCATCTCCTTCGCCGTTAAGTACCCGAAAATGTGGGGCAACGTGGTGGACATCTCCGGCGAAGAGTTCCCGGGAGCCGAGGACCCCGCAGGCAACCTCGCAACCATCTTCGGCGGCAACCAGGCCGACTACGACGCCCAGAAGCCCATCAACATCATGAAGGGCAAGCAGTTCCCTGATACGACAGCCGTCTTCACTGTCGGATCCGACGACGTGACGTATGTAGCCGCGGCGAAAGCTGTCTCCGCCGCTGCACAGGCGGCGGGCATGACGGTGACCTATTACGAGGTCCCCAACGGCGGCCACGTGGGACTGGCCCTCAATGCGGGCCTGGCCAAAGGCTTCGAGGTGCTGTATCCCCGGCTGGGGCTCTCCCGCTAGGGCTCCCCCTGTTGCAGGCCCCGAACCGGCGATAAAGTTGGGGTGTGCCACATGGGCAAGAGCTGCAGCCGCTTCCGGCACCGTGGCAGCGTCGGGATGAACGCATCCTGCCGCTGTGGTGGGACCGTCTGTGCTCGGTGACCAGCCCGCAGTCGGCCGCCCTTTACGCCGCGGGCCTCTTCACGGATGACCGCCGCCGGCCCATCGCCCAGTGGTACAACCCCCAGGCCGACGCCGCCCTGCTGGTTGCGCCGGAGACTTCCCCTGAGTGGCCGGTCCAGCGATTCGGAATCTTCTATGCCCCGCCCGGTGGCGGATTCACCCGCGTCTATTCAGCCCCGCACGAGTGGCATCCGCGCGAACCCAGGACCCCGCCCACTGAGCAGGATTCGTTCCTTGCAGCTGTTGCCGAGGCCGCCCGGTTCCTGCAAGTGGAGATGGATTTCGTCTAGGAAAAGACGAACCCCGCACCGGCGTGACGCCGATGCGGGGTTCTTATGCTCCTCCGACTGGACTTGAACCAGTAACCCTTCGATTAACAGTCGAATGCTCTGCCAATTGAGCTACGGAGGAATGAAGCGGTTATGACTTTAGCAAAGGTTCTACCGGAATGCGAAATCGACTCCGGATACCCCTGAGGGGTATAAAAATACCCCCGCTCCGAAAGCTCGGAACGGGGGTATTGTGCGCTCCTCCGACTGGACTTGAACCAGTAACCCTTCGATTAACAGTCGAATGCTCTGCCAATTGAGCTACGGAGGAATGAAGCGGTTACTAGCTTAACAGGGGCCCGCCGGAAAACGAAATCGAGGTTCTCACCCGTCCGATCGCAAGGATCGGCGCTCCATTTCCAACACCATCAACTCACGGTTCAGCCGCTGGAATTCTTCCGGATTGGCTCCCGCATCCAGGCGTTGCAGCTGGCCCATCTTGTCTGCCTTGATACGGGTGATCTGCAGCTCGAAGAGGCGGGCCAGGATATCGCGGCAGTACCGCTGCATGGCCTCCGGTGTACTGGCGGGCAAGGGTGTCACTGCCAACTCGGACACCAAGGGCCGCAAAGGCTCGGGAACTTCCTGGCGGACCTGCTCCACCCACGCCACCGGATCAGCCGAGTGGGCAAGTCCGGCAGCCCGCACGGCCGTGTGGACCGCCGCATACGCAGGGGTGGCGAAGTGCGAGGCCTCGAAACGCTCCCAGGCGCCCCCGCCCAACACCCCCGGCTCCTGGAGGACAACTTCCAATGCCTGGCGTTCCATACCCGCAATGGGGTCCCTGGGATCGGGCCGTTGGAAGACAGGACTGCCCGACGGCGGGGCTGCGGCGGCCGATTGCCCGCCCGGACCGGCCGGAGCTGACGCATTGCCACCGGATGCGGCGCGCTTGGCGGCCGCCCCAACGTAGCTGCTGACTTCCTCGATAGGCATACCCAGCCAGCCGGCCAGGTTGCGCGTGTAGCCGGGCCTCGTGGCGGAGTCCCTGATTTGCGCCACCACTGGGGCGGCCTCGCGCAGTGCCGCCACACGGCCTTCCACCGTGTCCAGGTTGTGCCGGCGAAGCGTGGCCCGGATGGCGAACTCAAAGAGGGGCTTTCGGGTACCGATGAGGTCGCGCACCGCGGCGTCGCCCTTGAGCTGGCGAAGATCGCAAGGATCCGCGCCGGAGGGCTCCACGGCGACGTACGTCTGGGCAGTGAAGCGCTGGTCTTCCTCGAAGGCCCTCAGGGCGGCTTTCTGTCCTGCGGCGTCGCCGTCGAAGGTGAAGATGACCTCACCGCCGCTGCCGTCGTCCGAAAGCAGCCGCCGGGCCACCTTGATGTGTTCGGTGCCGAACGCAGTACCGCAGGTGGCCACCGCCGTCGTGACTCCTGCCAGATGGCAGGCCATGACGTCCGTGTACCCTTCCACCACCACCAGTTGCCGTTCCTTGGCGATGTTCCGCTTGGCGATGTCGATCCCGTAGAGGACCTGTGACTTTTTGTAGAGCGTGGTCTCCGGAGTGTTCAGGTACTTGGGGCCTTGATCGTCCTCGTAGAGCTTGCGGGCGCCGAATCCGATCGTGTCCCCGGCGATGTCGCGGATGGGCCAGATGAGCCTCCCCCGGAAGCGGTCATAGATGCCCCGGTTTCCTTCGGAGAACATCCCGGTGAGTTTCAATTCAGCATCCGTGAACCCGCGCCCGCGGAGGTGCTTGAGCAACGAGTCCCAGCCTTGGGGGGCATAGCCCACGCCAAAATGCTCGGCAGCGGCGCGGTCGAAGCCGCGTCCATCGAGGAAGTTGCGCCCTTCGGCCGCGCCGGGGGTCAGCAGCTGGGCGCGGAAGAACTCGTCGGCGATCTTGTGAGCGTCCAGCAGGCGCTGGCGCTTTCCCACTTCCTCGCGGCTGGGCCCGGTGCCGCCGTCCTCGTAACGCAGCTCGTAGCCGATCCTGGCGGCCAGCTTCTCAACAGCTTCGTGGAAGGAGCTGTGGTCCATCTTCTGGACGAAGGAGATGGCATCCCCGTCCTCCCCGCAGCCGAAGCAGTGGTACCTGCCCACTTGCGGGCGAACAGTGAAGGAGGGCGAGCGTTCGTCGTGGAAGGGGCACAAGCCCTTGAAGCTGCCCAGCCCGGCGCCCTTGAGGGTGACGTAACCGTCAACGACTTCCTTGATATCCGTGCGCTGGCGTACTTCGTCGATATCTTCACGTTTGATCAGGCCAGCCACGTCACCATCCTAGTCGCTTGCCCCCAATGACCCCGCCGTTAACGTCTGCGGCTCCGGAGTTACCAGAGGGATGGAAGACTGCCCACGAGGCGTTCGTACACGGCCAGCGCGGAGACATCCGTCAGCGAAGCGACCTGGTCGATCACTACGCGCAACCGGGCACCGTCGTCGGCGGCGTCACGCCAGTCCGCGGCGAACATTGGCTCCAGATGGCGGTCGCCGGAGGCGTTCAAAACACCCACGAGCGCGTGCAGCACTTCGCGCTGGCGTTCGTAAACGGGCTGGCGGTGGTCGGTGGAGATGACAAACGTGGTGGCCAGACCCTTGAGCACCGCGATTTCGGTAACGGTGTCCTCAGGAACCATGAGCTCTGCGTCATAGCGGGTCAGGTTGGCCGGGCCAAAGTGCGCCCGCGTGGTTTCCATGGCGCTTTGGCAGAACCGGCCGATCAACTGGCTGGTCATATCCTTCAGGGCAGCCATCGATTTACGGCTGCCATCCGCCTCGCGGACCCAGACCTCGGTGGCTTCCAGCCGAGCCAGGGCGGCGTCGATTTCGGCGGGGTCGTTGTGCGGCAGGTACCACTGTTTGGTGTAACCCACCACGCGCGCCCGATGGTCCGGGTTGTCCATCCATTTGAGCTGGAAATGACCCGCTACGATCGCGTCCTCGACGTCGTGGACCGAGTAGGAAATGTCGTCCGCCAGGTCCATCACCTGGGCCTCGATGCAGGACCGGTTCCCGGGGGCACCCTCGCGCAGCCATTCAAAGACCGGAAGATCGTCCTCGTAGGCGCCGAACTTGCTGGTGCGGTGGCCATGGATGACGGGAGCGTCGACGGCGGACCACGGGTATTTGGACGCAGCATCGAGACTGGCGCGGGTCAGGTTGAGCCCTGCCGGCCGTCCGTCCTCGGCGAGCACTTTGGGTTCGAGCCGGGTCAGCAGGCGCAGTGTTTGGGCGTTGCCTTCGAATCCACCAATGGTGTGCGCCACTTCATTCAGCGCGGACTCGCCGTTGTGGCCGAAGGGCGGGTGGCCGAGGTCGTGGCTCAGGCATGCGGTGTCCACCACGTCCGGATCGCAGCCAAGGGAACGTCCCAGTTCACGGCCCACCTGGGCCACTTCCAAGCTGTGGGTCAGCCTGGTCCGGACAAAGTCATCAGTGTCCGGGGCAACAACCTGTGTTTTTGCACCGAGCCTGCGCAGGGCCGAAGAGTGCAGGACCCTGGCGCGGTCCCGTTCAAAATCGGAGCGATAGTTGCTCTTGCGCGGCTCTTCAACCCACCGCGCGGAATCTGCCTCGGCGTAACCGGGGATGGCCAGCACAAAATCGTGGGCCGTCCCGTCGTGGCCAAGTATCGCTTCGGTTCCCATGGGTATCTGCCTCCTTCAAGCGCCGGGGTGTGGAGCTTCTTGAGTCAGTCTTACACGTGTGAGGCTAGCCGCCCGAAACGTCCAGCTCCGCAGCCGAGATATCCGCGCTCTGTTCAGCGTTCAGCTGACGGCTCACCAGCCAGTCTTTCGGCAAGGCCGGCTTCTTGGGCGAGCCGGCGCGGCCCCGGGGACCTTCTGAATCGACACCCGGGTAGGGCGAGTCCATGTCCAGTTCATCGAGGTATTCGCGCAGCACCTCGAGGGTGGGGACCGTAGCCAGTTTGGCGCGGAGCTCGCCGCCCACCACGTAGCCCTTGAAGTACCAGGCCATGTGCTTGCGGATTTCGCGAAGCGCCTTGTATTCGTCGTTGCCGAAGGTCTCCACCATGAGCTCGGCGTGCCGGTAAACCCCCTCAGCCACTTCCCGGAGTCCGGGGCGGTGCCGCTGGTCACTGCCTTCGAAAGCTGCCTGCAGGTCCCCGAACAACCACGGACGGCCCTGGCAACCGCGGCCAACCACGACGCCGTCCACACCCGTTTCCCGCACCATGCGGACCGCATCCTCAGCGGACCAGATGTCGCCGTTGCCCAACACGGGGATATCCGGAAGCGCTTCGCGAAGACGTGCGATGGCGGACCAGTCGGCCTGCCCGGAGTAGAACTGGGCGGCCGTGCGTCCATGAAGGGCGACGGCGGCCACGCCTGCGTCGCGGGCGATGCGGCCCGCGTCGAGGTACGTCAAATGGTCTTCGTCGATACCCTTGCGCATCTTAATGGTCAGCGGGATTCCGCCCTTGGACGCTTCCTTGACCGCCGTCTGCACGATGGACGTAAAGAGATCGATCTTCCACGGGAGCGCCGAGCCGCCACCGCGCCGGGTGACCTTGGGTACGGGGCAGCCGAAGTTCAGGTCGATGTGATCCGCACGGTCTTCTTCCACGAGCATTCGAACCGCGGCACCCACCGTCACCGGATCCACACCGTAGAGCTGCACGGAACGGACTTTCTCGTCCTCATCGTGGGAGATGATGCGCAACGATTCCGGCGTCCGTTCCACCAGGGCACGGGAAGTGACCATCTCGGCCACGTACATGCCGCCGCCGTATTCACGGCAGAGCCTGCGGAAGGCCGAGTTGGTGATGCCCGCCATGGGGGCAAGGATCACCGGGGTGTCCACGGTGATCCCGCCGAGCTTCAAGGGCGGGAGCTCGAGCTTTGGTGCGGGGGGCGTTGCTACTACAGTCACCTATCCATTGTTGCAAAGCGAGGCAAATCGGCCGGAATCCCGCCACATAGTTGGGCAATACACCGTGTTCGCCAATCTCCGCGCAGTCCAGCGGGCGGAGCAAAGACCGGCACGATCACGCGCTACCTTGTTTCGTCCCTGCCATGCCGCTCCGCTTCCCGCTGGGCGCGGCGGCTCCCTGGACGCGCCGGACGGCCGGAAGCGCCCTGGCCCGTACCGGCGTCGTGCGCTTCCTGCGTCTTTTGCTTGTCGTGGGGGGCCGAACCCACGACGGCGGCGGCTGCTGCCAGCGCACCGGTATCGTTCAGCTCGTCGGCAGTCACTGACGGCCCACCAGCGGCGGCGAGGCGCTTCATACCGGTGGCCTTGACCACCAGGACAGCGATCAGTGTGGTGACGGGGATCGCGAGGACCAGGCCGATGGATCCCACCAGGGTCCGGATGACTTCCTCGGACAGCTCGGCGCTGGTCAGGGCTTCGGCCAGCGGGCGGTCGTACAGCATCACGATGATGAGGATCGGCAGGGCGGCGCCCGCATAGGCAAAAGCGATGGTGTACACCGTGGAGGCGATATGGTCCCGACCGATCCTCATGGCCGAGGTGAACAGTTTCCGGGCCGTGGTGTTGGGCGCCAGTTCATACAATTCCCACACGGCAGATGACTGGGTGATGGTGACGTCGTTGAGCACGCCAAGGCCGGAAATGATGAGGCCGCAGAGGATGATCCCGGAGATGGAGATCTGGGGTGACATGTTCACCAAAGTGGAGGCATCGTGGTTTCCCACACCCGCCAGGTTGGCGGCGTCCGTAGCCCAGGCCGCCAACAGCGCGGTAATGCTGAGCCCAAAAATGGTGCCCAGCAATGCCGTGGATGTTCGCGCCGAGAATCCGTGCGCGAAGTACAGGACCCCGATCATGATCACCGTGGACCCCACCAACGCCAAAAGCAGCGGTGGCTTGCCTTCCACCAGACCCGGCAGGATGAAGCTCACCAGGACGAAATAGGCGCCCACCAAGCCAAGCAGCGCCCGGAAACCACGCCAGCGTGCCACAGCTATGACCACCGCTGCGTACAAGACGGCCAGGAGGGCGATGGGAATGCTGCGGACGAAGTCGACGAAGACGAAGGCCGGAGCGCCGCTGCCCGCGTTGGCGCCTTGGACTGCTGAAAGGTTCAGGTACCTGATGGAATCCCCCACGTCCACACCGTGGGACATTGCCACATCAGGGTTGATGACCACCTTGACCACGTCCCCGCCCTTGTCCGGCTCCGTGAAGGCGAAGGTGCACTGGGAACCGCCGGCCTGCCCACCCTGGTTGGAGTCGGGTTGGCCAGTGCTGGGCTGTCCCGTGTTGGGCTGTCCCGTGTCAGTTTGGCCCGTTTGCGTGCAGCTTTCCACCACGACGCTCTGGATCCGCCCGGTATCGAAGGTAACACCCGGGGCAGCCTGGTAGGGGCTCGAGAATGTGATTCCCTCCCGGCTTCCGGAAGGCCACATGACCATCATGGCCACGAGCGTCAGGACGCCCAGCGGAACCAGTATGGCCGCCAGAATCCAGTTGGCCCTCTTTCGCGAGGCAAGGGCCTGCGGTGTTGGCTCGGAACTTTCAGAATGTCCGTGGGAGTGACCGTGGCCCATCAGCAGCAAAACCTCATGCCCTTAACCCTACGCGGGACCAGGCCCACTGCAGAGTTCAGCCATAAAGCACAAGATCCCGTGCCGCCCGCAGAATGCAGGCAGCACGGGATCCAGCCGATCAACACTGCTCAGTCGCTGACGATCAACGTATCCGCGCCGCGCACATGGGCCTTGCCCGATCCCAGCAGTGGCTCCAGAACCGTCCGAAGGGCCGTCATGGATTCGTCCACTTCCAGCAGTACCGGGTGCTGGTAAGCGATGAGCGCCAAGAGATCACGTACCGCCGCGGCTGCGTCGTCGGCTGACAGCTGGGGGTCATGCCCCAGGAAGACATCCGACGGTTCGTCCGGGTTGCCCTGGGCGTAGCTGATGGCGAAGGCCTGGATTTTGCCCTTGCGGGTTGCTGGAACGCCTTGGCCAAAGGCACTGGCTTTGGGCGCGCGCAGCACGATCGCGCCATGGGCTCCGGTCAGGTCATGCAGGAACAACCGCTGCACTGTGGCGATGCTGAGCTCCCCGGGGCTGTCCCATTGGTGGACGTGCGAGTAGTACTTGCCCACAACGTCACTCAACTCAACCGAACCTGTCGCCAGGTCCTCCACTCGCTCGGACGCGGCTTCCTCGGAACCGTCACCGAACCGCGGCAAGGACAGGGGCTCCGGCTCCACCACCACCAGTTGCGACCGCTGGATGGGCGCAAGTCCCGCTGCCGCGGCGAACGCCGCACCGGCTGTGTCCGGCTCCACCTTGCTGCGCAGCTTGGAAACGCCCGACGGCGAATTCCCGGCTTCGCGGCGAAGCATGGTCAGCAGGGTGGCGCCCACACCTTCACGCCTGTGGTCCCTGGCAACCTCGATATACGCCCAGAGCCGTTCGGGGTGCAGGGATGCCTCGTGAACCACGCCGGCGGCCACAGGGATCCGTACCCCGTCCACCACGTCTTCGGCCACGATGCAGCGGCGCCAAGGGTGGTTGCTGGACGGCGCCAGGGCCGCACGGAACTGCTCAGCGGGAAGGGTCTCCGGGCCGCCCCAGATTTCCAGGAGGGCGAGGTCGTCGCCCTCCTTCCATTCGCGATACTCCAGAGCCATGGCTAGGCGCCGATCAGGCGTGCTGCAAGGTAGCCCTCAACCTTGTCCAGGGACACACGTTCCTGGCTCATGGTGTCGCGTTCACGGATGGTGACGGCCTGGTCTTCCAGGGTGTCGAAGTCCACGGTGATGCAGAACGGCGTACCGATTTCATCCTGGCGACGGTAGCGGCGGCCGATCGCACCGGCGTCGTCGAAGTCGATGTTCCAGTTCTTGCGCAGCTGGGCACCCAGCGCCTTGGCCTTCGGGGACAGGTCCTCGTTGCGGCTCAACGGCAGCACGGCAGCCTTGACCGGCGCAAGGCGCGGATCCAGCTTCAGGACGGTACGGACGTCGACGCCGCCCTTGGCATTGGGTGCCTCGTCCTCGGTGTAGGCATCGATCAGGAAGGCCATGAAGGAGCGGGTCAGGCCTGCCGCGGGCTCGATCACGTACGGGGTGTAGCGCTCGTTGGTGGCCTGGTTGAAGTAGCTCAGGTCCGTGCCGGATGCCTTGGCGTGCGTTGACAGGTCAAAATCGGTGCGGTTGGCGATGCCTTCGAGCTCGCCCCACTCGGAGCCTTGGAAACCGAAGCGGTATTCGATGTCCGTGGTGCCCTTGGAGTAGTGGCTGAGCTTCTCCAGCGGGTGTTCGAAGAAGCGGAGGTTGTCCTCGCGGATGCCAAGGTCCGTGTACCAGGACATGCGTTCCTTCATCCAGTACTGGTGCCACTCAACGTCGGTGCCGGGCTCGACGAAGAATTCCATCTCCATCTGTTCGAATTCGCGCGTACGGAAAATGAAGTTGCCCGGCGTGATTTCGTTGCGGAAGGACTTGCCGATCTGGCCAATGCCGAACGGCGGTTTCTTCCGGGACGTGGTGAGCACGTTGTTGAAGTTCACGAAGATGCCCTGGGCGGTTTCCGGACGCAGGTAGTGCATGCCTTCCTCGCTGGCCACCGGGCCGAGGAAGGTCTTCAGGAGGCCGGAGAATTCCTGGGGTTCAGTCCATTGGCCGCGGGTACCGCAGTTGGCGCAGACGATGTCCGCCAGGCCGTTTTCTGCCGGACGGCCCTTCTTTTCCTCGTACTCTTCTTCGAGGTGGTCTGCGCGGTAGCGCTTATGGCAGGAAAGGCACTCCACCAGGGGGTCGGAGAAGACCTCCACGTGGCCGGATGCTTCCCATACCTGGCGGGGAAGGATGACGGATGAATCCAGGCCGACAACGTCCTCGCGGCCGCGGACCATGCTCTGCCACCACTGGCGCTTGATGTTTTCCTTCAGTTCAGCACCGAGGGGACCGTAATCCCAGGCGGAACGCGAGCCACCATAGATTTCACCGGCCTGGAAGACAAAGCCCCTCCGCTTGGAGAGGGAAATGACCTGGTCAAGGACGGATTTTGCTGCCATGGGTAACTCCATTTGTTCTACAGGGCCGCTGGGTGCGGTCCGCGGTGGTGGCCCCGGATCCCGGACGAGGTTGTCCGGCGGGGTGCTGGGGAAGGTATGGACAAGTACTCAAAGATACTTGAATCTACCTGCCTTCTACCCTACCGGCCTTTGGCAGGGCCCCTCCGTGCAAAGGAGCCTTTGGGCCACGGCAGCGTGGCCACGATGATCGCGGCCAGCGTGAGAATCGTGCCCAGCACCGTGGGCAAGGCGACTACCGCACCGGGACTGGGGATCACGACGTCGAGCACCAACGACCCCACCAACTGGCCGGCGATCATGCCCAAGCCCGTGATCAGCACGCCCAGGCTGCGGACCAAGAGCGCTGCCAAACCGATGAACAGGCAGCCCATGGGACCGCCGAGGTAGTACCACCACTCGGAGGGAAGCGGGTTGCCGGGTCCGGCGACGGCCAGCTTGATAAGCCAGGCGATCCAGAGAATGGCCGACCCCGCAATGAAGTTGACCAAGGTGGCTGCGATGGGTGTTCCGTAGTGGACGGTGGCCGTTCCGTTCATGGCCTGCTGGAAGCTCATGAAGAATCCGGCCGCCAGCGGCAGGAGGACCGGCAGCACCAGCGAGGCAATGTCGGCGTCGCCGCCGAAGCGGGGTGAAACCGCCCAGGCGACGGCGGCTACGGTCAGGACACTGCCGATGACGCGGACGCCTGTGATGGAGCGTTTACCGCCCGGGCCAATGCCCATGCGGTCCACGAGCAGACCGCTGAGGGTCTGTCCCGTCACGGCGGCGACGGTAAACAGCGCTACACCCAACAGCGCGACCGTGAACGACTGGGCAAAAACGAACAGCGCACCGATGGCCCCGGCCATGACGTAGAAGCGCGGAAAACTTCGGTTCCGGACTGCAGGGATGATGCGTTGGAGGCCTGCCCTGCCCTTGGGCGTTGCCAGTGAAATGGCCGTTATCAGCAGAAGGCCAGTGGTGAAGCTCACCACTGCTGCGGCGATGCCGTCGTCGAGTGTGGCGCCGAGGGCCCCGTTGATCCTTCCCTGGAGCGGGATGACCAGCCCTGTTGCTACTGCGACAGGGAGGCCAACGGCGAGCGGAAGGACGGGACGGGGAGAAGGCTGCGGCACCGTCACCACACTACTTCAGGCATCATTGCTGTATGAGCACTCCGGAAATCGAAGACATCACCATCCGCGACGACATGATCCGCCTGGGCCAGCTGCTGAAGCTTGCCAACCTTGTGGAGGACGGAGTTGAGGCCGCTGAGCTCATCAAGAACGGCTTGGTCAAGGTCAACGGCGAGATCGACGACCGCCGCGGCCGCCAACTCCACGTGGGGGACACTGTGACGGTCAACGGCCAGACCGTGCGGATCGCTGCCGCCTGAAACAACGCCCCTTAGGGGGCGAGGACCTTGTGGGTAAGGAACTCCCCTACGTGCCCGATTTCCTGCTGGTTGATGCCGTGCCACATGCCCGTGTACAGGACCTTGGTCAGGTCCACGTGCTTGCGGACCCAGCCCATGGTGTAGTCGATCTTGTCCGGCGTAATGACAGGATCCTGCTGGTCACGGCCCCAGAACATCGGCATCGATCCGTCCAGCTCGTCGTCCTTGAACGCGGCGTCGCCATCGGCGTCGATCACAAAGCCTGAAAGCCCGACGACGGCGGCAAAGTCCGCGGGACGGTAGCGGACCATGGTGGTCGCCATGGCCATACCCATGGAGAAGCCGAGCAGGGTGACCGAAGAGTGATTGGCCTTGACCGTGTCCAGCCACTCAAGGGCGTACTCGGCCGCCAGTTTCACGGCATCCAAGGAGTAGTCGATGGAGGCCGTGAGCGGGAACCACGTGAAGCCAGGTCCCATGGGCATCGGTGCCCGGAGGGCCGCCACCACAAATCCGTCAGGGAGCAGTCCGGCCAGGCTGAAGAGATCGTCCTCGTTGGAGCCGTACCCATGCAGCAGGACCAAGAGGGGTTTGCCGGCACGCTCAGCTTCTTCGTGGGACCACAGGACAACGGGCGCGGGGAAGGCGGGGGCTTCAGTCATGGATCCATTCTTGCAGTTACCCGCCAGTAACAACCTACGGTGGCGTAGGTTTGCCGTCAGGGGGCAGGATATGAACGTGAGTGAGAACAACCATTTGTTGAAACCCGACGATCCTGTTCAGAGACACCCGTGGAGCCGTTACGTGGCACTGGGTGACTCGTTCACCGAAGGGATCGGCGATCCCGAGCCGATGAACCCCGGCGGCCACCGCGGCTGGGCGGACCGGGTTGCCGAGGAACTGGGCCGTGGCCAGGACGACTTCGCCTACGCCAACCTCGCCATCCGGGGCCGGCTGCTCCAGCAGATCATCGATGAACAAGTGGGGCCCTGCCTCGAGCTGCAGCCTGACCTCGTGTCCATTTCAGCCGGCGGCAACGACCTCATCCGGCCCGGCGGCGACCCCGACCTGCTGGCCGAAAAACTCGATGCCGCGGTTGGCGAGCTGGGTTCCGGCGGCGCCACCGTGGTGCTTTTCAACGGCCCCGACACCGCCGCCTCGGTGCTGGGGCGCATCCGTGGAAAAGTGGCCATCTACAACGAGAACCTCAGGACAGTGGCTGCACGCCACGACGCCGTGATAGCGGACATGTGGTCTTTGCGGCAGCTGGCAGATCACCAAATGTGGGATGCAGACCGCCTGCACTTCTCGCCCCTGGGACACCACACCATCGCCATGATGGTCCTGGACTCCCTCAACGTCCAGCACACCCTTGAACCACTGATGCCCAAGCCGCTGCCTCCGCGGACCTGGCGTGAGGCCCGCTCCTCGGATCTCGTCTGGGCGCGCGAGTACTTTGTCCCGTGGGTTATCCGAAGGCTCCGGCACCAGTCCTCCGGTGACGGCATCACGCCAAAGCGTCCGACGCCGGGTCCTGTCTTCGGCCCCAGCGGCACCTTGCTGCCGCGGAGCTAGGGCGACGTTCAGGTGATGGTGCCAGCAGGGTTTCATGGGGCCGGACTTTCGGGTGGCCACAGTGGCGGATAAGGCGGACCTCTTCGCGGAGAGGGTCCGGCGCCTGCGACTGCGACGGCAGCAACTGCGGGCTCCTTTGTCCGGGACCGCCGGAGACGTGGTCCGCAACCTGTTGGCAGTCCAGTCCCAGGAATTTCCGTATGCGCGGTGGACCCTTGCACAAAGGACATCCGCTTCCACATCCTCCGATGTGGAACAAGCCGTTGCCGATGGAACCATCCTGCGGACGCACATCCTGCGGCCCACGTGGCATTTTGTGCACCGGGACGACCTCGGCTGGCTGATGGGACTCTCCGCGGACCGGCTGCATCAGGGAAACAAAGGCATGTACCGCCAAACAGGGGTGGATGAAAAAACGTCCGCACTCAGTGGCCGGATCCTGGCCTCAGCAGTCGCCGACGGGGCCCACAAGACGCGCGAAGAGCTGGCTGAAGTCCTGGGACAGGCCGGCTTACCCAGCAAGGGCCTGGGGTTTATCTACCACCTCATGCACGCCGAGGTCAGTCGCATCCTCGTGAGCGGTTCCCCCGTGCGCTCGTCCGGGGGCGCCCTGAAACAGACGTATGCCCTCTTCGAGGAGCGTGTGCCGGGTTTCGTCCGTACGCCGTTGACCGGGGAGGACCGTGAAGAGGCCCTGGGCACGCTGGTTCTCCGATACTTCGGCAGCCGCGGACCCGCCACTATCAAGGACTGCGCCGCGTGGTCCGGGCTGACCATGAAGGACGTAAAGCTGGGCATCCACGTGGCTGGCAAGCTATCGCCGGGCGCCCTGGCATCACTCGCCATGGACGGCCTGGAGTTTTACCTGGCCCCGGAAGATGCCGTCGAGCTCACCAACCCCGGGGGCCCTTCGCGTCTGCCTGACGCAGGACTCCCCCGCATCGACCTCATCCAGTGCTACGACGAATACGTCATGGGCTATTCGCAGTCCCGGCACTATCTGGGTGGGACAGCACCGTACTTCCCCGAAGACAACGGGCCCATGCACGTGGTCCTGATGGATGGCAGGTTGGCCGGATGGTGGCGCCATGGGTTCTCCGGCGGAGCCTGCCACCTGGATGTCCGCATGAACCGGCCCACAAGCCCTCCCGAACAGATGGCCCTCGACGCCGAAGTGGAACGCTATGGGCAGTTCCTGGGCATGGAGGCCCGCCTCCTCTGAAGTCCTCGCTGCAGGCGCCGGAGTTCACGCCGTGCGACCGGGCTAAGCTGGGATACGACCTAGGAGGCCTGCACTGTGAACAATCTGATCTTCTGGATCATCGTCTGCTCGTGGCTGATTCCGCTCGGAATCCGCATGTACAACCGATCCCGCGCGCGCCGGATCCAGAACGGAACCTTCCGCAGCCCCGGTTATCCCCCGCAGCAGAACCTGCCCGGCCCCGGTTACCCTGCACAGAATTACCCGCCGCAGAACTACCCCGGCTATCCGTCTGAACCGACCGTCATCCGCCCTGTGGATGACGCGCCGCAGCCCGGGCCGCCGTCGAACACTTCCTCCCCCACGCCTTTCCCGGCCACCAACGGATCGGAGCCGCAAGGCTACCGCGCCCGCAAGCTGGCAGAGCTGGACGCAAAATTCAGCAACGGGGAGATCGCCATGGAGGACTACATGAAGCAGCGCGGCGACATCATGAACGGCTAGCCTGGCGGCCAACCCGGCGTCCTGCAGCCGCTACTCAACTGTCCTGCAACGGCCACTCAACTTAGGCGAAGAAGGCTCCGCGGAGCTGTGCTGAGAGCTGGCCGATTTCCGTCAGGAACCCGTCGTGGCCGATCGGCGCCTCAATGATATGAACCGGAACATCACCCGGCAAGGCTGCCGCCAATTCCCGGGATTGCGCCGGGAAATACAACCTGTCGCTGTCCACCGCCGCAACGAAGAACTCCGCAGTGGTACGCGACAAGGCTGCCTCCAGCGATCCACGGCCGCGTGCGACGTCGTGGGACATCAGGGCTTCGGTGAGGGCGATGTAGCTGTTGGCGTCAAATCGTCGGACGAGCTTTGTTCCCTGGTGGTCCAGGTAGCTCTCCACCTGATAGCGGCCACGCTCCCCCAGGACCGCAGCGGCAAGAGGTGTCTCCCGGTGCTGGGCTTCACGGCCAAAGCGGAAGTCCAACTCCAGTGCGGAGCGGTAGGTGATGTGGGCGATGCGCCGGGCCAAGGCGAGCCCGTGTTCAGGGGCAGTGCCACCGTAGTAGTCGCCGTTGTTGAAATTCGGGTCCTGACGGATGGCCAGGGTTTGGGCCTGCGCAAAGGCGATCTGCTCGGCCGTGCTGTAGGCACCCACGGATATCACGGCACAGCGTTTCACCCGCTCCGGGAAGGTCACTGCCCACTCCAACGCCCGGGCGCCACCCATGGAACCGCCCAGCACGGCATGCCAGGCCTCGATTCCCAGGGCTTCGGCCAGGCGCGCCTCCGCCTCGGTGCTGTCGCGCAGGGTGACCAAGGGGAACCGGGAGCCCCAAGGACGGCCGTCCGGCGCCTCCGAGGACGGTCCAGTGCTGCCGTAGCAGCCACCCACGATGTTGATGGAGATGACAAAGAACCTGGTGGTGTCGATGGTGGCACCGGGGCCTACCAACTGCTCCCACCATCCTTCTTCGTCCGTAGTTCCCCGGGCTACGTGTGTGCTGCCCGTGAGGGCATGCTGGATGAGCACGGCATTGGAGGCATCGGCGTTCAGCTGCCCCCAGGTCTCATAAGCGAGGACGACGTCGGGAAGGAATCCACCGGCTTCAAGGTCCAGCGGCCCAATGGCGGCGTACTTGACGGTTCCGTCTTCTTCTCCGGATTTTGGAAGGGCTGCAGCAGTGATGGTCATTCCTTTGACACCTTAAACTCGCGCTTGCCCGTCGCCTTGGGTGCGAACAGGCCAGGTCTTCACCCGGGGCACCCCACCGCGGAGGAGGGTTGCCGGCCAGCAAGCCGGGGCTATGCGCTGGCACTCATGACCTATACGAAGAGTCTAGGAAATACAGGGCGGGTATGGCGAAGAATGTGACATCAGTGTGACGCTTTAGGGCGTTTTCGTTCACGAAGCAGCACTCCGGGACGCCGCCCGGCGAATAATCGTCGGTCCGGGCGGCCTCCCGGAAGGTGGCGGGCGTGGTCGCGCCGTATTGTCCAGGTCCGGATTCAGGCTCCCTTGGCGGCCCGGAATCCGGCTTCGAGGTCGGCGATGATGTCATCCACGTGCTCAATTCCCACGGACAAGCGAACCAGGCCGGGGTTAACACCGGCCGCCAGCTGCTGTTCAATTGTCAGCTGGCTGTGCGTAGTGGACGCCGGGTGAATGACCAGCGAGCGGACATCGCCGATGTTGGCCACATGCGAGTGCAGTTCCAGTCCGTCCACGAAGCGCTTGCCCGCTTCAACGCCACCTTTGATGTTGAACGCAACAATGGCGCCGGTGCCTTGCGGACCATACTTCCGGCCACGGTCGTACCACGGACTGGACGGCAGACCCGCGTAGGCAACCGATTCGACGTCGTCGTGGGCTTCCAGCCACTGGGCCACTTTGGTGGCGTTGGCTACGTGACGCTCGACGCGCAGGCTCAGCGTCTCCAGTCCCTGGGCAATCAGGAAGGCGTTGAACGGGGACACAGCGGAACCGAGGTCGCGAAGAAGCTGGACGCGTGCCTTCAGGACGTAGGAGAGGTTGGCGCCGAGCGCCCCATCCTTGCCAAGATCCCGGGCGTAGACCAAACCGTTGTAGCTGGGGTCCGGGGTGTTGAAACCCGGGAAGCGCTCCGGGTCCTTGCCGAAGTCGAAGTTGCCTGAGTCCACGATCACGCCGGCGATCGCGGAACCGTGGCCACCGAGGTACTTGGTGGCGGAGTGGACCACGATATCGGCGCCCCACTCGATGGGACGGATGAGGTAGGGAGTGGACAGTGTGTTGTCGACGATGAGTGGCACGCCGGCCTCGTGGGCGGTGCGGGCGACGCCCTCGATGTCCAGTACGTCCTGGCGCGGGTTGGAAACAACCTCGCCGAAGAACAGTTTGGTGTTCGGCTGGACGGCATCACGCCACTGCTCCAGGTT
The DNA here is from genome assembly GCF_017357425.1 of Arthrobacter sp. D5-1. Taxonomy (NCBI): domain Bacteria; kingdom Bacillati; phylum Actinomycetota; class Actinomycetes; order Micrococcales; family Micrococcaceae; genus Arthrobacter; species Arthrobacter sp. D5-1. The sequence continues at coordinate 1,727,330 of NZ_CP014571.1, read as the reverse complement.
GTCCGGGTCCTCCACGAAGGTCACCGAGATGCCGAACTTCTTCAGGGTGTGCGCCAGCAGGTTGTACGTACCGCCATACAGGCTGGGGCTGGCCACGATGTGGTCGCCGGCCTCCGCGATGTTGAGGATGGCGAAGGTCTCCGCAGCCTGGCCGGAGCTCAGCAGGAGGGCGCCCAAGCCGCCTTCGAGGCTCGCGATCCGCTGCTCCACGGCATCCTGCGTCGGGTTGCCGATCCGCGTGTAGATGGGCGCGAGCTCGGCCAGGGCAAACCGGTTGGCTGCGCTCTCGGCGCTGGGGAACACAAAGGACGTGGTCTGGTAGATCGGCAGTGCCCGTGCTCCCGTGGCAGAGTCAGGCTCCTGGCCTGCGTGGATCTGGCGGGTTTCGAAAGACCATCCTTGGGACATGGAGTTCTCCTGTTCGTGGCGCATGGGTTCTGTGGAAACGTGCTGCATGTGAGCTGGGGCCAGTCTAGGAAGTGTCCGGAGCCTTGGACAGCTTTGTGACGCCGGTGGAATCTTTCGGTCTTTCAGCGTCGCCGCATGACGCGGTACGGCACCGGTTATGCACATCCCACCTTAGTTAGGCTTGACTTAGCTGAGACCCCGATCACAAAGTGCCAAGATGAAGCCATGCGCATGGATCACGTCTCTTACGCCTGTGAACGAGATGGCCTTCTGGCCACTACCGAACGAATTTCCGCGGCACTGGGAGTGGACGCTGTCCGGGGCGGAGTGCACCCGCGCTTCGGTACCCGGAACATGATCATTCCCCTTGCGGATAACAAGTACCTGGAAGTGGTGGAGGTCCTGGACCACCCCGCTTCCGACAAAGCACCCTTTGGCCAGGCAGTTCGTGCCCGCTCGGCCGCCGGTGGTGGCTGGATGGGCTGGTGCGTCGCTGTTGATGACCTGGCACCGTTTGAGGACCGCCTTGGCCGCTCCGCTGTTCCGGGCAACCGCAAGTTCCCTGACGGCCGCGAACTGGTGTGGCAGCAGATCGGCATCCTGGGGCTGATCGCAGATCCCCAGGTCCCGTACTTGCTCAAGTGGGAGGGCGACCCGTCACTGCACCCGTCCAGGATCTACGAAAGCGACGTCAAGATGTCCAGCCTCACCATTGCGGGCTCGGCGGAACGCGTCACCGAATGGCTCGGAGAACCGGTGGAAAAGCCGCTTGAGGACGTTGCTGTCCAGTGGATGGCACCGCACGGCACTCCGGGAATCATGTCAGTAACTTTCGAAACCGCCTCAGGAGCAGTCACCATCTGACCGCCCCGTCCATCCGGGCACGTCCCGGCACCGGTCATCCCTGTCCGGTAAAACTTCGGCCGCCATCAGCGGGTGCCAATGACGTCACCCACCGATGGCGGCCGGATATTTTTAAGCGTCCTACCCCAGGCCGATCGCTTTGCCGAACAGGCTGAAACCCACAAACGCCACGATGTCCAGCAATGCGTGGGCAATCACCAAGGGCATCACCCGCTTGGTCCTGGTATAGATCCACGCGAACACCAGACCCATGACCACGTTGCCGATGAACGGCCCAAAACCTTGGTACAGGTGGTAACTCCCCCGCAGGACCGCGCTGACCACAATGGCCACGGGCATGCTCCAACCGAATTTGCCGAAACGGTCCATGAGGTACCCCACCACGATCACTTCTTCCACGACCGCATGCCGCATGGCAGAGAGGATGAGCACTGGCACGGTCCACCAGTAGGCGTCCAGACCGCTGGGAACAATCGCCGTGGTGATGCCGAGGGCCCGGCCGGCGGCGTAGAGGCCCAGAGACGGAATTCCGATCACGGCAGCAAGGCCCACACCGTGGAGCAGGTCCTTGCCCGGCCGGGCGAAGTTGAAGCCGAGCCGGGCGAACGCCGAGCCGTTGTCGCCGTCGCGGTTTGCCTGGATATGCGCGGAGAGGAAGTAGAACACCAGAGCCACAGGCACCAGGGCGAAGACGATGTCCAACAGTTGGTAGGTAAGGTCAAAGTACTCGCGGGTGCTTTGGGACCGGTTCAGGGTTGAGGTGGCGTCGGCCAAGGGAGCCCGCGTCATCTTGTCCAGAAGTTGCACCACGGAATAGACGGCCGACTGGCCCAGGGACAGGCCCAGCACAATAAGTACTTCGGCGCGCAGCCGTCGGCGGGAAGCAAGGAACATGTACCCACCCTATGCTTGGTGGGATGGGTGCCCCAGCAAGAATTTTCATGATCCGGCATGGCCAGTCCGCCGCAAACGCCGACACGTCCATCTACAACCGTGTGCCGGACTACCGGATCCCCCTCACGGAACTCGGTGTGGAGCAAGCCCGCATTGCCGGTGAAGACCTTCGCCGCAGGCTCGACGGGCAACAGGTCTGCGTCTACGTCTCACCGTATTTGAGGGCCTACCAGACCTTGGAGGCGTTGAATCTGGGCTCGTTGATAGAACGCGTCATTGAGGAACCCAGGCTTCGCGAGCAGGACTGGGCCAACTTCCAGATTGCCGGGGAGATCGAGGATCAAAAGGAGCTCCGCAATCTCTACGGCCACTTCTTCTACCGGTTCCGCGAGGGCGAATCGGGTTCCGATGTGTACGACCGCGTGTCGTCCTTCATGGAGACGCTCTACCGCCATTGGCAAAAGCCCACCTACGCGCCGAACGCTCTCCTGGTGACGCACGGACTGACCATGCGGCTGTTCTGCATGCGCTGGTTCCATTGGACGGTTGAATACTTCGAATCCCTCAACAACCCGGACAACGCTGAGTTGCGCACACTGGTCAGGAACGACGACGGCCAGTACAGCCTCGATTCACCGTTCAGCCAGTGGGTGCCCAGGGATGTTGACGATTCGGTGCTGCACGCACCCAGAATGCGGTTTTAGGCAACGCACCCGGCTTGCCGGTGGCTAGCCGGCTGATGCGACGATGACTTCCGTGCCCTTGGCTTCGAAGGCAGCCTTGTCCTCTGCGCTGATTCCGGCATCGGTGATGAGGTGCCTGAAGTCGTAGCCCGCCATGGCTGCGAAGGAGCGGCGGCCCACTTTGGAGGAGTCAGCCACCACGTAGGACTCCGTGGCGCGCCGTGCCATCACAGTGTTGACCATGGCCTCGCCCTCGTCGGTGATGGTAGGACCGAGGTCCGGGTCCACGCCATTGACGCCGATGAACGCAATGTCCAAAGCAACTTTCTGCATGATGACATCCGTGTAGGGACCCACGAGCTCGTAGGAGCGCGGATTCAGGATGCCACCGGTGACCATGATCTTGATGTTGGGCCGGACCGCCAGTTGCGAGGCAATGTTGATGGCGTTGGTCACCACCGTCAGCGTGGGCCTGTTGGACGGGGCGTTGAGGTCCTCGCGGGTGGAGAGCAACTGGGCCAGAGCGGTGTTGGTGGTGCCACCGCTGAGGCCTATCACAGCACCGGGGCGGATCAGCGCGGACGCAGCCTGGGCAATATCCTGCTTGGCTTGGGCGTGGTCGTCACGGTTGTAGCGGCCCGGGAGGTCATAAGCCACCGATCCGGTGGTGGCCCCACCCCGGGTCCGGCTGAGCAACCTCTGCTTGGCGAGGCTGTCCAGGTCTCGACGGGCCGTGGCCGGTGACACGCCCAGACGCGTCACGATGTCCTCGACTTCCACATGGCCGGACTCGGCCAGGAGATCGAGGATGGCAGTCAGCCGATCGGTGCGCGTCATGACGAGCCTTTCGCGGGTTCGGAGCTATTTCGCTTTGGCGAACAGCGTCAGCATACGTGCGGACTCCAGCACAAGGGCATCCCGGCCGGCCTTGAGGTACTTCCGGGAATCCACCACGGCAGGGTTGGCATCGAGGTACTCACGGACGGCGCGGGTAAAGAACCCGTTCAAATGTGTGGATACGTTGATTTTAGTCATACCCGCGCCGATAGCGGCTACGAGCATCTCATCTGTGACGCCTGAGGAGCCGTGAAGGACCAACGGTTTTCCGACCGCGGACTTCAGGCGAGTGATCAGGTGGAGGTCCAGTGAAGCGCTTCGTTCGGTCATGGCGTGGGAGGAACCAACGGCCACGGCGAGCGCGTCCACACCGGTGGCCTCAACGAAATCCTGGGCCTCGACGGGGTCGGTCCGGACGCCCGGGGCATGGGCACCGTCTTTGCCTCCCACTTTCCCGAGCTCGGCCTCCACGTAGACACCGCGCTGGTGGGCGTAGGCGGCGACACGTTGGGTGACTTCGACGTTCCACTCGTACGGCAAATGCGCGCCGTCGTACATGACGGAGCCGAATCCAAGGTCGACCGCAGCCAGAGCGAGGTCCTCGGACTCCGCATGGTCCAGGTGCAGTGCCACCGGGACGGCGGCGGAGCGGGCGATCGCCAGGGCGGCTGACGCAATCGGTTCGAGCCCGCCGTGGTACTTGGCGCAGTTCTCGGAGATCTGCAGGATCAACGGAACACCTGCCGCTTCGGCGCCGGCCACCAGGCCCTCGGCTGTTTCGATGTGGATGATGTTGAACGCGCCTTGGCCTGTGCCGGAAGCCGCGGCCCTGTCCATGAGTTCCCGTGTGTTGACCAGGGTCACCGGGTCTCCTTCCATGTCACGATCAGTTGGTCTTGAAGTTCCTGGTACCGCGGTGAAATTTCGCCGGCGGCCGGCATGAGCACGGCAGCGGCGGACCACGCGGTGGCCCGGCGGAGTATTTCGCGTGGTTCCGTGATGCCTTCGGCGAGTGCGACGGCGGCAGCCGCCACACCGGCGTCGCCCGCCCCTGTGGGGTTGCCGCTCAGCGCTTCAGGCAGGCGCGCGCTCCAGTAGCCACCGGGAGCGGCGTGATCAAAGGCGAGCATGCCGTCCGCGCCGGCACTGACGAGTACCGTCCGGGCGCCCATGTCGATCAGGGCGAGCGCGGCTGCTTCAAGGCTGGACTCCCCGGTCGCTTCGGCCAACTCGTGGTGATTCGGTTTGAGGATGTCCGCACCCGCTTTGGCTGCGGCGATGATTCCGGGGCCGGAGGTATCGATGATGGCCGGAATGCCGGCATCGTGGGCCAGGCGCACCAGTTCCGGGTAGAAATCTCCTGGAGCACCCGGCGGCAGGCTTCCCGAACCGACCAGGACGGAGGCCGGCAGGTTTCGGTTTCCGCTGACGGCCTCAACCACCGCAATCCTGAGTGAGCGCCAGTCGTCCGGCAGGAGCGCCTGGCCTTCCTCGTTGAAGATGGACGTTTCGCCGGCGACCGTGTCGACCAGGGCGATGCTGCGGCGGGTCTCGGCAGCGACTCCTACCAGGGTGTGGGGAACGCCGCTGGTCCAGAGCTCAGCTGCAAGGGTCTGCCCGGCGGCGCCGCCGGTGGGTGCGATGGCCAGGACAGGGTAGCCCAGCTGGTGTGTCACACGGGCAACGTTGATGCCCTTGCCGCCGGCCCGGCTCAGAGGGGTGGGCACACGGTGGCTGGCGCCCTCGGTGATTCCCTGCACGGCATAGGTCATGTCGATGGCCGGATTGGCGGTGACGGTGATGATGCGGTTCACGTTGGCTCGCTTCATTGTGCTGCTCCCAGGAGTGCCCGCGCATTCAGGGCTGCACCCAGCAGGCCGGCGTCTTGCCCCAGTTCGGCCCGGATCAGCTGTGGGCGTCGTTGGAAGTCAAGGATGCCGTCCACCTTGGCCCGGAGGGGTTCCAGCAGGTCGTCACCGGCTTCAGCCAGGCCACCGCCGATAACCACCGCTTCGGTTCCCACGATGTTGACGCACTGGCAGATGGTAAAGGCGAGGGCATCCACGGCATCGGCCCAGATGCGCGCGGCCAGTTCATCGCCATCTCCGGCCCTGAGCAAGACTCCGCGGGCACCGTTCACCCTGTTCCCGGACGCCTTGTAGTAACGCTTGGCGATGGCACCGGCCGAACCGACTGCTTCCAGGATGGTGGAACCCGGGGAGCCAGGTCCGGCGTCGGGGTCCGGGACCTGGGCATGGCCAAGCTCACCGGCGAAGCCGCCAGCGGTGAGCGCCTTGCCACCGGAGAAAACGGCTGCGGCGATGCCGGTCCCCACCACCATCACCACAACGTCCTTGAACTCTTTGGAACCACCAAAGGTGTGTTCCACAGCGGCAGCGGACCGGACATCATGATCAAACGCCACCGGAATCCCCAGGCGCTTTTCGGCTTCGGCCGTGAAAGGGAAATTACGCCAGCCGAGATTGGCAGAGTAGACACCGACGCCGGCCACGGAGTCCACGATGCCCGGGACGATGATGCCGGCCGCTTTGGCGGGGACGTCCGGGAATTCGGCAGCCAACTCGGTTTTGAGTTGGGCCAGCCTGTCCAGGACCGCCTCGCCGGGACGGGCAGGATCCAATGGTGTAGGAACCCGGCGCATGCCCAGGACTGTCCCCCGGGCATCCACCAAGCCGGCCTTGATGTCAGTCCCGCCAACATCGAAGGAGAGGACCGGTGATTCTGCGGCTCCGAGAACCATGACCGAAGCCTAGGCGGAGGCGTCGAGAATGACGGAGCGCGTCAGGTTGCGGGGCAGATCCGGATTCAGGCCACGGACGCGCGCACGCTCCAAGGTGACCTTGTGAACCCTGGCCAGCTCAGCCAACGGGTGCTTGTCGGTGTGGATGTAGAGGGCGCCGGTAACGGCCATGTCGCCGTCCAGCCCTTCAGGCTGGGCACCGAACAGCCAAGTGACGCGGCCCGGAGCTGCGATGGAGATGGGACCGTGCCGGTACTCCATGGCGGGGTAGGACTCTGTCCAGCCCTGTACTGCCTCCCGCATTTTCAGGCCTGCCTCGTGTGCCAGTCCAACCGTCCATCCAGTGCCGAGGAAGGTGAACTGCTCGGCGTCCAGGAGTTCCTGCGGGACCGGCGCGCTCACGGCGTCGCGGGCATCATCGATGGCCTGCTGCACATCGATGTCAAGGCTGGTCAGCAGGTACACCAGCGCTGTGGTGGCAAAACGGGTCTGAACTACCGAACGCTCGTCGGCGTACTGCAGTCCGATCACGGCATCTGCCAGTTCGATGATCGGGGAGGTGGTGTCACCGATGATTGCCACGGTGGGGACGATCCCCTGAAGCTCGGCCAGGATCTCGAGTACCTCAGTGGTGGTGCCTGACCGCGTAATGGCCACAACGGCGTCGTACTGGCGATCGGCGCTGTTGCTGTTAAGGAAAGCTTCGGACGCGGCGAAGGCATCGGTGACGCCCTTCCCGGCGGATTCGCGGGCGGCCGCGTAGCTCTGCGCCATGAACCAGGAGGTCCCGCAACCGATCACGGCGACGCGCTTTCCGTCAGCCGGAAGCACGTCCTCGGCACGGGCTTGCTCAACAGCCCGCTGCCATACGTCGGGCTGGGAAACCAGCTCTTCCTCCATGAAGGCGCCCAGTGTGTTCTCGCTCATCGTGTGTTCCGCTCCCGCTCAGCTTAATGACGTTTTCTGATCTATAGAAACACTAAACGATCATTTTCGATCTCACAAGGATCATTCGCGGGGGAACTCCGCTCACCAAGTGCGCACGGCCGGAATGTACGCCGGACCGCGGAAAGCGTGTGCCGGGATGTGCTTTTAAGTTAACTAGCTGTTAACTCTTGTCAACTTCTGTCCTGTGGAGCAGTCTTAGACAGTCCGCAAGAACATGATCGTTATTCGCACGGAAAAATCAAGAAGGAGCATAATGCCCCGCTTGTCATCCACCAGACGCCTCGCATCGCTGAGTTTGGCCTGCGTCGTCGCCTCATCCTCGCTCGGCCTCATGGCACTTCAGCCTGCCACCGCAGCCCCATACTCCCCTTTCGCCCCAATCGTCCCGCAAGCAGACATCGCCGATGCTACCGATGCTGCCGTCATCACCTCCGGCCAACTGGGAGTGGAGGTCTCCACCACCTTCCCGCAGGTCCTCGGCTACATCGATGCCGCCACCAGGGCGCGCTTGGACGGCACCGTCACCCGGCTCAGCACCATCATGCTCAATGGCGTGGAATACACGGTGACCGGTTCCTCCACCGGCTCCGGAGACGACGCCCGCGAGTACGTGCTGACCGTCCCGGAATTCGGCAATACCCTCATCAAGGCCCGGCTCTCGGTCAAGAAGAACGTGGTCTCTTTCAATGTCACAGAGATCAGGGACTCCGCTGATCATCAGGTCAAGACCTTGCAACTCCCCCGGCTGAACCTGGTGACCGTCGGATCCACCCAGCCCGGGGCCCAGGTCTCCACTGCGAACCTGTCCGTGGACCGCAGCGTCACCGGTGACGAATTCACGCCCATCACCCCGGCGACTCCCCTCGACGCCACCGCCAAGAGCTCCGCCTACGCACTGGCAAATACCGCCACCTTGGGCGCCGCTGTGGAGTCCAATGCCCTGTACGACACGTCGTCGGGTCCGGGCGCGAAGGACCGCGGGCGCTTCTGGCGCCAAGCCGTCAGCGACGGAGCCGGCGGCGTATCCATGGGTATCGCCAGCGGCCAGTGGCTGTACCGTGCAGAAGGCTCCGCGACCACCGAGGAACTTCCGTGGACCCGGGTGGCCATCACCAGCGATGCCAATGCCGACGGCGGCGTGGACTGGCAGGACGCGGCGATCGCCATGAGGTCCATCCAGGTCAGCCCCAATAAGGCCGAACAAACGCCGGACAACGTGATCACGCACATCCCGTTCAACTTTGCTTCGCAGGCAACCCACCCGTTCCTGAGGACCCTGGATGACGTCAAGCGCATCGCCCTGGCCACCGACGGACTGGGGCAGGTGGCCATGCTCAAGGGCTACACCAGCGAGGGGCACGACTCCGCCAACACGGACTACGGCAACAACTTCAACACCCGTGCTGGCGGACTGGAGGACCTCAACACGCTGGTGAAGGAAGGCAAGGACTGGAACGCCAGTTTCGGCGTCCACATCAATGCCACGGAGATCTATCCGGAAGCCAAGTCCTTCAGCGAGGACCTGTTGCGCGCAGACAAGGGCCTGGGATGGAACTGGCTGGACCAGTCCTACTATATGAACCAGCGTGCGGACATTAATTCCGGCAAGCTCGCCCAGCGCATCAAGGAACTACGCGAAGCCACGGACAAGAACCTGGACTTCGTGTACGTGGACGTCTACTACGAGTTCGGTTGGCTCGCCGAGCGCCTGCAGCAGGAACTGGTCAAGAACGGCTTCCGGGTGGGCTCCGAATGGGCAGACCACCTCTCCCGGAACAACACCTGGTCCCATTGGGCCAACGATGAGAAGTACGGCGGTTCCACCAACAAGGGCATCAACTCCCAGATCCTGCGTTTCATCAACAACACCCAGTCGGACGTCTGGAACCCAGATCCCAAGCTCGGGGTGAGCCATATCGTGGAGTTCGAAGGCTGGACCGGGCAGAACGACTTCAATGCGTTCAGCGAGAACGTGTGGACGGCCAACGTGCCTGCCAAATTCCTGCAGCACCACCAGATCACCAAGTGGACGGCCGACCGGATCGAACTCGCCGATGGCGTGTCCGTCACCGGAAACACGGCTGCAGAACGCAACATCACCGTAGGCGGCATTTCCGTCCTGCAGGGTGGAACCTACTTGCTCCCGTGGTCCTCCAAGGAAAACGGCACGGCAGACAAGCTCTACCACTACAACCCTGCCGGTGGCGCCACCACGTGGACGCTCACCCAGGAGTTCGCCAGGGCCGGCTCCTTGGAGCTCTTCAAACTGACGGACAACGGCCGCGTGAAGGTCGCCGACGTCCCCGTGGTCAACGGACAGGTTGCCCTGATAGCCGACGCCAAACAGCCCTATGTCCTGGCTCCAAAGAACAACAAGGCTGAGCTGCCCAAGAAGGCCAACTTCGGCGAAGGAACGGCCTTCAACGATCCCGGCTTCAACAGCGCAGACCTCTCCCCATGGAACCCCGCCGGTACCGTCACGCAGGTCCGCGATGACAAGGGCCGCCGCTTCGCCGAATTGGGGGCAACGCCGTCGTCCATCAGCCAGGAAGTGAAGCTGGACGCCGGAACCCAATCAGTGAGCGCCTGGGTGGAAATCCAGCCCGGCAGGACCCGTCCCACCACACTCTCCGTGGACATCAGCGGCAAGACCGAAAGCGTCACCATTGATTCTTCCAACGCAGAGAATTTCGTGGCCGGCGACGAGAAACACGGGACAGCCTTCCAGCGCATCCGCGTTGTGGTGGACGTTCCCCACAAGAACACCAAGGCCAAGGTCACCGTCACAGCGGCCGACGGCGACGCAACAGTGCGCGTCGACGACTTCCGGGCGGTGAAAACCGCCAGGGTGGCCACTACCGGCGTGCTCAGCGAGGACTTCGAAAACGTGGACCAAGGCTGGGGACCCTTCGTGAAGGGCGATGCCGGCGGCTCCACGGACCCGCGCACGCACATCACCGAACGTAACGAACCCTTCACCCAAAAGGGCTGGCACACCAACGTGATCGACGAAGTACTGGACGGAACCTGGTCGCTGATCGCGCACGACGAAAACCGCGCACCCGACGGCGGACCGGGCATGGTGTACCGGACCACGGAGGCAACAGTTCCGTTCCAGGCGGGCCACAAGTACAAGATTTCCTTCGACTACCAAAACTCCAAGGACGGCCAATACGCCTGGGTTTCCGGCTACGACTCCCAAGCCGGACCCGCAGTGACGGGCAGCCAGGCGGTCGAGGCCGCGACGTCCACCACACGGTTCGAGCAGACCCTGGATACCGGATTCTGCGGAGACTACTTTGTGGGACTGCAGCGCACGGGCAGTGCCAATGGTTCGGACTTCACCCTGGACAACTTCCTGGTGGAGGATCTCGGCGCGTCCGAATCCGTCCCGGCCTGCGCGCAGCTCTCGGCGGCGCTCCAGGGCGATGTGGTCCAGCAGGGCAAGGCCCAGGACTTCGTCACCACGTTTGTTTCCGATGAACCGGCAGCCATCAATGATCTGACCGTGTCGCTGAAACTGCCCGAGGGGTGGACGGCAACACCATCCACGCCCGCAACGGCCTCGACGCTGCCCGCCGGGGGCACCTTGACCACCACGTGGAAGGTCACCGCGCCGGCTTCGGCTGACGGCGACTACCCCATCACGGCGACGGCCAACTACAGCACGACCTCGCAGCCCGCAGGCAGCCGCACCATCAGCACCACCACGGCCGTCCGAACGCTGCCCAAGCCTCCGCAGGCCACCGTGTTCGCCAGCGACCACCCGTGGGTCAGCGCCACCAATGGCTGGGGTCCCGTGGAAAAGGACCAGTCCAATGGTGGAACCGGAGCCGGTGACGGCACTCCGCTGACCCTGAACGGGACGGTCTATGCCAAAGGCTTGGGAGCCCACGCCAACGGTACCGTCCGCTACTACCTGGGCGGCTACTGCACCGCCTTCACCGCGACCGTGGGCATCGACGACGCCCAACCGACGCGGGGAAGCGTGAAGTTCTCCGTGGTGGCTGATGGGACCACCAAGGTGACCACACCGGTTCTGGGCGCTGCGAGCGCTCCCCTGCCACTCACTGTGGACGTCACCGGCGCCCAGTACGTGGAACTGGTGGCCAACGACGCCGGCGACTCCAACGGCAACGACCACGCTGACTGGGCAGATGCCAGGTTCACCTGTTCCTCAACCTCCCAGCAGCCCCCGGCGCCGGTGTTGTCGGGCACCGTCTTCGCTTCCGACCTGCCCTGGATCGGCAGTACCAACGGCTGGGGACCTGCAGAACGGGACCGGGCCAACGGTGAGCAGAACGCCGGCGATGGACCCGCGCTGCGGCTGGACGGCGTCGTGTACTCCAAGGGCATCGGCGTCCATGCCGACTCGAAGATCAGCATCGCCACGGAGGCCAAGTGCGACGCCTTCACCGCCGTGGTGGGAGTGGACGACGCCAAGCTCAACAAGGGCCTGCACGGTTCCGTGGTGTTTATTGTCAAGGGCGATGGGCGCGAACTGTTGCGGACCCCTGTCCTGAGCGCAGACTCCGCCGCGCTCCCCCTCACCGTGGACATCACCGGTGTCCGCAACGTCGAGCTGATCGCTGACAAGAACGGCGACGACGCCGGCGATGACTGGGCCGACTGGGCCGACGCGAAGTTCAGCTGCGCGTAGTCCCTTCATCCCCCACGAAGAGGGGCGGTGTTCCTACCGGAACACCGCCCCTCTGTGCGTTGCTTACACGGCCCGTACGCCGGCCCGCCACACGGAATGAGTCAGCGGGATCCCCGGTCGGTAAGCCAGGTGCGTGGCCGACGGCGCCTTGAGCAGGTGCAAGTCTGCCCGATGTCCGACGGCGAGCGAACCCACCGCCCGTTCGCCGTCGACGTCGTTCCCTGACTCCCGGCCCAAAGCCAACGCGCCGCCGTACGTCGCAGCCCGGACCGCTTCGTGGACGCTCAAGTGCATCTGCAACACAGCAGTGGTGACGCAGAAGGCCATGGAGCTGGTGTATGAGGTCCCCGGATTGCAGTTGGCAGCCAGCGCGATCTGCACGCCGGCGTCGATCAATTCACGGCCTGGTGCCAGGGGCTGACGGGTGGAGAGGTCGCAGGCGGGAAGGCAGGTTGCAACAGTGCCCCTGGTGCCCGTTCCGGTTGCCGGGTCCCAGCCCGCCCAGGTTCCCGCGAGGTCCCGGATGTCTTTGTCCGACAAGTAGTTGACATGGTCAACACTCGCTGCGGCGAACTCTACGGCCAGGGCAACACCTGGCCCCTCGCCCAACTGGTTGCCGTGGACCCTCAAGCCCAGACCGGCCGCGCGCGCTGCAGTCAGGACCCGACGGGACTGGTCCTCCGTGAACGCGCCCCGCTCGCAGAAGACGTCGGCCCAGCGAACGTGCGGGAGGACGGCGTCGAGCATGGGCCCACACACCAGGTCCGTGTACTCCTCGGGATCGGAGCCCTTCGGGACCAGGTGCGCGCCCAGGAAGGTGACCTCGTCCACTTCGGCTGCGGCGATGCGGGCACTGCGGGCCTCGTTCTCGACGTCCAACCCGTAGCCGGTCTTGCTCTCCAGGTACGTGGTCCCTTGTGAGACTGCCTCGGCCACGCGATCCCGGACGAGGCGGGTGAGTTCGTCATCGCTGACGCTGCGCGTAGCGCCCGTGGTGACCGCGATCCCGCCTGCGCTGTAGCTTTCCCCGGCCATGCGGGCTTCGAACTCGGCAGTGCGGTCCCCTGCGAAAACAAGATGGGAATGAGAATCCACCCAGCCCGGCAGGACGGCGCGGCCTTCGACGTCGATCATTTCGTCAGCAGCGGGAGCGTCTTTGGCAGCGCCGATCCAGGAAATCCGTTCTCCTTCAATGACCAACGCGGCGTTCTTCAGGACCCTGTGTTCAAGGTCCTGGGTCATCAGTTCCCCGATGTTGGTGATGACAGTGCTGCCGCTGTTCCCGTTCCTGATTCCGCTCATGTCCCTATTGTTCAGCGCCGGATGGACCAGCGCACGGCCGCCAGCTGCTCCGCTGTCCGGGATTCCGGACTGTCGTCAACTACCGTGCCCAGGATCAGCGCGGCTGCCAGCTCCGCGATGGCGGACGAAGTCTGGAAGCCGTAGCCGCCTTGCCCTGCGAGCCAGAAGAAGCCCGGCGCTTCGGCGTCGAAGCCCACCACTGGTATCCCGTCCGCAGCTTCTGTCCGGAGGCCAGTCCATGCCCGGTCCACTGAATGGATTCCCAAGGAGGTCACGGTGTTGAGTTTGCTGATCAAGGCCTCCACATCACCCGCGTAGGGCTTGGCGTCCTCGGCTCCGCTCGGCACAGATTCAGACGGCGAAATCAGCACCTGGTTGCCCTCGGCGCGGAAATAGAACGTGTCGTCAGCGGCACACACCATGGGTGTTTCCGGCGTCAAGGGGCTATCAACATTGACGATGGCAGCCGTCCGTCGGTACGGCTGCAGTCCCAGCTTCTCCACCCCGCTGATGACGGCCAGCTCGTCCGCCCACGCGCCTGCCGCGTTAACCACGACGCCGGACTGGAACCCTTCGGTTCCCGCGCCCACCTGCCAGCCGCTCCCCAATCGTTGGACGGAATGGACCTTGGCTCCAGTGATGATGTCCACTCCCGCAGCTTCCGCTGTGCGGCGGTGTTCCTCAAGCAGGAGCGGAGCGTTGCAGCCGAAGGAGCCGTTATCCAGTCCTGCGGCTGTAAATGAGTCGGGGTCGAGCACCGGGCAAAGTCGCATGGCTTCGTCGTGGGTGATGGCATGCATGTTGCCGCTGGCCTCGGCGTGGACTGTTTCTTCGTCGCCTACCAGCATGAAACCGCGTGGCGTGAGGATGGGTTCGTCAGCCTGGGCATCGCGCGCTGCCAACATTTCCAGGGTTCGAATGGTCAGCTCCTGCACGACTGCCGGACCGTAACTGGGGATAAGTTGCCGGGCTGAACGTGACGACGTGTGGAAGGCCAAGGACTGCTCGGCCTCAACAAGTGCAACCGTGCACTTGCCCGCGAGGGCCGCAGCCAAGGACAGTCCCCCGATGCCGCCGCCTACGATTACCACGTCATAATTCGAAGCCATGGCTCCATCCTGTCAGAACCGATGCTCTCTCACATCCCGCGCCCTTCAACGCAACCCTCTCTCACATCCCGCACCCTTCAACGCAACCCTCTCTCACATCCCGCGTTTGTGATGCGCGCCGGTACTTGTGGCCTTAACGTCTGCCAGGACTGCAACAATGACGGCATGCACCGCAACCATCCCATTCGGCGGGTGATGGAAGATCCCGCCAATGCACTGGACCGCCACAAGTGGCCAGCCAGCCTGCCTCCGGTAACCCAGCTTCTGGAACAAGGTCTGGATCTGCCTCCTGCAACCATCCTCGTGGGCGAAAACGGTTCTGGTAAGTCAACAGTTGTGGAGGCCATCGCCTTGGCCTACGGTTTGTCCCCGGAGGGCGGATCAACGGGAGCCCGTCACACCACAAGGTCTACGGAATCCGAGCTGGGAAACCACCTGCAACTCATCCGCAACGCCGGCAGCAGCAGGCGTGGTTACTTCCTCCGTGCTGAGACCATGCATGGTTTTTTCACCTATCTGGAGAAGAACCCCAGCACGTTCGGCGACTTGCCCTTCCACGACATGTCACATGGCGAATCGTTCCTTGAGCTCGCTGTTGACCGGTTCCGCGGGCCCGGACTATGGGTACTGGATGAGCCGGAGTCAGCTTTGTCCTTCAATGGTTGCCTCAGCCTGCTGTCAGTTCTCAAGGAGTTGTTGGTTGGAGGCAAGTCCCAAGTCATTATGTCTACGCACTCGCCCCTGCTTGCCGCCCTTCCGGGCGCCCAAATACTTGAAGTCGGGCAGTGGGGCTTACGTCCCAGGCAATGGGCCGACTTGGACCTGGTCACCAGCTGGCGATCATTCTTGGACGCCCCGGAACGATACCTTCGGCACCTATAGGCCGACGCTCTCGCACTTCGTGAAGAAAGTGAGAGAGCGTCGGTCTTAAACCCGAGGGACATGAGAGAGCGTCGGTCTTAAACCCGAGGGACGTGAGAGAGCGTCGGCCCGAAACCCGCGGGACGTGAGAGAGCATCGGTCTTAGGCGACCGCGGCGCGACTCTTGACGAACGCCTGAACACACGCTTCGACGTCGTCCGCGCTGTGCGCAGCGGACAGCTGCACGCGGATCCGGGCCACGCCCTTCGGCACTACGGGGAAACTGAAGGCCGTGACGAAGACGCCGTTGTTGAGCATCTCGTCGGCTACCTTGGCAGCAACCACGGCGTCACCGAACATGACGGGGATGATGGCGTGCTCGCCGTCCAGGAGATCGAAGCCTTCCTCGCTCATGCGGCGGCGGAACAGTGCAGCGTTCTGGAACAGTCGGGTACGGAGTTCGCCGGATTCCTGGACCAGTTCGATCGCCTTGATGGTGGCCGCAACGATGGCCGGGGCAAGCGAGTTGGAGAACAGGTACGGGCGCGCCTTCTGGCGGAGCATGGCCACAATCTCGCCGCGGCCGGAAACGTAACCGCCCGAAGCACCGCCGAGGGCCTTACCGAAGGTGCCGGTGTAGATGTCCACACGCTCGGAGACGCCGGCGTGCTCGGGGGTGCCTGCACCGGTGGGTCCCATGAAACCGACAGCGTGGGAGTCGTCCACCATGACCAAGGCGTCGTGCTTGTCGGCGAGGTCGCAAATGGCCTCGAGCGGTGCGAGGTACCCGTCCATGGAGAACACACCGTCGGTAACGATGATCTTCCGACGGGCCCCTTCGGCTTCGACCAGCTTTGCCTCGAGGTCCGCCATGTCCTGGTTGGCATAGCGGAAGCGCTTGGCCTTGCTCAGGCGGATGCCGTCAATGATGGAGGCGTGGTTCAGGGAGTCCGAGATGATGGCGTCTTCGGGGCCAAAGAGCGACTCGAACACACCGCCGTTGGCGTCGAAGCAGCTGGAGAACAGGATGGTGTCTTCGGTCCCCAGGAACTTCGAGACACGAGTCTCCAGTTCCAGGTGCAGGTCCTGGGTTCCGCAGATGAACCGCACAGACGCCATGCCGAAGCCGCGCTCGTCCATGGCGGTCTTTGCTGCAGCGATGATGTCCGGGTGGTCAGCCAGGCCCAGGTAGTTGTTGGCGCAGAAGTTCAGGACTTTGTTGGCGGGCTCGCCGAGCTGGCCTGCGGCGATGTGGCTGGCCTGCGGGGAGTCGATGTGGCGTTCGGTCTTGAAGAGGCCAGCGTTGCGGATCTCGTCCAATTCGCCTTGCAGCTGGTCTTTGATGGCTGAGTACATAAGGGGTGCTCCTAAAGGTGAGGGGGCCGGGTGCAGTTCAGGTTCAGCTACAGTTCAGTCCAGTCGAGGACCACTTTGCCGCCGGTGCCGTTGCGGGCGATTTCGAAGCCCTTCTCCCAGTCCTTGGCAGAGAGCTTGTCGGTGACTACCGCGGAGATGTTGCGGTGCAGCACGGGGTTGGAGGACAGCATGGCGCTCATGGCGTACCAGGTCTCAAACATCTCGCGGCCGTAAATGCCCTTGAGCGTAAGCATGTGCGTGACGACCTTGCCCCAGTCGATGTCGATGGATTGGCTGGGGAGACCGAGCATGGCGATGCGGCCGCCGTGGTTCATGTTGTCGATCATCTCAGGCAGCGCGGTGGGGTGTCCCGACATTTCCAGGCCAATATCAAACCCTTCGCGCATCCCCAGTTCCTGCTGGGCATCGCGGACGCGCATCTTGGAGACGTCGACGGCCAGGTCAACGCCCATCCGGCGGGCCAGTTCCAGTCGCGGAGCAGAGACGTCCGTGATGGCGATCTTGCGGGCGCCGGCATGGCGGGCGACGGCGATGGCCATGAGCCCAATGGGACCGGCACCGGTAATCAGCACATCTTCGCCGACCAGCGGGAAGCTCAGCGCAGTGTGGACGGCGTTGCCGAAGGGATCGAAGATGGCACCGAGTTCCGGGGTGACGGATTCATCATGGTGAACCCAGACGTTGGTTTCCGGAATGACGACGTATTCAGCAAAGGCACCATCGCGCTGCACGCCGACGGAGACGGTATGGATGCACATCTGGCGGCGGCCGGCGCGGCAGTTGCGGCAGATTCCGCAGACCACATGGCCTTCGCCGGAGACCCGGTCCCCTACTTTGACGTCGCGGACGTCTTCGCCGATTTCCACTACTTCGCCATAGAACTCGTGGCCGGCGATCAGCGGCGCTTCGATGATGCTCTGGGCCCAGGCGTCCCAGCTCTGGATGTGCAGGTCGGTGCCGCAGATACCGGTGGTCATCACACGGATCTTGACGTCGCTGGGGCCCGCTTCGGGCTCAGGACGTTCGACGAGTTCGAACCCTGCGTGGGGTCCGGATTTGTAGAGAGCCTTCATGGGATTCCTCACTGCCGGGGCTGCTTCGCTGCTGCTGAGTCCATTAGAGCCCCGTCAACGATTTAGCACAACTAGGTTCTTCTCAATCAACGATTTAGAATTTGCTAATGGAAATACACCAGTTGCAGATGCTTCGTGAGCTCGGCGACCTCGGCAGTGTCAAAGCGGTGGCCGAGACGCTCATGGTCACTCCATCGGCTGTTTCCCAGCAGCTCGCCCTGCTGCAGAAATCGGTGGACGTGCCCTTGACGCGCAAAGAAGGCAGGGCCTTGGTGCTGACGGACGCCGGCCGCGTCCTCGCCGAGGCCGGTGCCGCCGTCGTGAACGCCATGGCAGATGCGCGGGCAGCAATCGGCGCCTACCACGATGCTCCGGACGCGCCGGTCAGCGTGAGTGCGTTCCACAGCGCCGGGCAGGCTCTGTTCGCGCCGTTGGCGGCGCTGCTGGCGTCCGGAACAGCGTCCGACGGCGGGAAGTCGCCGCGCCTGCGACTGTCCGATGAGGATGTGGCACAGGAGGATTTCCCGGGGTTGGCCGCGCGGTACGACCTCGTGTTGGCACACCGGATGGACAACAGCCCGCAGTGGCCGGAGGACAAGGTAGCGGTGATTCCACTCGCAGACGAGCCCTTGGACATCGCTCTCCCGGCGGACCATCCCCTGGCGGTCCGGCCGGAACTGGAGCCATCCGACGTCGTGGGTGAATCCTGGGTGACCAGCCGCGACGGCTACTCCCCCGCGGACGTGTTGGCCGCCGTCGTTGCCGTGAGCGGCAGACCGGCCGAGGTGCTGCACCGGATCAACGATTATTCGACCGTCGCGGCGTTGGTTTCCGCGGGCGGGGCGATCGGGCTGTTGCCGAGGTTCACTGCACGCCGCGTGTTGGATGCCGGAGTGGTGCTGCGTCCGCTGTCCGGCGTGAATTCGGTGCGCAAGATCGACATCCTGGCCAGGCCGGAGACACTCAAACGGAAATCGGTCATGACGGTTTGCGAGTCACTTCAAACCGTCATGACCGAGCTTGTGGAGCTCTCCGGCCCGGGCTGACCCAAGCGGGCTGACCGCGGTCGGTCAGTCGCGGACCAGGGAGGGCTGGCCGGCGTCGAAGTACTCCACCAGCTCGGCGGGGAGCTCCGGAACCTCGCGCGCAGAGCCGTCACCGCGGAGTGATTCCGCGGCAAGGATGCCCGCCACGACCGCCTGCCGGGCCGCAATGGGACTGGTCTGTGTTTGGCCGCCTTGGGAAGCGAACCGCAGGAACTCCTCGATCAAACGGGGATCCGCGCCACCGTGGCCGCCTTCGCCGTCCTGGATGGTTATGACCTCGTCCGGTGCCGCGTAGCCGGATGACCGGCTGGTCCACACGTTAATGGTCTCGCCGGGTCCGTCGCCGAGGTTTTCGATGCGGCCCTTGGTGCCGATGACGGTGTAGTTGCGCCAGTAGTCAGGGGTGAAGTGGCACTGCTGGTAGGAGGCGAGCACGCCGTTGTCCAGCACCATGTTCATCATGGAGATGTCCTCGACGTCGATCACTTCAGCCAGGTCCTTCTGCTCTGTGGGCGGCCAGTTGTCCATGGAGAACCAATCACCCATGCGCTTTCCGGCGTTGTTGCTGCGGTTCGCGACGTCGCCGTAGACCGCGAGGTCGCCGACGGCGGCAACCCTCTTGGTGTAGCCCCCGGCAAGCCAGTGGATCACGTCGATGTCGTGGGCACCTTTTTGGAGCAGCAGTGAGGTGACGTTGGCCCGTTGTGCATGCCAATCCTTGAAGTAGTAGTCACCACCGTGGCCCACGAAGTGGCGGCACCAGACCGCCTTGACCTCGCCGATCCTGCCGTCCTCGATGAGTTGGCGCATCTGTACTACAACGGGCATGTGCCGCATGTTGTGGCCCACGTACAAGCGCGTGCCGGTTTCGTAGGCCGTTGCCAAAATCCGGTCCGCAGCGTCAATGGTGATGTCCAGCGGCTTCTCACAGAAAGTGGGGATGCCCGCCTTGAGCGTACGGACCGCGACGGCGGCGTGCTGGTTATCGGGGGTCAGGACCAGGACGGCGTCAATCCCACTGCTCAGGAGTTCTTCCAGATCCCCGGTGACGCGGGCGGTGGGGATCCGGTCCGCAGCATCTGCCCGGCCTCGTTCGCTGAGGTCGCAGACAATGGTGACCTCAGAGCCCTGGCCTGGCTTGTGGGCGTGTTTCCATAGCCCTGAACGCAGGCCGAAACCTACGATGCCAACCTTCAAATCCTTTTCCATGGTGTGCAATTTCCTTCTTCTGTTTCTTAGTAAAGTCTGGTTGCGGCGCTGCGGTGCGGCGCCGATTCACGCACGAACAAGTGCCACGGGAAGTCCAGGACGTCGGGTTCCTCTGCTGTGGTGGTGTCAGCAGGGCCAGTTGCCCGCCGCAGAAGCAGCCGGGCCAGCTTGTCGAAGAAATCCACGGGACCTACGGTGCTGAGAGAGGGGGACATCCGTTCACCCTCCACGGTGTTGCCCACACCGATGATGTCCACATCGGTGCCCACGGAAAGACCCAAACGCTGGGCAGCATTGATAGCGGCGACGGCTGCGTAATCCGTGGTGGCATAGATGGCAGTGGGCCGGTCCGCCATGCTGAGCACCCGGGTTGCCGCAGCGTAGGCCCCAGCGCTGGTGCCATCGAACAGTCCCACGTAATCGTCCCGCTCCGGAATGCCGGCGTTGGCCAGGGCGTCGGAGTACGCCCGGTATCGGGTCCCACCGGAGGTGCCTGCGGCGGTTGCCGGTGTCAGGCACGCGATCTGGCGGTGGCCGTGGAGCAGGTGCTCCACGGCCATGCGGCAGCCCGGCCCGGCGATGGAGCGGATGACATCGAAGCCCTCCGCTTCCACCTCTTCATCAAAGACCACCAGCGTGGTTCCATGTTCGGCCAACTTGCGCAGCGCGTCCCGCTGGTCAGGACGGACGGCGTCAACGAACACCGCATCGGCGTTGTGCGTGCCGAGCACTTTGACCCAGTCGGCGTCTCCAAGGATCATCGGTGTGATTCCCAAAGGACCGGCCGCCTTTTGCACGGCCTCGATCACGGACAGGGACCATGGATCGGACAGCATGGTCAGCGACAGAATCACGGTGTTGGTGCGGCCCGTCCGGATGGCCCGGGCCGCTTGGTTGGGGCGGTATCCCAACCGCTCCGCAGCCGCCTTGACCTTTTCCGCCGTCGGATCCGAAACTCCCGGTCCGCCGTCACCGCGACGGCCGGACAGCACGTAGGAAACCGTGGCCGTGGACACTCCCGCCAGCTCGGCCACCATGCGGATGGTGGGCCGGACTCCGGTGGTGCTTGCTTTTGCCATGGTTCCCCCTGCTGATCTTCTCTGTCTTGGCGCGTTGGTTCGTTGTTGGTTTGAGGCTAGCTTCTGAACACCGGAGCGTTGGGGTCCAACGCGGCCTGGTACTCATCGCGCATCTTGTCGCCGCCTTCGCTCTTCCAGCGCTTGACGACATCCTTGAGCTCATCGATCTTGGCGCGGCCGGTGATGATGTCCACCACCTTGTCGCGAAGCTGCTTGGTGATCTTCGCTCCCACCTTGGCGTTGGTGTCCGAATAGGAACCGTTGGTGGGGTTGCGCCACGCGAATTCAAGGAGCTTCTCCTCCTGCTGGCTGACGTACCGGGTGTCGTCGTCGAATCCCGGGTTGAAGATGACGTTCTCCGGACTGGACATGATGTTCAACGCCGAAACCAGGCCTGGTGCGTTGGTGGTTCCCGTTTCGGTGCGCGCCGGGTTCCCGGAGGCGTCGATGGTGTAGTCCTCGCCGAGTTCACCAAAGTTCTTCTGCAGGTACTCCACCGTTCCAAAGGGCGCCGACAGGTAGTTGATGAGCGCCAGCAGTTCACGGATCTTGCCCTCTTCGGCCTTCTTGAACGGCGTGAAACCCACCGTGCCGTAGCCCATGTCGTACACCGGCTTGACCTTGCCGTCGGCACTGAAGGGAATGAGGACATCAAACCGGGCAGTCTTGTTCAGGGCACGGTAGCTGCGGATATCGTGCGGGCCCACCACAACCTGCGCGGCCACACTGCCGTTTGCCACGCGGGAGCGGATGTCCGTGGCCTTGGAGTCCGGGTAGAAGACGCCCGCTGCGAACATCTTGGCAGTGAACTCCACACCGGCCAGGTATTCGTCGGTTTCATACAGGTGGGTCAGGGTGCGGTCCTTGTTGACGGCCCAGCTGTTGGGGGCGCCAAACCACTCCGTGACCATATGAAGGGCGTTGATGTAGGCCGGCTCCAGCGCATATTGCTGGTCGCCGGGACGGGTCAGCTCCTTGGCCTTCTCCAGGAATTCCTCGGCGCTGGAAGCTTCAAATCCGCCAACCTTGGACCACATGTCGTGGTTGCCCAGGTACACCTGGCCGAACGGGGTACTGGGGATGGGAGCTCCCCAGATCTTGCCGTTCACGACGGCGGTCTTCCAGGAATCGGGCTTCAGTGCAGCCAGGTTGGGGTACTCCAGCACGGCGTCACCGGAGAGGTACGGCGTCAGGTCCTGGAACTTGGCCTCCAGCATGGGGCCCACGTTGGGGATGCCCTGGTTTGGTGGAACCCACATCATGTCGGGGAGATCGTTGCTGGCCAGAACGGTGGCGAATTTGGCCGGGTAGCCGTCTCCGATGTCTTCGGCGATCTGGAGCTCCAGGTCCCCGCCGAGCTTGGCATTGAGCCTCTGCCAGAAGGGGTTGTCCTTCAGGCCGGGGCTCATAGTGTCGAAGGTTTCGGTCAGGCCGGTCACCTTGCCCTTGAGCGGCGGCGTCTTCACGGACTGCACAGCGGTGGGCAGCTTGAAGTAGCCGGCTTGGAGGCCTTTGGCGTTGCCCGCGATGTCCGGGGTGACGCCGGTGAATTCCTTGTACGTGGGCAACTTGACCGACGCGGAGGCAGCGGCGCCACCGTTGCTCGCGGTTCCGCCACCACCGCATGCGGACAAGCCTGCGGCGGTCACGGCCAAGCCAGCGAGGCCAAGGAAACCGCGGCGGCTGAATCCAGCCTGGGAGGTAGTGCTTGTCATGGCATAACCCTTTCTGGTTACTTGCTTTTCTCTGAGGTTTGAGTGCGTTGGGTTTTTCTGGATCCTGGGAGGGAGCTAGCCCTTGACTGCGCCGGTGATGACGCCCTTGGCAAAGTGCTTCTGGAGGAACGGGTAGACCATCAGGATCGGGACCAATGCCACGACAACGACGGCCATTTGGATGGACTGCGGCGGCGGAGTGGTGGTGATTCCCAGTTGGTCCGCCGCGCCACTGCCCTGGACCACGAAGTTGCGGAGCAGCAATTGGATGGGCCACTTGCTGTGGTCGTTGATGTAGAGCAGGGCGTTGAAGAAGGAGTTCCAGAACCCGACGGCGTAGAACAGTCCGACGACGGCGATCACTGCTTTGGACAGTGGCATCACGATGCGCCACAGAATTTGCCAGTCGTTGGCGCCATCGATCCTGGCGCTTTCGATCAGTTCGCCCGGGATGTTCATGAAGAACGATCGCATCACCACAAAGTTGAAGGCTCCAAAGATGCCCGGGAGGATCAGCGACCACAAAGAATCGAGCAGCCCGAGTTGACGGATCATCAGGAACGACGGGATCAGGCCAGGCGCAAACAGGAGCGTAAACAGCACAGCGAGAATCACGGGACGGCCAAAGAGCACGGTGCGGCTGGTGGCGTAGGCCATGGTGATGGTCACGAACAGGGCCAGGATGGTGCCCACCGCGGTGACCAGCATGCTGACGCCGAGCGATTGCAGCACCATGGGCCCTTTGAAGATAGTGGCGTAGGCCTCCAGCGTGGGACGCTCGGGCCAGAGGACGAAACCGCCTGCCTTCACCAGTTGTTCGGTGTCAGCGAGGGATGTCGACACCACCAGCAGGATGGGCGTGAGGATGGACAAGCTGAAGACGACCAGGACTATCGCTTTGATCGTTTGGTATAGGGCGGAAGGCTTCTCCTTCCACACCGGGCGCTTGGGGTTGTAGCTAAGCTCCCGGGGTTTCCTGGTGAAAAGTGTTGTTGCCATGGGGTTCTCCTTGTGCGGCAGGCGCGCGGGTCAGCGTGGCTGTCAGCGCACTTGTTTTGCGAAGATTCCGTCTTCGCCGAAGCGGTGGGCAAGTTTGTTGGCGCCATAGATCAGCAGCGCGCTGACCACGCCCTTGGCGAGGCCGGCTGCAGCACCTGAGCTCCAGCCGCCTCCTACTACGCCGGTGTAGTAGGTGAAGGTGTCCAGCACTTCTGCCGCCCCGGCGCCCACAGCGTCGCGCTGGAGGATGAACTGTTCAAATCCGACAGAGAGGATGTCGCCGATGCGCAGGATCAACAGGAGCACGATCACGGGCCTCAACCCGGGAAGGGTGATGTGCCACATCCGGCGCCAGCGCCCGGCGCCATCAGCCGCCGCAGCTTCGTAGAGCGAAGCGTCGATGCTTGCCAGGGCTGCCAGGAAGATGATCATTGCCCAGCCGGCGTCTTTCCAGATCATCTGGACGACCACCATGACGGGGAAGGTTTCCGGGTTGGTCATGAAGGGAATGGGATCCATGCCCCAGTCCCTCAGCAGGTTGTTGACGAAACCAGCGCCGCCCAACATCTGCTGGAAGAACGCGATGACAAGCACCCAGGAAAGGAAGTGCGGCAGGTAGGCGATGCTCTGGAAGATGCGACGGACCCGCGTGCTGATGAGTGAATCAACAATCAGCGCCAGCACCAGCGGCACCGGGAAAAGGAAGACCAACTGCCAGGCGGCCAGATACAGGGTGTTCCAGAACGCATGGATGAAATCCGGATTCCCGAACAGATCCACGAAGTTCTGCCAGCCAACCCACAAGCTGTCGCCGATGCCCAAGTACGGCTGGTAGTCCTGGAACGCGATGACGTTGCCCAGGATGGGGATGTAGAAGAAGAGCAGCAGGAAGGCCACACCCGGGACCATCATGAGCAGCATCTGCTTGTCGCGTCGCAGGCGGGACCGGAAGCTCTGCTGCGGAGGCTTGCTCCGTTTCCGCTTCTTTGATCCGACCCCAGGGGCGCTCCCCCGTGCCGGCGCCGCGACCCGGCGGGCTTCGGGCAATGCCGGAGCCTGTTCCGTCGTCGAGTTCATGGTGTCTCCTCAAGTGCCGAGCCGGAACCACCAATGTGATCCAAGCCACGCTCGTTAACCGTTTAACAAACCATAAGTGACCCGCATCTCTTTTTGCAAGATCATGATCGAAACTGAGTGCAGAAATCACATTTCGTCACTTCGGGAAGGCCGCGGGTTTGCGTGGAGTCGGGGTGTGACGCCGGAGTGCGCAGCGGAAAGTGGTCCACCCGTGGGGTTTGGGAAGGAGCGTGTGGCAGGCCACCGGACCCCGCTAAAGTACAAGCAGTTGGTTTATAGACAGAAGGTGGACATGGCAGACTGCTGCAGCCCGGGTGCCGGCGCCCGGGAACACTCGACGCCGGGGCTGGCGCTCCCCCTGCGCGCGGTGGGCGGACACCCGACCAGCGGCACACCCGGGACCAACCATATGCACCAGACCAACGACGTCGACATCCCCGGCGGGACGTTCACCATGGGCGATCGTTTCAACGAGGGCTATGAAGGCGACGGCGAATCACCGCTGCACGAGGTCGCCATCTCACCATTCCGGATCAGCGCCACAACAGTGACCAACCAGGAGTTCGCACAGTTTATCGACGCCACCGGCCACCGCACCGAGTCGGAGATCTTTGGTACATCAGCGGTGTTCCACCTCGCCGTGAAAGCCAGTCCGCATGACATTCTCAACCGGGTCAACAACGTCCCGTGGTGGCTTAACGTCCGCGGCGCCGACTGGGCGCACCCGGCCGGGCCCCTCTCGAACTGGGAAAACATCCCGGACCACCCGGTGACCCACGTGTCGCACAACGACGCCCTCGCGTACTGCGAATGGGCCGGCCGACGACTGCCGACGGAAGCCGAATGGGAATACGCGGCCCGCGGCGGGGTGCCGGGACGGCGATACCCGTGGGGCGACGAGCTCCACAACAACCCATCAGGCACCGCCGCACACAATTGCAACATCTGGCAAGGCGATTTCCCGTCCCGCAACACCGAAGACGACGGCTACCTCACCACCGCACCCGCCAGGTCCTTCAGCCCCAACGGTTACGGGCTCTACCAAACCAGCGGGAATGTGTGGGAATGGTGCAGCGACTGGTTCCTGCCCAAGTACTACAAAACCTGCCTGGCGCAGGGAACGGTCGAGGACCCGCAGGGGCCCACCATCGGCCGGGGCAGGGTGATGCGCGGTGGCTCATACCTCTGCCACGAGTCCTACTGCAACCGGTATCGCCTGGCAGCGCGGAGCTCGAACACCCCGGACTCAGCCAGCGGCAATCTGGGCTTCAGGACTGTAGCCGCGTAACTATTTGGGGCCGTGGCCCTTGTGCCCGGGCCCACCCTTGAGGCCGGCCGGCAGTTGGCCTGCCAATACCCTCGTGGCGGTCACCGTATCGCCCTCCCGAGTACCGCTGATGCGCACCGTATCGCCGGCCTTGAGGTCCGCTGCTGCAGCTGTGGGCAGGAATGGCTTACCCCTGCCGTTCCTGGGCCCGGGAACAGCAGGAACCATGGAGATCCGGGTGTCCGCGGTGATTGCGTAGCGCTGTGTGAAGCCGTCGTCGCTCTTCACGGTCACCTCTGAATCACTGGCCGCTTCGATGGTTCCGGTCTGCGTGACCACCGTGCGGTACGTCCCGTCCCGCTGCTTCACCACGTGCTCGCCATGAATTGCCTGGCCGCGGCCTTCAGTGGACTTGGCGTTCGCGGACGCGGAAGGGCTGTTGGACGGAAAAGCGCTCGACGGCGGGGGGCTGGCTTGCGTGCCTGCCCAGACAGCGGCGGCCCCGCCACCTGTCAGGGTGACGGCGATCCCGCCGGCAAGGACGGCCTTCCGAAGGCCCGGTGAGAGTGTGGCCATGCATCCATTGTGCGCCCAAAAAGCAAAGTAGGCCGCAGCAAAAACTGCGGCCTACTTTGATGGGAAAAACGGGTGTCAGCCCTCGACGCCGAGCTTCTCCAGGATGAGTTCACGGACTCGTCCAGCGTCGGCCTGGCCGCGGGTGGCCTTCATGACGCCGCCAACAATCGCACCGATCGCTTGAACCTTGCCGCCTCGGATCTTCTCCGCGACGTCCGGCTGTGCTGCCAGTGCTGCGTCGATGGCTTCCAGAAGGGGACCGTCGTCGGACACCACCGCAAGGCCACGCTTCTCCACGATCTCCGCCGGGGTTCCTTCGCCGGCGAGGACGCCGTCCAGGACCTGGGTAGCCATCTTGTTGTTGATCTTGCCGTCTTCTACCAGCTTGTTCAGCTCCACGATGACCTGCGGCGTGACACCGAGCTCGGAAGGATCGACGTCGGCAACCTTGGCGCGGCCAACGATCTCACCCATCCACCACTTACGGGCAACATCTGCGGATGCACCAGCAGCGATGGTTTCCTCGATGGAGTCCATGACACCGGCGTTCACCACATCGCGGAATTCCAGGTCCGAGTAGCCCCAGGCCTCCTTGAGGCGCTTGCGACGCTCGGCCGGCGGCTCGGGAAGGGTGGCACGGAGTTCCTCCACCCACTCGCGGGAAGCGACGACGGGAACCAGGTCCGGCTCCGGGAAATAGCGGTAATCGTCGGCGTCGGACTTGGGCCGGCCGGACGTCGTCGAACGCGTGTCCTCATGCCAGTGGCGCGTCTCCTGGATGACCGGCTCGCCGGAGTCCAGGACGGCAGCGTGGCGCTGGATCTCGTAGCGGACAGCGTGCTCGACGGCGCGCAGCGAGTTTACGTTCTTGGTTTCCGAACGGATACCGAAGCGTTCCCGGCCATGCGGGCGCAAGGAAACGTTGGCGTCGCAGCGGACATTGCCGCGCTCCATCTTGGCATCGGAAACACCAAGGTTCTTCACGATCTCGCGAACAGCAGCAACGTATGCCTTGGCCAGCTCGGGTGCACGGCTGCCCGCGCCCTCGATGGGCTTGGTGACAATTTCCACCAGCGGCACACCGGAACGGTTGTAGTCCACCAGCGAGTAGTCGGCACCCTGGATGCGGCCTGCCGCGCCACCCATGTGGGTCAGCTTGCCGGCATCTTCCTCCATGTGGGCGCGTTCGATTTCCACGCGGAAGACCGTGCCGTCCTCAAGCTCGATGTCGAGGTAACCGTCGTAGGCGATCGGTTCGTCGTACTGGGAAGTCTGGAAGTTCTTGGGGGTGTCCGGGTAGAAGTAGTTCTTCCGGGCGAAGCGGCAGGACTCGGCGATCTTGCAGTTCAAAGCAAGGCCGATCTTGATGGAGGACTCCACAGCCGTCTTGTTCACCACCGGCAGGACGCCGGGCAGGCCCAGGTCAACCTCGTTGACATTGGTGTTCGGCTCGTCTCCGAAGACATTCGGTGCGGAGGAGAACATCTTGGTCTTGGTGTTGAGTTCCACGTGGACCTCAAACCCCAGGACGGGATCGTACTTCTCCATGGCCTCTTCGAAGCTCAGGGTTGCGTCGACGGACATTAGTTGGAACCTCCGGCGGTGTTGGATACTGCACCGAGAGCAGGCGCCTGGGCAAGCATCGGACCGCCCCACTTCTCTTCGAGCATGGATTCGAGGACCGCACCAACGCGGTACAGGCGGGCATCCTGGCGGGCAGGAGCCAGCAGCTGGATGCCAACAGGCAGGCCGTCTTCGTCAGCCAGGCCACCCGGCAGGGACAACCCCGGGATGCCAGCGAGGTTGGCGGGGATGGTGGCGACGTCGTTCAGGTACATCGCCAGGGGATCATCCAGCTTCTCCCCCAGCTTGAACGCCGTGGTGGGCGCCGTGGGCGAGATCAGGACATCGGCCTTCGCAAAAGCTGCGTCGAAGTCACGCTGGATCAGCGTACGGACCTTCTGTGCGGAGCCGTAGTAAGCGTCGTAGTAACCGGCGCTCAAAGCGTAAGTGCCGAGGATGATACGGCGCTTCACTTCGTCACCGAAGCCTGCGGCACGGGTAGCCCCCATGACGCGCTCGATGGTCATCGGACCATCCTTGGGCAGCACTCGCATGCCGAAGCGGACACCGTCGAACTTGGCCAGGTTGCTGGACACCTCGGACGGCATGATCAGGTAGTAAGCGCCCAGGGCGTACTTCAGGTTGGGGCAGGAAACCTCAACGATTTCAGCACCGGCATCCTTCAGCAGCTGAAGGGACTCGTTGAACCGGTTCTCGACGCCTGCCTGGTAGCCCTCGCCGTGAAGTTCCTTGACGATGCCGATCTTCATGCCCGCAACATTGCCCACGCGGGCAGCAGCAACAAGATCGTTGAACGGATCGGTCAGCGACGTGGAGTCATAGGGGTCGTGGCCGCCGATGACTTCCTGCAGCAACGCCGAGTCCAGAACCGTACGGGAAACCGGGCCGATCTGGTCCAGGGATGACGCCATGGCAATGGCACCATAACGGGAAACAGCACCGTACGTCGGCTTCACGCCCACAGTTCCGGTGACGGCACCCGGCTGGCGGATCGAGCCACCAGTATCGGTGCCGAGCGCCAGCGGCGCTTCGAAAGCGGCGACGGCGGCCGCGGAGCCACCGCCCGAACCGCCGGGAATGCGGTCCAGGTCCCACGGGTTGCGGGTGGGGCCGTACGCCGAGTGCTCCGTGGAGGAACCCATGGCGAATTCATCCAGGTTGGTCTTACCCAGGATGGGCATCTTCGCCGCGCGCAGCTTCTTCACCACGGTGGCGTCATACGGGCTGTGCCAACCCTCGAGGATCTTCGAACCAGCCGTCGTCGGCTGGCCAATCGTGACGATGAGGTCCTTGACGGCAATCGGCACACCAGCGAGGGCGTGCAGCTCCGCGGCAGCGGCACCGCCGGCGGCACGGGCGGCGTCAACCTCGGCTGCGACAGCCAAAGCCTCTTCGGTGTTAACGTGCAAAAATGCGTGGATACCGTCGGCTCCGCCATCAACAAGGGCGATGCGGTCAAGGTGCGCCTGCGTCACCTCGACGGCGGTCACCTCACGGGCAGCCAGCTTCGCAGCGAGATCGGCAGCGGAGTGGCGGATGAGCTCGTTCTTCGATTCAGTCATAGTGATTAGTCCTCATCCAGGATTGCCGGGACCTTGAAACGGTTCTCGTAAGCATCCGGAGCGCCGGACAATGCCTGCTCAGCCGTGAACGTGTGGCCCACAACGTCCTCACGGAACACATTGGTCAACGGAATCGGGTGCGACGTCGCCGGGACATCCTCCCCCGCAGCTTCGCTCACGCTCTTCACCGAATCCACGATGACAGCAAGCTCAACAGCCATCCTGTCCAGTTCTTCGGCACTCATTTCAATGTGAGCCAGACGCGCAAGATGCGCGACGTCGTCACGGTTGATCGCAGCCATGGATCTCCCCTGCAAAGTTCAAATGGTTTTCGGAACCAGTCTACTTGGCTTGGGTGCGCCGCCGTACGCGGGCTGCGGCCCGCTCGGTGGGGGTTGTCGCCTTCGGCCGGTGGGCCTCCTACGCAGACCGGGCCAGGCATCCGGATGCGTGCGTCAAAGCGACGAAGGAGCAGCACGCGGAGGATGTCTGGCCCGGTCTTGCACCTCAGGTGCAGACGGTTGCGCTGGGAACAGCGGGTCAGCCGATGCCGATGGCTCCGGTCACGACTCCGACTGCCAGCATGACGACTGAGACCACTGCCGTGCGCCAGAGGACCTTCTTGTGGTGGTCACCCAGGTCTACCTTGGCGAGGGACACCAGGAGGAGGATAGCCGGCACCAAGGGGCTCTGCAGGTGGAAGGGCTGCCCGGTGATGGAGGCACGGGCCATGTCCACTGCATCGACGCCATAGTGCGCGGCCGTTTCGGAGAGGACCGGAAGGACACCGAAGTAGAAGGCGTCATTGCTCATGAAGAAGGTCATGGGGATGCTGAGCAGTCCGGTGATGATCGCCATGAACGGACCCATGTCCGCGGGGATGATCTGGACCAGCCACTCGGACATAGCCTTGACCATGCCGGTGCCGTTGAGGACGCCTGTGAGGACGGCGGCGGCCATGACCATGCTGACGACGGCGACGATGGACGGTGCGTGGGCGATCAGCTGGGCGCCTTGGTCTTTGACCTTGGGAAAGTTGACCAGCAGGGCGATCGCGGATCCCACCATGAACACGAACGGCAGCGGAACGATGTTGGCCACCAGGACCACCATCACGGCGACGGTCAAGCCCAGGTTGAACCAGAACAGCTTGGGACGCAGGGTGGAGCGGTTGGGGTCCAGCGCGGTGTCCGCCATGGCGGTGTCGTGATCGTCCACCAGCGTGGCAGGGTCTTCGAGGACCGCGACGCCGGAACCTCCGCCGGTTCCCGGCTTACCTGCGGTTGAACCGTTGCGGCCAAATCCGAAACGGCCGGCGCCGAAGCCTGCACCCAGGCCCGAACCTGCGGCGACGGAACCGCCGCGGCCGGCGCCGCCGTCGAACGCTTCAGAAGGATCGGCGACGTCGCTCCAAATTTCGGGCGCAGTGGTGCGGAGGCGGTTGCGTTCCTGCAGGCCCAGCAGCCAGGCGAAGACCAGGACAACGATGAGGCCAACGATGAGGGACGGAACCATGGGGACGAAGACGTCGTTGACATCAAGGTTCAGGGCGGTCGCAGCGCGGGCGGTGGGCCCGCCCCACGGCAGGATGTTCATGGTGCCGTTGGCCAGGCCCGCCACGCAGGTGAGGACCACGGGGCTCATCTTGAGCCGCAGGTACACCGGGAGCATGGCGGCAGTAGTGAGGATGAAGGTGGTGGAGCCGTCCCCGTCCAGGGAGACTGCTGCGGCGAGGATCGCGGTGCCGAGGACAACCTTGGCGGGGTCGTTGCCCAGCTTGCGCAGGATGAACTTCACCAGGGGGTCGAACAGTCCGACGTCGATCATCAGGCCGAAGTAGATGATGGCGAACATGAGGAGCGCGGCCGTGGATGTCATGGACTTCATCGAGTCCATCACCATGTCGCCAATGCCGAGGCCCGCCCCGGCGAAAAGGCCGAAGACGGTGGGGACGATGATCAGCGCCAGTACTGGCGTCAATTTTTTGGTCATGATCAGGACCATGAATACCGCAATCATTGCGAATCCAAGCAAAACCAGCACGGCCGGCTCCTTACTACTGTGAATGGCGCCACGTCGGTGTGATGCGCACTACAGACGATAGGGTGGCGCCGATCACGGCGGGGGGTTTCCGGGAATTGTTGGGAATACTGCTCGTTGCGAACGTTTTGCGCATTGTGCTCAGTGATTCAATGGATCATGCGGTTTTCCACCCAGACCCTCCTCCTACAACTGGGGGTTGTCCTGCTGGTGGTCCTGCTCAGCGGAACAGTCCATGCCTGGCTGGTGTACGAACGGATCGGCACCGAAGCCGAGCACCAAGCCCTCACCCTTGCCAGGACGGTCGCGGCGGATCCGGATATCAGGACCAACGTGCAGCTCATCAGCAGGGAAGAGGGAACGCCTCCCTCGGAAGTACTCGCCGTCGGGCCCCTGCAAGAAGCTGCCGAGGCGGTACGGGCGCGCACCGGCGCCTTGTTCGTGGTCATCACGGACGAAACCGGCCTCAGGCTGGCCCACCCGGAGACGGCGCGGCTGGGTGAACGCGTCAGCACGGACCCCTCGGTGGCATTGGGCGGTGAGGAAATCACTACCCGCAACACCGGAACGTTGGGACCATCGGCCGGGGCCAAGGTGCCGGTGTACTCGCCGGAAACGCCCGGCGCAATCGTGGGCGAAGTCAGCGTGGGCTACTCCGTGGAGTCTCTTGGCAACAGCCTGGCCCGCGACATCGTACCCATTGCCCTCACTGCTGGCGGAGCATTGCTTGCCGGCGTCCTGGCGTCGTTCTTGCTCCGCCGCAGGCTGCAGCGGCTCACCCTCGGTCTTGAGCCCGAAGAAATCAGCACCCTCGTCCACGACCAGGTAGCGGTACTCCAAGGCGTGGATGACGGCGTGATCGGTATCGCGGCGGACGGGCGCATCTCCGTGTTCAACGCAGCAGCCGCCAGGCTCCTGGACATGCCCGATGCCACCGGGCAGGACTGGGCGTCCGCCGCCGTTCCCGAGCAACTCAAGCAGCTCACGCAGCCCGCGGCACGTGATGCGGAGGCCGTGGAGATTGTTGCAGGTGGGCGCGTTCTGGTGGTGAGTGCACGCAAGGCCTGGCATCGCAAGGAGGACCTTGGCTGGGTGGTCATGCTGCGTGATCGAACGGAATTGCAGCAACTCACCCGCCAACTCGACGCCGTGGGTACCATGTCCACAGCCCTCCGCGCCCAGCGCCACGAGTTCGCCAACCAGCTCCACACGATCGCGGGTTTCATGAGCATCGGCCAGTACGAATCGGCCAAGGCATACTTGGCCCGGATCTCCGCAACGGGCCCGTTGAAGTTCCCGGTGGAGCAGGCTGAACTCCTGCAGGACCCGTACTTGCAGGCGTTCGTTGGCGCCAAGGGCGTGGAGGCTTCGGAGCGCGGCGTGGCCCTCCGCGTCGGGCCCGAAACATTGGTCCGCGGGCACGTGGCCGATCCCCAGGACGTGACCACGGTGCTCGGCAA
Organism: Arthrobacter sp. D5-1; assembly: GCF_017357425.1. Lineage (NCBI taxonomy): Bacteria > Bacillati > Actinomycetota > Actinomycetes > Micrococcales > Micrococcaceae > Arthrobacter > Arthrobacter sp. D5-1. The sequence continues at coordinate 1,693,939 of NZ_CP014571.1, read as the reverse complement.
CCTGATCGACAACGCGGTGAGTGCCGCCGTCGCCGGGTCCGCCGCGGACCGCTGGGTGGAGGTTGAACTGCTGGACGACGCCACCACAACGGGCGGCACCTTGCATATCGTGGTGGGAGACTCGGGCGACGGTTTGGGGAGCCTTGAACCCGAAGAGGTCTTCGCAGAAGGATTTACGACGTCGGAACAACCGGTACGCTCGGGGGCTGGACAAGGTTTGGGGTTGGCGTTGGTGCGGCAGCTGGCGCGAAGGCGCAGCGGCGACGTCCGCGTTCTGGAGCCCGGCAGCCATGGCGGTCCGGGGGCGGTGTTCATGGCAACCATCCCCGGTGTCATGGACTTTTCCGGCACTGTGGATGCAGGTGCCGACTCTACCTTGAGGGAGGACAGCAGTGGCTGAGGATTTGAGGGTGCTGATCGTGGATGACGACTTCCACGTGGCAAGGCTCCACGCTGCCTATGTGGATTCCGTGGCCGGCTTCATGGCCTTGGCGCCGGCGGGCTCCGTGTCCCAAGCGCTGCAGGCGATCCACAGCCTCCGCCCGGACCTGGTGCTGCTGGACGTGTACCTGCCGGATGGCTCCGGCTTGGACCTGCTGGGCCAGTTGGACGTCGACGCCGTGATGCTCACCGCAGCCTCGGATGCGCAGTCCATCAAGGTTGCCCTGCGTCGCGGCGCGCTGGGGTACATGCTCAAACCCTTCACGGCCGAGTCCCTGTCCCAGCAACTCCGGTCCTACGCCAGGTACCGGAGGATTTTGGGCCAGCAGAGCGCCGTGGACCAGACCACCATTGAACGCGCAAAGCGCTCCCTGATTCCCGGTGACGTCACGCCGGCCGCCAAACCCCGCTCGGCGACCGAAGCGGCGGTCCTGGAATCGTTGATCCCTGGCGAGCAGTATTCAGCTGCCGAGGTGGCGGAACGCGTTGGCGTTTCCCGGGCCACGGCGCAACGGTACCTGTCCTCGCTCGCGGACGATGGCGCCGTCGAAATCCAACTGCGCTACGGGACCACGGGCCGGCCGGAACACCGTTACGGCGTCCCGAGCTAGCCCAACCAGCTGGCATTAGTGGTTGTTCTGAGCATTCAGAACAACCACTAATGCGACTCAGTTGGGTGCGTTACGCGCTCTTCTGCGCCACGAGCTCGATCTCCACCAGCATCGCGGGATCGAGGAACGGCAGGACGTGGACCAGGGCAAGCGTGGGGCGGATCTCGCCGAAGACCTCACCATGCGCACGGCCGGCATCTTCCCATTTGCTGATGTCCGTCAGGTACAGCTTGGACTGCACAACGTCCTCGTAGGAGAACCCGGCTTCTTCCAGAACGGTGCCGAGCTTTTCGAGAATGTACTTGGTCTGCGAGTAGAAGTCTTCGCCAACAATGCCATCGGGCCCACTGGCTGCCGTCGCAGAAATGAAGAGGGTGTTGTCCACCTGGACTGCGCGGGAGTATCCAAGGGTCTGCTCCCAGACCGAACCCGTGCCGAATGTCTTGCGCATGCCGCGCCTTCCTGTCGTTTCGCACGGTCCGGTGACCGGCGTTTACGAAGGAAACTTTATGACTGCGGGAGGTCCAGCCGGTAAACGAACAGCTTTATGTCGGTGCCGGGAACGAACCAGTCGCGGTGCGGCGCGCGGTCAAAGCCGGTGCGTGCATACAGGGCGTTGGCACTTTCCCACGTCGCGCCGGTGGTCAGCGAAACGGCCTTGATGCCGTCCATGGCCTTGGCCTGATCGACGACGGCCTGCACCAGGGCGCGGCCGGCACCGGAGCGCTGCACAGCCGGATCCACCACGAGGGTCCGCAGTTCCAGCTCATCCTCCAGGCCGATGTCCGAGAAGCCGCCGCCCGCAGGAGCCGCGGTGACCGAACCGATCACCTCGCCGTTGCGCTCTGCCACAAGGATGTCGGCGTGCTCCGCACGGCCTGCCACATCCTGGAGCTTCTGCAGGTACGGGTGGTCGGCGTCGCCGTAGTACCCCGCAGTGACGTAGGAGTCCTGCGTAATGCGGGCAACGGCGTCGTAGTCTTCGGGCAGGGCGGGACGGACGGTAATCGGCGAAAGCACCTACCAATGGTAGTCGTGCCGGTCGCACCAAAGACGCCAAAAGGGCCTTTCCGTGATGGAACTATCAGTCACGAACGGAACACACGACGACGGCGGCCCGTGCTTTGTTGATCGGGTGGACAACTGCTGGGCTGCTTTTGTGTTGCCTCCCGTGGCGTCGGATGGAGCCGCGTTGCCTGCCGTGAACCCCGGTTTCGTGCTGTTGCGGGGACATGTCGAAACGCTGGCGGAGGGCTTTGGACCCGTGCTTGAGTTGCCACACACCGGCCCCAACTGTCCTGACCCGAGGAGAAACCATGACCCCGCCAGACCGCACATTGCACCTCAACGCGTTCCTGATGAGCACAGGGCACCACGAAGCATCATGGCGCCTGCCCGAAAGCGACCCCCTTGCCTCTACCAAAGTGGAGCACTACCAGCACCTGGCCCGCACGGCCGAACGCGGAAAGCTCGATTCCATCTTCTTCGCTGACTCCCCCGTCCTCTTTGGCGAGGTGGGCCGCCGTCCTGCCGGAAAACTGGAACCAACCGTGCTGCTGACGGCCATCGCTGCCGCAACACAAAGGATCGGCCTGATCGCGACCGCCTCCACCACCTACAACGACCCCTTCAACCTTGCGCGCCGTTTCGCTTCGGTGGACTGGGTCAGTGGTGGACGTGCAGGCTGGAACGTCGTCACGACGGCGGGACCGGACGCCGCGCGCAACTTCGGTGTGGATGACCAGCCGGCCCATGCCGTCCGGTACGAGCGGGCCGCTGAGTTCATCGAGGTGGCACAGAAACTCTGGGACAGCTGGGAAGATGACGCCATCCTCGCGGACAAGGCCGAGGGCGTCTGGGGCGATGACAACAAGATCCGGGTCATCGAGCACGAGGGGAAACACTTCCGCGTTCGTGGCCCCCTCAATGTTCCCCGTTCACCCCAGGGCCACCCGCTGATCGTCCAGGCCGGCTCTTCCGAAGACGGCAAGAAGCTGGCGGCGCAGTATGCCGAAGCCGTCTTCACCGCCCACCAGACCCTGGCCGACGCCCAAGCCTTCTACTCTGACCTGAAGTCACGCACCGCAGCGGTGGGCCGCAACCCGGAAGGCATCAAGATCCTGCCGGGGATCGTCCCGGTCATCGGATCCACTGAAGCCGAAGCCCTCAAGCTTGAGCGTGAACTGGACGAGCTCATCAAGCCCGAATACGCCCGGGAGCAACTGGCCAAGACGTTGCGCCTGAAGCCTGAGGACCTCCCCCTGGACCGCCAACTCCCTGCCGACCTGCCGTCCGAGGACGACATTGAGGGTGCCAAGAGCCGCTACACGCTGATCGTGGAGCTGGCCCGCCGGGAGCAGCTCACCGTTCGCCAGCTGATCGGCCGGCTGGGTGGAGGACGCGGGCACCGTACCTTCTCCGGAACACCTGAACAGGTTGCTGACGCCATCCAGGACTGGTTCTTTGCCGGCGCCGCGGATGGCTTCAACATCATGCCGCCGGTCCTCCCCTCAGGACTGGAGGTGTTCGTGGACCACGTAGTACCGATCCTCCAGCAGCGCGGGCTGTTCCGTACGGAGTACACCGAGTCCACGCTCCGCGGACACTACGGACTGGCCCGGCCGGAGAACCGCTTCGCAGGCTCCGCGGCGCAGCAGCTCACGTCCATCGGATCAGCGTTCTAGGACCCATGCCGCGTCACGCGGGCGGCCCTCAGCGCTTGGGCCAGCTCCACGAGGGACCTTCCAGCGATCCCAGACCCTCGATCCGGGTCTCGCCGAGGTCCTTGTAGAGCTCATGCTCGTGGGCGGCACCGCTCTCGCGCAGCGCCTTGAGCAACGCTTCCGAGTGGGTTACCACGATCATCTGGCTGTTGGCACTGGCCTGGACAATCAGTCCGGCCAGTGCCGGCATCAGGTCAACGTGGAGGCTGGTCTCGGGTTCGTTGAGGACCATGAGCTCGGGGGGCCGCGGGGTCAGCAACGCCGCGGTCAGCAACAGGAACCGCAGGGTTCCGTCCGAGAGCTCTGCGGCCTTCATGGGCCGCAACATGCCGGGCTGACTGAGTTCCACGCTGAACCGGCCGTCGTTGACGGCAATCTCCAAGCGGCTTCCGGGAAAGGCATGGCCGACGGCGGCATCCAACTGCCGCTCGAAGCCCACCTCGCGCAGTGTTTGCAGAGCAGCCGCAAGATCCTTGCCGCTGTGATGAAGCACGGGTGTGCGGGTTCCGAGCTGCGCCTGGCGGGCGGGAGCGTCGGCATCCGTGCGGAAGTGATCGTAGAACCGCCATGAACGGACCGAGTCACGAACCCGCAGAACCTCCGGCGCCCTGTCCTGGTCCGAAACCTCCGTCAGCATGCTCTGGAAAGTGTCCAGCCGCCTGGATAACTCTGTCCACTCGCTGCCGGGTCCGCGCAGCTTGGCCAGGCTTCCCTTCCGGTCGACCAACAGTGAGCCTGGCCGTGCTACAGGGCCGGAGAAGATCTGCTCCCGTTTTATTTCGGGATCCAAGCTGAAGGCGGAGGGCCGGGGCCTGCCGGTTTCCTGGTCGAATCCGGCACCGCCGGGCGTTGGCATCCCCAGGTCCACCAAGTATCCAAAATCGTCCCCGGAGTAACCCAGCTTCAGGCTTACGGACTCACGCCGTACCGTTCCCTGGACAGGCACGTCACCACTGCGCATGGCCTTGCTGATGGACTCCGGGCCTGCCCACAGTGTGGAGGGCAAACCGCCGTCGCGGGCAAGCGAACCCACCACGTTGCCGGAGTCGCCCCCGGCACACTCTGCCAACAGCCGAAGCGCCCGGTACAGCGAGGACTTTCCGCTGCCGTTGGCACCGGTCACGATGTCCAGGCCATGCAACTCCATGGCGAGGTCCCGGATGGATCGGTAGTTGGCGATGGCGAGGGTTTTGATCACGGATTGGTGGTCACAAAGGAAACTTGCCGGACAGTTCCAAGGCGCCGGCGCACATCCAGGCCGCCAAACGGTCTTCGGTGCTTGGCCCACCGTTCAAAGGGCTCTCCAACCGTGGTCTGCGCACCCAGCAGCCCGCCTCTTCGGCGATCAGCGCACCGGCAGAGAAATCGTGCTCGTTCAGGCCACGCTCGCCGTAAGCGTCAAAAGTACCGTCGGCCACCAAACAGAGATCCAAGGCCGCAGAACCCAGGCGCCGGACGTCGGCAAAACCGTCCATAAGCTCAGCGAGGCCGGCAGACTGGTCTGCGCGGGTAGCGGGATCGTAGCTGAATCCCGTAGCCAGGATGAGTCCCCTTCGTCCCTGGACAGGACCTGCCAAGCGGGTGGTCTCTCCACCGACCTCCAACCAGGCTCCTTGTCCACGGGCGGCCGAGTAGACGCGACCCAGGGCAGGTGCGTGGACCACCCCGGCCAGCCATACGCCGTCGGAGTCGGCTACGGCCACAGAGGTGGCGTAGTAGGCGATGTTTCGGATGAAGTTGGTGGTCCCGTCCAAGGGGTCAATGGACCAGCGGTATCCAGAAGGCATGTCCGGCCTGGTGGTGCCGTGCTCCTCGCCAGTGATGGTGTCGTGGGGCCGCTCTGCAAGGATGGCTTCGCGGACGGCATTCTCAGCCGCGACATCAAAGGCCGTGACCCAGTCGCCGTCCTCACCCTTGTTGGTGGTGTCGAGGCCATCGCCGCCTGTGCCGCTGACGGACCGCTGCGCGAGCACAGCAGCACCCGCCGCAGCGGCACGTTTGGCTACTGCCAGGAGCCCGTTCACCTCCGTCATTCGGAGACTGCTTCCGTGGCGTCGCCCTGCCCCGTTTCGTTGTCCGCAGGCTCGTCTGCCGCAGCCGCGGGCCCGTTGGCAAGCAGCTCACGGAAACCATCTTCGTCCAGCACGGGAACACCCAGCTGCTCCGCCTTGTCCAGCTTGGTGCCGGCGCTTTCGCCGGCCACCAGGTAGCTGGTCTTCTTGGAAACGGAACCAGACGCCTTCCCGCCACGAATGATGATGGCTTCCTTGGCTTCGTCCCGGCTGAAGTTGGGCAAAGTACCGGTAACAACGATGGTGAGCCCTTCAAGGGTGCGCGGCACGGACGTGTCCCGCTCGTCTTCCATCCGCACACCGGCCGCTGCCCAGCTGTCCACGATCTCGTTGTGCCAGTCCACGGCGAACCACTCTTGGAGTGCCACTGCAATGGTGGGGCCCACACCATCCACATGGGCCATTTGCTCCTCCGTGGCGTTCCGGATGGCGTCCATGCTGCCGAAGGCGGTAGCCAGAGCCCGCGAAGCGGTGGGGCCCACATGCCTGATGGAGAGCGCTACCAAAACACGCCAGAGCGGCTGCTTCTTGGCTTTCTCCAACTCCACAAACAGTTTCTCGGTGGTGGCCGTTGGCTTGGAGGGGGACTTGGCCGTGCCCTTGGTATAGAAGTACGGAACCAGCTCATACTCGCCCGTGCCCACACCCTTGGAACGCTTCTCCCTGCGGATCAGGACATCGGCCAGGTCCTCGCGGGTCAGGCTGAACAGGCCCGCCTCACTGGTCAGCGGCGGGATCTCCGGCTCCGCGGGCTGCGTGAGCGCTATGGCCGCTTCCCACCCCAACGCCTCAATATCGAATGCACCACGGCCCGCGAGGTGGAACACGCGCTCACGCAGTTGCGACGGGCACGACTTCGCATTGGGGCAACGGATGTCGACGTCGCCGTCCTTCGCCGGCGCAAGCGGGGTGCCGCACGACGGGCATTCGGTGGGCATCACGAATTCCCGGACCGGTGGATCCTGTTTGTCACGCAGGGCCAGTACAGGGCCCACGATTTCGGGGATGACATCGCCGGCTTTTCGAAGGATCACGATGTCACCGATCATGACGCCCTTGGCCTTGACCACGTCCTGGTTGTGCAGCGTCGCCATGCCCACCGTGGAGCCGGCCACTTTTACTGGTTCCATCAATCCGAACGGAGTCACCCGGCCGGTACGGCCTACGTTGACGGCAATGTCCAGGAGCTTGGTGTGGACTTCCTCGGGAGGGTATTTGTACGCAGCAGCCCACCTCGGAACCCGGGAGGTGTAACCGAGGGCCCGTTGGGTGGCGAAGTCGTCGATCTTGACCACAATGCCGTCGATCTCATGTGCGAGGTCGTGCCGGTGCTCGCCGTAGTGCCCAATGAACTCAAGGACCTCGTCAAACGAGTCCAGGACCTTGAGGTACGGACTGGTGGGCAGCCCCCAGGCTTCAAGAAGCTTGTACGTTTCGGACTGGCTCTTGGCTTCCAATCCTTCGCGGGCGCCGATGCCGTGGACGTACATGCTCAGGGGCCGCTTGGCGGTTTCCGCAGGATCCTTTTGTCGCAGCGAGCCAGCGGCAGCATTGCGCGGGTTGGCGAGCGGTGCTTTGCCGGCGGCGACGAGGGTTTCGTTGAACTCAACGAAGGCCTTGGAGGGGATAAATACCTCACCCCTGATTTCGACCTCAGAGGGATACCCGGATCCGGTGAGTTCGCGTGGGATTTCCTTGATGGTCAGGACGTTGTGGGTGATGTCTTCACCAGTTGTGCCATCGCCGCGCGTGGCCGCACGGACGAGCTTGCCGTCGCGGTAGAGGAGGTTCACAGCGAGGCCGTCGATCTTCAACTCTGTCAGCCAGGCAATGGGCGGAACGGAGTCTCCGAGCTTGGCCACCGAAGCTTCCGCCTTCCGCACCCAGGCCTCAAGCTCGTCCAGGGAGAAAACGTCATCCAGGCTGTACATGCGTTGCAGGTGCTCCACGGCAGCGAATGCCGAGGAGACCTCGCCGCCCACTTCCTGCGTGGGGGAATCGTTCGAGACAAGCTCCGGGTGGAGGGCTTCCATCTCCTCCAGGCGCCGGTACAGTTCATCAAACTCGGCGTCGGATACCGTAGGTGAGTCTTCCTGGTAATAGGCATACCGGTATTTGCGGACGAGATCGGCCAGTTGCTCGTACTCATCGCGCAAGGACTCCGAAGGTGGGGTCCCCTCTGCTTCCACGACGGTTGCAGCCGCCTGTTCACCTGTGGTTTCTACCGGATTCGCAGTTTCTGGTGTGCTCACACGTCTATCTTGCCGCAAGCCAACGACATTTATGCGGCGCGGCTAGTGCGAAGAGAGCCGGTTCTTGCTCCACAGGGCGAACGCCAGGCCGCCCAGGCCCACCAGGAGAACGGCACCCAGGATACCGAAGAGGCCCAGCACGTTGGGGCCGGAGATGGACGTGCTGGCCATGGCGGCGGCCTGCGTCTCCTTGCCCTTGTCCACGGGGGTGTTCCAGTTGGACGACTTGGACGGGCTGGGGCTGGCTGAGCTGGGTGTCGCAGAAGGCGAGGCCGACGGCGTTGCAGACGCCACGGTCGCCTCGGGCGTGGGCGCGGGTTCGGACGGGCCCGACGCCGGACTGGTCACCCGGGGCGCCACGGTAACGAACTGCGTCACTACGGGCTGTGGTGCCTGGACAGGCGGCTCGGGAGCGGCTGGTGCAGGTGCAGGTGCCTTCTGTGTCTCGCGGACACGGGTCGGTTCCGGTTTGGGCGTGGGCCTCTTGTCCGGTTCCGGGGCCAGCGCAGGCTGCGTCGGCAAGGGGTCCTGGACTCCCTCACTGGGTGCGCAGGATAACTTCCCGTCGCATGGAGCAGCGTGGACGGCGGCAGCTGGCGCCAACAGCAGACCAGCGGTCAGAAGAACGGCAGGGACAACGGAGTGTCGCATGAAGTAACCTCAGCCGGGGCGTTGGGGTGCCACCGGTTTTCAAGAAGTTCGGGTGTTTTGTGAAATCCTCCTATATCCCCCGCGCTGCGGCAAATCCTAGCTTCGGTTCTCCGGCGGCATGGCGATCTGCAGTTTGCGTACTTTGCCGCGTCCAACAATGTATCCGCGGCCGGGAATGAAGTCGGTGCTGATCCTGCCGAGGGAGGTGTTGAGCAGGCTGTCGCCTTCCACGTCTCCCGGGTTGAGCAACAGCCCACGGCGCCCGGACTTGAACGGCTGTGCCAAGGACCAGGCCTGGGACCAGGTGGATGTTTCAGATTCGCCCACCACCCATTGATCGGCCTTGATGGCCGCCGTGACCAGGCGGCCGACCCCCGATTCAGCCAAGGTGTCCGTGAACTCGGTCAGGCCCTCGATGAAAATGGCCATGCTGCCCGGGTTGTCCGAGGCCTTGTCGATCAGGTCATCCACGACGTCGGACACTTCATCCGGACCCACCAACGAGCGGCTCCAGATGTTCAGCGACGCCACGGCGGACCGGCGCGAGCCGATGTAGATCAGGTCTGTCCGCGGATTGGAGCGACGCAAGGCGTACGCCAGGGTCACCAGCGCGACCGTCCGTCCGGCACCCGGAGGGCCAGCGAGGAGGAGCGAGCCCTTGGCAGCGATGGCCGCCGAACCCAGTGTCTCGTCGTCGACACCAATAACGGGATTGTCCGGAGCGCCGGTGGGCAGGATGTCCAGGTCCACCAACTCCGGGAGGCGCTGGATTTGCGGTGCCTGCTCCAGTCCTTGACGGACCATGGCCTGGCTGAGCTTGGCAACTTCGCGTGCTTGCAGTGCCAGGTTCGAGTTGCCACCCAGGACGGCGAGCTGGACTTCAAGACCATCCAGCAATCCGCGCCCGGGAGGGGATGCGGCGTTGAGGACATCTTTGGGGACGTCCAAGGTCATGTAGTCGTCTTCGGAGCTGAGGCGCAGGACCAACCGCTTCTGGATGGAAGCAAGAAGCGACGCCGGAACAGAGTTGGTGCGGTCACCGCTGACTACCAGGTGGATGCCCAAGGGACGTCCGTCGGTGGCCAGCGTCAGGAAGATGTCCCAGAGCGCGGACAGCTTGCTGTACTCGTATCCTTCCCGGAAAGAGGACATGCCATCGACCAGGATGAAGATGCGCTTCTCGTCCGGCCTGTTGGCCAACTGCCGGTATTCCACGATCGTGGAGGCCCTGACCTCGGCGAACCGGGCAGCACGGTCGTCGGCTACTTCCTTGAGCCAGCGCAGCAGGCGGCCAACGCGTTCAACGTCGTCTCCATTGATGATTTCACCAACGTGCGGGAGTCCGTCCAGCATCTTCAGTCCGGAGGAACCACAGTCGATGCCGTAAATATGCACCGGGCCACCGCGGGGTGTGACGGCTGCAGCGATGGCGATACTGCGCAACGCAGCCGACTTTCCGGATCCGCCCGTGCCGTAGACGGCCATGTTGCCGTCCTTGTCCGGTTCGTAGAACACGGTGGGCTGGTCCTGGTGGGCGGGATCGTCTGCGACGCCCAGCAGGAGCCGCTCATCCGTGCGCGGGTTCGGGAGCTTGGAGAAGTCGTACGTGGTGGCCAGTTCGTTAAGCCACGGTTTCCGGGGAGGCTCGATCGAGAGGACGTCCGCGGCACGGATGATGTTTTCCGTCATCCGGGCGATGTCGTTCGGCCCTGCGGGTTCTTCCTCCACTTGGGCCACCAACGGCGGTTCCCAGGTGGGCCCGGAGCCGAAGGCCATCTCCACGATGTCGATCCGCGGACGTTGCGGTTTCTCGGTGGTCCAGCCACCGGCATATCCGGTCTGGAAGCCCTGGATCCGCCCGGGGCCGGTCTTCGCGGCGCCACGGCCCGGGATGGAGGGATCAAAATAGGCGGCAGTGGGAACACCAAGAATGTCCACGGCATCCACTTCATCAGCCATGCGCAAAGCGACACGGAGGTTGGTGTTGGCACGCAGGTTGTCCTTGATGACGCCGGCAGGCCGCTGGGTGGCCAGGATCAGGTGCAGGCCCAGGGAACGGCCACGGGCAGCGACGTCCACCACGCCGTCCACGAACTCCGGAACTTCCGTAGCCAGTGCCGCGAATTCGTCCACGATGATGATCAGGTACGGCGGTGCCTCGGGATCGGCTTCACGTTGCAACGCCAGCAGGTCCTTGGCCTTCTTGCGGTTCAGGAGCCGTTCCCGGTAGTGCAGTTCAGCGCGCAGGGAGGTCAGTGCACGGCGGACAAGGTGCGGGGACAAGTCCGTCACCAGTCCCACGGTGTGGGGCAGGTGGAGGCAGTCCGCGAATGCTGCGCCGCCCTTATAGTCCACGAAAAGGAAGCTGACACGGTCCGGGCTGTAGGCCGCGGCCATGCCCATCACCCAGGACTGGAGGAATTCTGACTTGCCGGCGCCGGTGGTTCCGCCCACCAGTGCGTGCGGACCTTCGTTCTTGAGATCGAGGTAGAACGGCTCCACGCCTTTGGAACCAACCAGCGCGCGGAGGCTGCCGTTGTCCTTGCGGTTGGGCACGGCGGTGGCGTGGACAGAATTGTTCTCCTGCCAACGTTCAGCAACGGCCTGCGGGTTGTCCATCAGTTCCTTGCCGATCAACGTGGCGTAGGACACGGCGCGCGGGAGGTCGGAGTCGTCGTCGAGCGGGTTTCCGACGTCCACCAACGGCGACATCATGCGGGCCAGTTGCGTAGCAAGGTCCGCATCGAGGCTTTCGCAGCTCACAGGATAGGTGTGCCTGCCCAGGCGGACCTGGCCTGTTGTGGTGCCGTGATCGCCGTCAACGGAGAGGAAGTCCCGGCACGCTGCAGGGAGGGACTGCACGTTGGCTGCTACCCACATGACGTGCACGCCATGGTCAGGGCCGCGCTCCACCAGGCGCGTGAGGCGTCCACGGTCCACGGGAGCATCGTCTTCCACGATCACCAGGACAGCGGGCACAACGGGGGCTGGGATTTCTTCGTGCTCGTTCTTGAGCCCGGGGCGATGCTGCGGCCCTGGCTCCTTGGCCATGGACTCGCGCTCTTCCACGAGGCTTTCCAAGCGGGACAACAAGGCAGCACCGGCGCCAGGGCCTGCGGCGAGGTGGTCACCGGACAGCGGGCTGTGGCCTGAACCGACATGCGGAAGCCATTGCAGCCAGTCCCAACGTTCACGGGAGCGCGCCGAGGTCAGCGAGGTCAGGACCACTTCTGCAGGCGAGTGGAGGCCTACCAGTTGAAGCACCATCCCGCGGGCAACATCGTCCACCACGCTGCGGTCCCCCGCCACGCCGAACGATCCGGAGGTCCGCAGTTGGGAAACAATGGGCACGCCCTCGATCACCCGGACCTGCTGAAGGCATTCCTGGATTTCCCGCATGTACTGCGGTTCGGTTTCGTTGGCGCTTGGCTCGTCAAAGGGGATGCGCGACGGCGCGGAGCCCAGCCCGAAACGGACGCCCAGGAAGTGCTGGTGCTCGGGACGGTTGGTCCACAGCAAGGGGCCAAGTTTGTAGATCGCGTCCACGGTATCGCTGACCGAAGGCGCTTCCTGGAGCCTGACGGCGCGCTCGATGTTCTGCTGCCGGTCGATGTCCTCGCGGAAAGCCAGCATGGCGGCCTTGAACTGCTTGTGGCCTTCCTTGGCCTGGCGCTTGCTCTGCATCTTGTGGTCTACGTAATGCCCCACGATGAACAGCGGCATCATGGCCATGAAGAGGACAGAGAGCAGGTTCTGGGTGACGGCAAAAAGCACGCCGCCCATCAGCAGCGGCGCCACCAGCATGATGTAGGGGAACGGCTGGTGCTCGGGGCGCTTGGGACCGGCCGGCGGCACCCGCTTGGGTGACTCGAACCTCGGCAGGACCCGCGGTGACCGGTTGAAGTCCACCAAGGGCGATGACGGGCCACCACTGTGGTTCCGGGACAACGCCACCACTCCTACAGTGGTATCGCCCAACGTAACCGTGTCCGAGGATTGCAGTGTTGCCCGCGTGACGGGCAAGCCGTCCATGAGCAGCCCGTTGGCAGAGTTCGTATCCACGATCTCCACCGTCTCGCCCACCGTGACGCGGGCATGGCGCTTGGACGTCAGCGGGTCGGAAAGCCTGATGTCGGCGTCCCTGTCCCGGCCGATGTAGCTGGTGCCGAAAGGCAGCGAAAACTCGCGCCCGACGTCGGGCCCTGACATGACGCGCAACGTCGCCGCTGCCGGTCCCCTGTTGGTGCCGTTGGCGTGGCCGTTCGAGGCAAACTGTTCGCTGACCTGCGCGAGCGAGACCTTGGATCCGGGCCGCAACCCGGACTCCAGCAAGTTGTCGGTGGGGCGGAGCACGTGTCCGGACAGGCCACCGCCAACGAACGCTTCGTCCACGCTGATGGACAGGTTCGACGGCGGTTCGGTCCCCTTGCGTACGGGGTCGGCGACCCAGAGTTCGGTGGCTATGTCCGCCACGGTGGCGCGACCATCCACCGTCACGGCGAGGTCCTTTGCTTCGGCAGGATCACGCCGCAAGGTCAGGCGAAACTTCATCCTTCGTCGACTCCAGTCATTTTTTCAAGGAGGTGCAAATCAGCCGGGGTCACCAGATGCGAGGTCACCGCGTGCTCCACCAGGCGGGCGCGGCGGTTGGTGGCGAGTTTCCCTGCGCCACCGCGCAAACCAACGACTCCAACGCGGTCCAGTTTGTCGCACACGTTGTCCAGCTTGCGGTTGAACCGTGTCAGGGCCCAACCCAGCCGCTTCGCAGCCTCTGCTGAGGAGGGAATGGCGCTGAAGCCAGTGCCTTCGCGGCGCAGCATGGGCTCAGCCAAGGCCACGATCAGGGCCTTCTGTGAGTCCGTGAAGACCACGGGGCCAATGGTGGTGTCCCCCGCCTGGTCCTCTTCGCGGGCCTCATGCCGGAACGACGGCGTCTTCAAATGGACGGCGAATTCATACGTTGTGGGCCCGGCAGTGAAGATCACGTTGGTGTGGCTGAAGACCAACGGGATCCTTGCACCCGGCGCAAGCCAGGCCTGCATGCCGCCGGAACCATCGGCGATGGTGGCAGACAACATGCTGCCCACGTTGCTGAGCCACCACATGCCGTCGTAACGGGCGATCTGCAGGAAGCGTCGGTGCAGATACGGGTTGTCGTCGACCTCCAGGTCACCTTCGCGACCAATGTCAAAGACGTCTTCGTCGGATGGTTCGTACCATTCCCCACAGAAATCTATTGCTAGATCCCCCATGATCTGTGCCTCCTCAGTCGGCGGTAAGTAAGTGTCATATGCCGGCTACCCGTCCAGGCAAGCGATGGAGCCCGGCCCCTCAGGCGACGCGCTGCCGTCCGACCGGACAATGATGACCTGCACGCAAATGGGCGGTTCGCCAAAGCCTGAAACGAAGGCCTTCTCCGTCTGCGTTGTCTCATAGGCGCCGTCAGCCTTGGCCGATTTGGTGCGCCACTTGTAGGTATCGCCCTCTTTAGGCTGCGGGTTCTTCCAGGAAAAAACGATGATATTCGGGTCCTTGGTATCCCGCGCCGCGGCCAGTGCCTCGACGTCCGGGACGCTGCCACTGTCCAAGGCATCGGCCGGGGCCTTGCTGGCTGTTTCCGTCGGGGCAACTTTGGGTTGTGCCGACGAACCCAGGACCATGCCCACCACGACGGCGACCACCAGCACTGCCGCCCCGGTGGCGGCGAGCCACAGGTTGCGCTTGCTGTGGTCGGCTGCCTGGACGTTATCTTCCGTTGCCGATGCCCCTGCGGACGCAGCGGAGCGGCTGACCGTTGCATCAACATCCACCGCAGCCGGCGAAGCCTGCCAGCCTCGAAGGACCGTGGATTCCGCGACCTCGGGTGCCTCCACCGCGCTTTGATCCCGGACCGGCGCGTGAAATTGCGGTGGGGTTTGCTGGGCGGCGCCCTTATGCGTTTGTGGCGGGGAAACGTGTGCAGGAGCTTGCGTGGCGCCGGGAACCGTGGACGGGAAGGTCCGGGCGGGGAAGGTGGGCGCCGATCCCGTGGTGGCTGTCCCGGAAGCGTCGGGATCAATCGCAGCAATGCTCCGGACCCGGGTTTCCTCGAAGTTGTCGTCCGGATGCTGGTCGTCGCCGTGCCCGGGTTCTTCAAGCACTTCAAACGGTGTCTGGGACAGGTTCAACTCTGTCTGGATCCGCTGGAGCGCCAGGGCAAAAGCATGCGCAGACGAGTAGCGGGACCCTGGAGACTTTGCCATGGCGGTGGCCAGGACGAGTTCCAGGGACTCCGGTACGTCCGCCCGCCCAAGCCTGGGAAGGGGCGAGTTGGTGATGCGCGAAATCAGCTCGCGCTGGGAATTGTCCTGCCCGGGCAAGACGAAGGGCGAACGGCCTGCCAGGAGGGTGTAGAGCGTGGCTCCCAACGCCCAGATGTCAACGGGAACCCCGTCCACCGCGCCACCCCGGAACTGCTCGGGCGGCGACCACGGAATGGACATGCCGGCGTCGTCCTCGGTGTCGGCGCCAATGGTGCCGGAGATACCAAAGTCCGTCAGTGCGGGACGGTTGTAGTCGGTGACCAGGATGTTGGCCGGTTTGATGTCCCGGTGGACGATGCCGGCCCGGTGCGCGGTCTCGACGGCGGACGCCACCTGGATGCCGACGGCCAGGACCTCGTCCACGCTGAAGCGCTGACGGCGGTACCGCACATCAAGGCTTGGCCGGGAGCAGTACTCCATGGCGAGGTAGGAGTGGCCGCTCTCCGTAATCTCGGCTTCGAAGATCGTCACGATGTACGGGTGCGATGACAATTGCGCCATCAGGTTCGCTTCGGACTCGAAGCGTCGGCGTGCGCCCTCAGTCTTCAGGTCTGACAGCAGCACTTTGACGGCCACTTTACGGCGCGGCCGGTCTTGCTCATACAGGTAAACATCCGAGAATCCGCCGGAGCCCAGCAGGCTCACATACTGGAATCCCGGAATGGGTGGAGGCGGCGCGGGGGGCCTCTTGGAACTCAAAGAATCTCCTCGAAACGCAATGAAATGTCGTCACCCAGCTCGGCGATATCGCCGTCCAGCAGAATGGCCATTTCGTTTTGGGCAAGGCGGCGGGGGGCCTGGCCTTCCCTGATCAACACTGTTCCGTTGGTTGCCTTCAGGTCGCACAACATGACGTGCCAGCCCTCCAGCCTGACCTCGACGTGGGAGCGGGAAATGTCCCCTCCGGGACTCTCCACCTGCACCAACTTGGGCATGGTGCCACCTTGGACACGGGAAACGGAAGGTTGCCGTCCAACGATCAGCGACTGGTCAAGATCGATCAACTCGCCCGTGGAAAGGCGCATGCGGCCAAGTCGCGGCCGCTGGACCTGCTCGGCATCCCCGGACAGTGCCGTGCCACAGACAGAACACTGCGGATACGTAGGTGGATTCGCGTGCCCCTGCGAACACACCCGTGCCAGCACGCTTGGCCCATTGGCAACCGCAGCGTCCAGGGCAGCCGGTGCCGGTTTGGCCGCATCGTCATTCCCTGCAGCCAGGCTGCTTTTCATGATGGTCTGGCCGTCATGGTCCGCATCTTCGTCGACGACGCCTGCGGGCGGTGCAGGTGGCCAGCCGCCCGGAAGCTGCGGGGCAGGGCCCGCAGTGGGCTGTGACTGGGCCGGGCCTGGCGACGGCGCGGACCCGATGGCCGGAGCAGCGGGCAGGCTTGAAGACGCGGGGGCGGCACTGCCTGCATCCGACGCGGCAGGACCGGTCCGCAGCCAGGGTACGGAATCAATCAGACCCGTTCCCTGGTCGGAAGGGAGTTGCACAGCCGCAGGTTGCCCTGCCGAAGGTTGCTCTGCCGAAGGCTGCTCTGCCGGTGCTGGGGTCACTTGCGCCGGAACTGACGATAGCGGATCCTGCGGTTCTGCAGCAGGTGCTGCAGGCATGGGCGCAGGGGCCACCGGAGCACCCGGCGTCTTGGACACCGGGGCATCGTGGTCGTCGGAGTCGTCATCCACCCGTACGGCGGCATCTTCGATGGTGCGCATCACCGTCTTATCCCACAGGTGATCGTAGTTGGTGGTGTTTTCCAACGTGGGGACCAAAGGATCAGTGGTGCTGGTGTGGACGGGTTCACCGGCCACTTCGAGGCCGTCCGTCGCGACTGGTTCTTGAGCGGTCTCCCCTGCCAAAACACGTGCCGGTGAAGCAGCTCCATCCTCCGAAGGCGGGCCGGCGGCGGGCTGGGCGGTGGCGGTTTCGGCGACGACGGGCTCGGCGGTGGCTGTTTCGCCATGGGAGGTTTCGTCGGCAGAGGCTTGTCGGGAAGCAGGTTCTCCGGCACGCCCATCCGCCGCAGGTTCACTGGCAGGTTCATCGCCAGGATTTGATTCCTGCCCCAGCCCCAAGTGGCCGGGTGCGATGGTCAGGCCAAGGTCCGCTTCGGTGTAGCCGATCATGGTTTCGTCGGAAACCTTGTCCGGGACAGGGTGCTGGTTTTTTCCGTCGTTTGCCGGCTCCTCCAAAGGAACGGCTGCTGCATGGATCGCCGGCCCCACATCGCGGCCGGGTTGGCCGGGTTCAGCTTCGAGAACTGACAACAGCACCACGCCCTCCGTCAGGGGCAGGCTGTTCAACGGCATGCCGGAGGCGGAACCGCCCCCGATCCGAAGGCTGTAGGAGGATGCGCCCGCGAGCCTGCGTTCTGTCCATGTGGTGACGTCACGGCCTGTGAGCTGTTCGGTGCCCGATTCCACCTGGACCAGCAATTCGAGATCACCACGGAGGAACACGCGGAGCGCGTCCTTGGCGTCAATGATCCCGAACGGAGGGATCCGGCTCAACGAAACACCAAAGGCATCCGTCACCTCGTGAAGGACCTCGTGGGCCTCGGGAGCCGATGCCAGCAACTCCCAGACAGCGTCGATCAGCGCATGCGGTGTATCCGGGCCAAGGAGAACCACGGTCCCGTTCCGCACAACGCCAAACCAGTCGCCTTGCTGGTAGCGGGTCAGCGAAAGGTTACTGCTTGCCATCGACGCCTTCCTCCTGGTCAGCTGCGGATACCTCGTCCGCGCCATTAACCCAGGCCCGTGGAAGGGTGTCCTCTTCAACCTCGGAATCAACCTCTGGACGGGGCGCAGTGGTGGCGATGCCGGCGTCGTTCATGACGTTCTTGGCGTCCACCACGATGACGGTGACGTTGTCCCGGCCGCCGCTTCGCAAGGCAGCCTGGATCAGAGCATCCACGGCATCCTGCGGATGGGCGACGGTGCTGAGGATGCGGAACATGTGGTCGTCGCCCAGCTCACCATTGAGACCGTCGGAGCAGACCATGATCCGGTCACCTTCCTGGATGGGAAGCAACCAGAAATCGGCCTCGGTCTCATCGCCGGTGCCCAAGGCACGGGTCACTACGTGGCGGCGGGGATGAACCGTTGCCTGCTCTGCGGTGATGTCCCCGGAATCCACCAGTTCCTGCACCTCGGAGTGGTCCACGCTGACCTGCGTGAACTCCCCTTGGCTGAGGCGGTACGTCCTGGAATCTCCGATGTTCATCACCAGCCAATAGGGCAGGCCCATCTGTTCCACCACCACCACGCCGGACAGCGTGGTTCCGGCGCGGGCTCCCGTGGCGTTGCGGATGGCTGCGTCAGCCCTCAACAGGCAGGCCTGCAAGTCGGCTGCAGATGCGGTACGCACGCCAGCTGCAAGTTCGGGGGCACTGCCCAGGGCCCGGACACACATGCCGCTGGCAATTTCACCGGCCTCATGTCCGCCCATGCCGTCTGCTACCGCAAAGACGGGGTCTGCAGCGATGAACGAATCCTCGTTCAGTTCACGGCGCAGTCCGCGGTCCGTCCCGTACCCGTAACTCAGGCCAAAGGAAGACCCGCCTGCAGGAGCGCCGGCTTCGGCATTGGCAGGGGTGGCCGGCTGTGAATTCATGCTTGTCCTAGGTGGAAGGAACGGTCCCCGAAGTGAACGGTGGAACCGGGACGGACCAAGACTGCCTGGCCCGGATGGAGCCGCGTCTGGAGACCGTCGGGCGTGGTGACGGCACTGCCGTTGGTGGAGTTTCGGTCGGTGACCCAGACGCCATCGCCATCCACCCTCAGATGCAGGTGGGTTTTGGAGATGGACCGGCCGGGATCGGCAACCGGCAAAAGTTGCTCTACCGCTTCCCCGGGCTGCGCAGCCGGGTTCCTCCCCAGCAGGACCGAGCCGCCGAGTTGGACGTCCTGGCCGTCATCAATCCGGATCCGCAGGACCGCTTGTGCCCGCGCAGTGCCGGGGCGCATCTGGGTGCGCTCCACGTCGTCGTCGGGGTGGCCGGCAAAGCCGGTAAGCGGCGCGGACGGTTGCTGGATAACGTGGGGTTGCGGCGTCACGGGAGGCAGCTGTTGTGCAGCCGTCGCAGGCCGTGGCGCCGACGGCGGACGCCACTGGTTGGGGTCATGTGAGGGCTGCTGGGCTGCGGGCACCACTGGAGTCACCGGCGCAGGTGCGGACTGCCCGAAACCGGACGGAGTGGCCGCAGAGGAAGCGGCAGCAGCCTGAGCGACACCGGATCCCCTGGCACCAGTCGTTGCGCCGGAGGGGACTGGAGAAGCCACCGGTTGCACGGGCGGGAGATCCATCGGCGCGAAACTGTAGGGGCCCTGGATGCCACCCGTGGCCACGGGATTGCGTCCTGCGTTGACGTCGAACACCAAAGACTTCGCGGCCTTGTCCTGCCAGCCGCGGAGCTTGCCGTCCTTGTCCCAGGCATTGGAGACCACCACGAGGACGGCCCACACAACACCCAGGAGCAGCAGTGGAAGCCCGATCCACAGCACCAGGGTAATCAGGCCAAGGGCAGAAAGAACCACCGAGGTGATTCCGCCGAGGAGCAGTACGCCGCCGGTGATGATGCCCCGTACAAAAACGGCACCGGCACCGGGGGCGTAGCCCTCGGCATCGGAGCTGCGGATTCCCATGAGCTGATTGCCGATGGTGTTGCCGGACTTGGCTTCGAGTGCAAGCAGCACAAAAATGTAGACCACCGTCACACCCAGGCCGATGCTGCCCAGGAGGACCAACAGGCCCGTGTCATAGACAATGAAGCCGTTTTTGCGGGTTTGCGTGATGCCTGCGATGCCGATGGCGAAAGTGGTGGCCAGGACTGCAATGGGGCCAAGCCAGTCCAGCACAGCCGCGCCAAGCCTCCTGCCTGCAGACGCGGGCACCAAGTGGAGCTTGGTGGTCATGGTGGTCCCTCCCCCTGGCCCAGTGATACGGTCCGGCGCCGTGGTGGTTCCCGGAGGCGCCGGGTGCGTCGGCGACGCCGGCGCCGACACTACCGAGATACTACCGGGATCGGGCATGCCCTGCCGGGTCGCGAACTCCAAAGCCGCCTTTTGGGCGTGGTTGATGTTCCCTTCCTTGCGGGCTCCACGGTTGCTCAACGGCGATCCGCACTGCGTGCAGAACGTGGCCCCTGGAAGGACCGCATGCCTGCAGGCCGGGCAAAGTTCGGCCTCATTATTCATTCGTAGTGTCCTTCTTGAACGGCAAGGTGAAGCGACGGCGCGTCGAGGGATCGGTGGTCGCCTGATCCCGGCGCCGGAGGGCAGCCCGCCCATCGGACAGCAAGGACCGCGGCGAGAACCGGGCCTGCTGCCGCTTCCAGAAACCGACGCTTCCCGTGATGTCGGTCAAGGACGAATCGACGATCTCCCAATAGTGCTTGACCTCGTCCTCGCTTGGCTGGCCGGCGCCAAAGACGGCGGCGTCTGCGCGGTGGGCAAGCATCGTGGTGGTGCCGCCGGCGTTCGGGAACGCCTCCGCGATAACGGTGGCCGATTCACGCCGCGTTGACTTGGTGTTGATCGAGGCGCCCATGTCGGTGGCAAGGCTGATCACTTCGTTCCACCCACCGCCGACCCGCTGGGCAGGATGGCCGTCACGGAAACGTGCCTTCCGGCGTCGCGCTTTCAACAGAAGGATGAGCAGCAGCGGCAAGGCGAGTATCCCCAACGGGATCAGCGCGACACCGATGGCTGCCAACAACGGGCCCCAGAAGAGCCAGGGGTTGTTTTTCTTCTCGTCAGCGTCCAGGGCATCCGGTGTGGAGTCCGGCGGCAGGTCCGCGGGTTCCTGCGGCGGGGGCGGCGGCTGCAGCACCTGTGGCTTGGGCTTGGACTTGTTCTCCGGGTCCGGCGGGATGGGCACGTTGTCCTTGGGCGGGGTGGGATCGAACGCAACCCAACCGACGCGGTCGAAGGCCACCTCAACCCAGGCGTGGACGTCCTTGCCCGTGATCTTGATGTCGCCCGCACCGTTTTCGGGGCTCTTGGGATCCGGGTAGAAGCCCATCACGATGCGCGACGGGATGCCGAGGTGCCGGAGCATGAGGGACATGGAGACGGCGTATTGTTCGTCGTCGCCCAGCATCTGCTTGGCGGAGAGCATGTTGCGTACACGTGCGGCGCTGTGGCCGGGGAGGCTGGGAAGCTGTCCTTCCGTCACCAGGCCGTTGCTGAAAGCACCGCTCTTCTGGAAATGCGCTTCGATCTGCCGCACACGGTCAATGGCCGTTGGCGCATCGGCGGACAGTTCATTGGCCTGCGAGGCAATGATCGGCGGCACCTCCTGGGCCTCCGGCAGCGTCAGCTTCGCGAAGTCGTACTGCGTCAGCTGGCCGTGCTCCAAGGTGCCGGGGTCGGAGACCTGGACCGTGTAGTTCTCGCCTTTGGACAGGCCCTTGGTGGTGACTGCGGTGTCCGTGCCGGCGTTGAAGTATAGACCCGACGCCGCACCGGACGTGTCCGCGAAACTCATGCCGGTGGTGTGCCGGCCGCCCGGAACGAAGTACCCCTGGTAGTCCTCGATGGTGATGTCCAGCGTGTAGTTGGTGCCCTTGACGGGGCTCCCGGTGTCAGCCAGCGTATTGAGGGAGCGGGCGTCTCCCACCTTGCTGAAGTTCCCGGAGCTGTTGGGATCCATGGTGTAGTTCAGGCCGTTGAAGGCATCCAGGGCGGCCAGGCGCACACGAGCGTCCTTCGGCAAGCCCTTAACCGTGAACAGCGTGCTGTCCTTTTCGTCCTTGACGAAGTTCCGGAAGCTCGCCAAAGGAGTGATGTAGTCGCGGGGATCGAACGGCGGGACGATCGTGTTGCGCAGCACCTTCCGGTCGTCGCTGGCGGTGACAATCGGCGACGCGATGGCGGTGACGCCGACGGCGACGGCGATCACGGCTGCAGCAGTCCCCAACCGGCGGAGCTGGCCGCGGCGCGCTGCACCGGCGTCGGAATCCGGCCTGTTGGCCGAGACAGTCTTGGTGCTCCGCTGCCGAAGGACATCGCGGCGGAACGTCGCCCACACGATCGAGACAATGGTGAGGGAGACGCCGCGCTCCACATTGAGGAAGCCGGCGCTGGTGCTGAAGGCGATACCCGTTACGAACAACACCAACACAGGCAGCAAAGGCCAGTACGGGCTCTTCAGCCGCCAGGTCAGCAGGCCAGCGGCCAAGGCGGTCAGCAGCGAGCTGAGGAACGGCACGATGAGCATGCCGTTGGCAGTGCCCACGGGAACGCCGACCGTCAGCATGTCCTTCCAGGCAAACACCACGCCCAGCAGCAGTGTCCGCAACGAATCGAGGCTGGGAAGGACGCCGAAGACCGCTGAATCAGGAACGGCGAGGGCGGAGCCAAACAGCATGTAGGCACCGAAGGCCACGGCGGCAGTAATCAGCAGGCCCAGGCGAAGATGGGCGTTCAGGACCGCGATACCCAGTCCAAGGAGCACACCGCCCAGGCCGGCGATCAGATAGTGGGGGTCTCCCCCGAAACTCAGGCTGAATCCGAGGACTCCCAGGAACAGCAACACCACCAAGGCGCCGCAGTCCACGGCGAAGTGCCACAGCGGGCGGCCGTCCGCAAAGATCGACCCTCCGCCCGCGCGGTTGGCGCGGCCTGTTGACCTGGATCCTTTCGCGGCACGGGGACGCACACGGAGATTCGGTGCGGTGCTCATGCTGCCGCCTTTCGAAGAACAATGGCCAGATCGTCAAGGTCGCCGACAGTGAGGACCGTCAGGTCAGCGATGTTGGCCCTCGTCGGCGCCGCGCCGGGTTGGACCCGCACTGCCAGGCTGCGAACGCCAGGGGGCACGGATGCGGCACAAGTACGGAGCTGGGTTGCGGTGACGTGACTGCCCACGACGAAGAACACCACGGAGGCGTTCGGGACAGCGTCGGACAGGTTCCTGGCGAGGTCGACGGCGTTCTTCCGCATCGGCGCCCCGACAATCCTTGTGGCGTCGTCCAGCAGGTTGCGGCCGGTTTCACAGCGGAGTGGTCCCTTTTGAGTCAGGACGTCCAAATCGCGCTGTTCGCTGATGGCCTGGCGGCCAATGGATGCCGCTACTGAGATGGCCATTTCGAACTCCGGTTCGGAGTCGTATTCGTCAGTGTTGATGGAGAGCGCAATGGCCAGGTGTGCACGGCGGGTTTCCTCGAACTGGCGGACCATGAGCTTGTTGGTCCGGGCTGTAGTCTTCCAGTGGATGTGGCGGCGATCGTCCCCCGGAACATAGTCACGCAGGGCATGGAAAGAGACGTCGGCGCTGGACAACTCAGTGGTGGGCATGCCTTCAAGGTCGCGGATGAAGCCCGCGGCCGAGCTGCCCAAGGACACCGTGCGGGGATGGACAAAGAGGTCCACAGGTTCGGTCCACATCACGCGGCGGCGGAGAAGGTGGAGGGGGTCGGCGCGGACCGAGCGAACCGGACCAACCACGATCACAGCGCGCCGGGCCGTTGGAATGGTGAAGAGGTCCTCGTGCACCTGCGCCGGCTTCATGCGCGGCAGGTGGAAAACGGCGGTGTTGGAGCCCACCGGAAGCTCCAGTGCTGCGGGCAACAACGGCCTGGTGGAGACGTTGGACACGGCAATGCTGCCTACAGCGTCGTCGCCCACAGCTACCCGCGTGCGGGCGAGGTCCAGGACCACGCCGTACGCCGAGCGGCCCACAATGAACGCAATGGCCAGGACAAACAGCAGGAAAGCAACCATCGCCGCGGACTTCGCTTCCTGCCAGCCCCAGGCCTGCCCTGCCCACCAGAGCCCGATGGCAGCAGCGAGGACCACCCAGCCCAGCAGGCTCACCACGGCGAGGACCGGCCACACGAACTTCAGCCACACTGCCCGGACGTTGCGCCAAGCAGGTGAGAGGAACTCGCCGGCTGTTCCCGCGGCTTCGGCCCACACGGCGGCCGGGTGCAAGGAACTGGGCTTGCCCGGTTTCCCGTTGCGGCCGGGGCGGTTCCCTGGTTCGTTGCGGGGTGAACGGGCGTCGCGAATCTTGCCGCTCACAGCGGCCGTTGCGCGTTTGAACGAGTCAGCAGCCCTGGTCAGGGGTGTGCTGGAGGACATGTGGAGGCCTTTGTTTGAGCTGGGGAGCAGGTGGGGTGCGATGAGCCGGTCTGGCTCGTGCGGTGCCGCGGACTAAGCGGTGGCGCGTTGCTGCGGGGCGGCGACATCCGCCAGGACGCGGGTGAGGACAACGTCCGGTGTTGCACCGGAGAATTCCGCCTCAGGATCCATGACCAGACGGTGGGTCCACACCACAGGTGCCAGTTCCTTAATGTCGTCCGGGAGCACGAAGTTGCGGCCTTGGCCCGCGGCCCACACCTTGGCGGCACGAACCATGGCAAGTGCACCACGCACGGAAACACCAAGGCGGGTCTCGGAGGCGTTACGGGTTTCCTCGCACAAGCGTGAGATGTACTCCAGCACAGCCGTATCCACGTGGGTGGTGGCCGCAAGGTCTGCCATATCGGCCACGGCCTGGGTGGTGATGAGCGCCGTGAGCTCCTTGGACCGGTCCTTGAGGTTGGCCCCGCCCAGCAACCGCACCGTTGAGGCGTGGTCCGGGTAGCCGATGGACGTCTTGATCAGGAAGCGGTCCAGCTGTGCTTCCGGCAGGCGGTACGTGCCCGCCTGCTCGATCGGGTTCTGGGTTGCCAACACCATGAACGGCCGGCCTGCCTCATAGGTGGTTCCATCCACGGTCACCCGGGATTCTTCCATGACTTCCAGCAACGCGGACTGGGTCTTCGGCGACGCACGGTTGATTTCATCAGCCAGGACGATGTTGTTGAACACCGGGCCCTTGTGGAATTCAAACTTCTGGGTCTTCTGGTCATAGATGGTCACACCCGTCACGTCCGACGGCAGGAGGTCAGGCGTGAACTGGATACGGTTGTGCGAACCCTGGACTGTTGCAGCCAGGGCGCGGGCCAACGAGGTCTTACCCGTGCCCGGTGCATCTTCAAACAGGATATGTCCCTCGGCCAACATCGCCGTGAAGGTCAGCCGGATGACGTGCTCCTTGCCGAGCACCGCCTTGCCCACATTGGCCACGAGCTTCTCGAACGTTTCTGCAAACCACGCGGCCTGCTCGCTTGTCATGGTCATCGGTTAATCCTGTTCCTCATGTATCGGTAGGGGTTTGACGTTGTTGTTGCCATGGGACTAGCAGCCGCCGGGGCGCGGCCCGTAGAGGTCCACTGTCGTGGACTTCACGAACCAGCCGTCCTTCGGGGAACCCTGGAGCCGGTACCACGGCGTGCCGTTGTTATAGATGTCCTTGGTGCAGTTGATGGTGATCCTGCCCCAGGAGCGTTCTACCCAGCCCACACCACATTTCGCGGGACTGCCAGGTGTGTAGCTGTCCGTCTGACCGGGCTTACCGGGGCATGTCCGCACGCTGCTGGCGTCCACCTGTATCTCTGATGCCGGCGGGTCCGGGGGCGGCGGCGCAGATCCGCTCCGGGAGGTGTCGCTGCCGATGTTGCCGGCCTGGCCACCACTGATGGCACGGACTCTCAACGTTTTTGTTTCGCTGAAGCCCACGGTCGTAGAGAAACTTCTCTGCGTTGTGTCTGTCCACCCGCCGTTATCGAGGCTGTACTGGTAGCCGGTGACGGGCCTGCCGTTGCCGTTGGGCTGGTTCCACGTCCAGGACACTGTCTTGTCGCCGACGCCGCTGCTCTTGCTGCCGGTAACGCTAGGGGCAGCCGCCACACCGTAGGGATTGACGGTGTTTGATGCGGCACTCCTGTCGCCAGGTGTGGGGTTTCGTGAGGATACTGCCCACACCACCACAGCCGTGTCCTGGCCGTTCGGTGCCGCGATAACGCCACCGCCGGCGGGGATCGCTCCGCTGCCGGCGCCGGACGTCAGGGCATACCGGTAGCTGATCTCGTTGGCGTTGGCCCCGTTGCGTTCCTTCTGTGACAGCGGGTTGAAGGCCACGCGGATCTTGCCACCGGCCGCGTTGGTCTCCATCAGGGCTGCTGTGGGCGCAGCGACGATGCCTGGCTTTCCTGCCGCGCGGATAGCCGCTGACTGCTGGCTGACACCGCTGACGCCGGCCTTGTTCGTTGCCGAGACAGTAAAGGTGTAGTCGGCTTCACTGTTGGCAACCGTGACGTTTTGCGAGGTCGCCCCGACCGACTGCGTGGTCACTACGGCCCCGCCCCGGTACGTGGTCAACGTGTAGGCGGACACGGCGTCGCCGTTGTTGTTTGGCGCGGCCCAGCTGACCTGCAGCTGGCTCTGGTCACCCACCGACCCAGCGCCGGCTACGGAAGGCGCAGCAGGCGTCGCCGGCACACCAGCAGGAGTTTCCGCCGCCGAGTAGGGGCTCCACTCGGACGGCTCCTTGGCATCGTTCCGGGCCAGGACGCGGACCTTGTAGGCCACGCCGTTAGTCAGTCCGGACCAGACATGGCTGTTGCCAGTGAGGTTCTGGATCTGGGGATTCTGCCCGGCCGGAGCCGGCGAGATCTCAAGGTCGTAGGACTTGATGGGCGAGCCCTTGCTGGCCGGGGGAACCCAGGCAACCGAAAGTTGCTTGTCACCAAACTTCAGTGTGGGAGCAACCGGGGTATCAGGCTTGACATCCGGACGGACCTCGGCGGAAACCGGAGAACGCTCGGATTCATTGATCGCATTGGTGGCGGTGACAGCAAAGTGGTACTTCACGTTGTTGGTCAACCCGGTCAATGTGCACGTGTTCGCAGGGCAGTCCTGCTTAAAGCCGTTCTCTCCGTACACCGTGTACTTGGTGATCGGTGAGCCACGATCTGCCGGCGCGTTCCATGTCAGCAACGCTGTCTGGTCGCCCACGCTTTGAGCCAGAGGCGTGGTGGGCGCGGCCGGCTTGTCCTTGACGGTGAGTCGGATACGGGCCGTGGCATAACGTGAGGTTTCACCCGTCTTGTCGCCCACTACGTAGGCAACAACCATGGTCCCGGTGAAACCCGACGACGGCGTGACGGTCACGTTACCGCCGTTGACCTCTGCTGTGCCTTCGCCCGTCTCAGTGACCGCCGAGATGATCTTCAGCGGCGTATCCGGGAACGGGTTGGAGTCGTTCGCCAACGCATTGACCGTCACGGAATTCCCGGATTTCGCATCCGGTTCAAGGTCGTCGTTGGCCACCGGTTTGGGTCGGTTGGATGCCGTCAGTGACAGTTTGTACGTCGCGACCGCTTCAAGACCCCGCGGGTCCTTCGCTTTCACCTGGACCGTGCCGCCCTGGCCGATCTGCACCGAGTCTTCGGCGGAGACCTTCAGGGTCTTGCCATCGATGCTCACCCTGAATCCACCCGGTGCTGCTCCGGCCAACTCATACTTCATGTTCTGGACGTCGTCGGAATCGGGATCGGATGCGAGCTTTTCCAGGTCCAGGCTGGCCGAGTCACCCTTGGGAACGTCCACGTCGCTGCCCAGCAGCACCGGCGGGTTGTTCTTGTTCGGATCCGGCAGCACCTTGGTGCGGATGCTCAGTGTCGACTTCAAGCCGTTGGGGTCGTCGGGTCCGCTTCCATCAGTGACTTCGAAGCTGATGGAGCCGGGACCAACGTATTCAGCGCCGGCCGTGTACTTCAGGGCCGTTCCATTGCCCGCTACGGGGTCGCTGCCGTCGGCACCGATGAGTTTGATGCGGTCCGCCTGGGTGAGCCGCGGCGACTTACCCTCGCGGACCTTGACCCATTCGGCCAGGTTCACGGTGACGGACTGGCCAGAAACCATCTCCACCACTTCATCCTTGGCGAGCGTCGGAACCTGCTGCCCGATACCCGGCACCCAGATGATGGCCGTGGACTTCTGGCCGTCTACATCCTCAACGGTGTAAGGCACCAGCTGCGGCTGCTCGGTGAGGTCCACCACCACGTTGCCTTCAGAACCCGGACGAGCCGTTTCCAAGCCTGTGGTGACCTTGAGGTTCTCCCCCACGCCGTCCGGATCCTCGTCGTTCTTGAGGACCGGAACGTCGACGGCGGTCTTGCCCAGCGTCTGGGCTGATGTAACGCGGTCATCGCGGGCGATGGGAGCTTGCAGCGGAATGTCGTTCTTGACGTTCACCCTGATGCTGGCCTGGCCCACGGCGTCCCTGTCGTCAGCCACGGAGTAACGGACGTTGACCGTACCCTCGGCGGCCGGAGCGGTGACCAGGACGCGGCCGCTGGTCTTGCTGACCTGGGCTTCGAGGCCAGCGTCGGCTTCGATGCTGTCCGTCAGGATGCGGATGATGTCGCCGTCGGGATCGGTGTCGTTGGCGGTGGCATCCACGGCGATCTGACGCCCAGGACGGACCTGCACTTCGTCGTCTACCGGGGCAGGCTTCTGGTTGTCTTCACCACGGGGTGCGACGCCGACGGTCACCGTTCCGGTGTTGACCGCTCCTTGGCGGTCAATCACCTTGTAGCGGAACGTGTCGGTTCCTGCGCCATCGCCGGCGGCGACGAAATCGATGAAGCTGCTTCCCGCCGTCGCGGTTCCCATGGTGGGCGTGCTGTCGATGCCGGTGAGCTGGACCGAGTCGCCGTCGGGGTCGATGCCGTCCAGCGGCACCGGGATCCGGACGCTGCCGCCGGCGACCACGCGCGCGGTCAGGTTCTGCGGCTGCGGACGGGAGTTCTGCGCGCCTTCCAGCGGCAGGATGTGGATGGTGACGGCCGCTGCGCTCTTCTGGCCCTGGGGGTCCACCGCGTTGTAGATGGCACGCACGGTCTTGGGTGTGGGTCCGGCGATGAAGCGCAGGGTCTTCTCGGAGATAAAGGCCTTACCGTCTTCTTCAGGGACGCTCTGTGCCAGGACAGGATCGACAGAGAGCTCTTCACCTTGCGGGTGCGTGTCGTTGTCCAGGACCGGAATGGTCACGACGTCGTTGACGCGGACGTTGACTTCGTCGGGTTTCGGCTGGGGGGCCTCGACGACGGCGGGGGCCGGCACCGGAACGACGCCAACGGTGCCTGTGGCCGAGCCGCGGCCGTTGGACATGGTGTAACTGAACACGAACGGCTCTTTCGCGCCGAGCACATCGGTAACGCGCAGGACGCTGTGGTCGATCACGCTGACCGAAGCTGACGAGCCGTCGGGGACGGTGACGGACTGGAGGACCAGCACGCCGCCGGAAGGATCGGAGTCGTTGGCCAAGGGATCCACCAGCACACTGCCGCCCACAGGGAGCAGTGCGACGTCGTGAACCGCAACGGGCGCTCCAGCGTCCTTGCCGGACTCGACGTCAACACGGATCAAGCCTTGGCTGCTTTGGGGCCCGTTGCTGGCGATGTACGTCAAGTAGATCGGGCCCGGTGTGGTGCTCCGGAAGGTGAACGTACCGCCGTCGGTCACTGGACCCAGCTCTGCCGGTCCGGCAGCCTCGACGTGCGCTACCCGGAGGGCACCGCCATTGGGGTCGACGTCGTTCTTGAGGGGCGCAATGACCAGGTCCTGGCCAACCACGGCCGTGACGTGGTCGGCGTTGACCACCGGCGCCAAGGCGCCCGGGGGCTGCACGTTGACAACGATCCGGCCCGTCGTGGTGGCCCGGCCGTCCCACACCGTGATGGTGACGTTCTTCTTGCCCGGTGCTGCACCAGAGTCCTGGTACGTGAGCAGGCCGTCGCGACGGACCTTGACCTGGTCCTGGTCGTTGTCCGTCTTGGCGTCCAGGAGGACGAGGTCGTCGCCGTCGGGATCCATCCAGTCGGTCAGGATGTTCTGACTGACGGACTTGCCCTGCTCCACCAGCATGGTGGTGGGCTCGCCGCGTTTGAAGAAGGGAGGCTTGTTTTCCTCCGGAGCCACGACGCGCAGCGTGACCTGTCCACCGGCGGACAAACCGCGTCCGTCCGAGGCGTTGTAGTCGAAGGTTTCCGTTCCCGGCTTGGCGTCAGCGGGGACCTTGATCTGGAACGCTGAGCCACCGTAGATGTTCTCCAGCGCCCCGGATTTTGGCCCGTTGGCGCCTACCGCAGCGGTGAGGACATCGCCGTCGGGGTCTGAATCATTGTCCAGGATGCTGAGGATGGAGGTCCGGCCCGGCCGGACACCGAACTCGTCCGGTTTGGTTTCAGGCGCACGGTTGGGCTTGGTGCGGTCCGGCAGGACGTTGATGGTGTTGTTGTCCGCGGACTCCTGGTCCTGGTCGTCGGACTGGTTCTTGGGCGGGACAACATCGTCCCAGTTGTTGACGAGCTGCATGTTCTGGTTGACCAGCCACACGCTGCCGGAATTCACATCGTTGAGGACTACGAGGTCGCGGTTGACGCGGAAAACGTAACTGGGCGAGGCACTGGCCTTGGGGACGTCATTCTTCTTGTCGTCGGCGTCGTTCTCGCAGTCTCGGACGTACTTGTTGGCTCCGGACCAGGCAGCGTGAACGCACTTGCTCACCTGCACCGGTGCTGCGGGGACGCCTTCTCCGTCGGCATTGAGTGTTGCAGCGGTGGATCCGTCCAAGGGCTGCTTCAAGAGGGCTTTGCGGGTGGCAACGGCAACAAAGCTGCTGTCCTCGCCACTCTGCTGCAGCTTGGCTTCCCGTGCATCCTGCAGCTGGAGCTTGCGTCCGCCGGGCAGGAACAGGTTTCCTGAGCCGGCGTCGAGGACTACGGGCTTATCACCGACGACGGCAATCTGAAGGTCGCCGGCCCCCTTGAGCTCATCCACTTTGGTGACCTGCGAGTCTGTCCGTTCACCATTGGCGTCCACCGTGGTAACGGTGATCTCGCCCTTGCCCGGATCCGCTGTGTAGATGCGGTTATCGGCGCCTACTGCGGAGACCATGCCTTGGTCCCCGGTCAGGACAGGCTCGGTACCTTCTTCATCGAAGCCGTTGACCGTGGAGGGAGACAGCGCCCACACCTTGCCACGGGCGGGATCGGTCACCGAAAGGACGGTGGAACCATAGCTGACTTGCGACGACGACGGCAGTTGCTTGTCGCCGCCGAGCTTCAGGTTCGCGGCAGAGACCTGGTTGATGGTGGAACCGGATTCGTCGTCGACAAAAACGTTGCCGTCATGCTGCAGGACATCGAAAGTGGTGGTGGCGGGAGTTACGGCCCCATCAAGAACGCGCGACGGGTAGTTCAACCGCCCCACAGCGTTCTTGGTTTTGCTCACAACCCATACGCCGCCGTCGTTCAAGTCCACCTCCGTGGTCTTGAAGCCCGGGTAAAGTACAGCCCCGGTGATCAACAACGCGCCCGCCGCGGTGGCAGCAGTTCCCGCTATGAACTTCTTGTCTTGACGCCTTGTCAGCCCCAGCTTGCCGAAGAAATTTCTCACAGCCCCAAAATTCCTTTGATGTTCAGCCGCCCCCCAGCGACTTCCGGGCCAACCGACACATGCCGGCAGCCGTGCATTCCGCAGTACCCCCATACGGCGGCGGAATTTTCAGTCCCTAAGACTATCCCACGCACCCCACGGCCAATTGAGGACACCCGAGACCGGGCTATCCATTGGCTTTGACAGACTACGGCCTTAAGCACTGGGCGCGCGATGGGGAGAAGTGCCCCGTCCCGTGGTTTTGTCATGTTCAGCACGGGGGCGCTCCGATGCCTGCGGGGTCTGGAAGGTGGGTGTGACCTGCGATGATGTACCGGCCCACGTTGCGGTAGGAGCCTGATTCGATCCGCCACCAGCGGTGCATACCGGTCCAGTTATCTGTTTGGTCGATGTAACAACGCACCACAATGGGGCCTTGATCGGCGGAAGCCATCCATGGCGGGGTGTTGTTGCTTTGCCCGTCACACGTTTTCCTGTTCGGATCGTAGTTGGCCCCTCCTGCTGTAAAGCTGCACGACCGCACAACCGCTCCCGGGTTCATGGTGGTGGTCCACTCCCCCTGGCGTCCCGACTTGGCGCTGGCCGACGCTAGGCCGCCGCCCGTGCCGAGCGAGTTGAACGTCTGCACAGTGATGCTGTGGGACTCTTCCCACCCGGCAGTGTTGATGGTCCGGCTGCCCGAGGCGCCCACGGTCTCCCAGCCGCCGTTGTCGATGCGGATCTTCGTGGTCTTCACATCGTTCGTAGCGGTTGACGGGGAAGACCAGTTGAAGGTCACAGATTTCTGGTTCACGGCCCCGTTGGAACCCGACGCCGACGGCGTACCCGGCGCACCAAATGGTGTGGCGGATGGCGCGGCAGCGGCATCCGAACTGGGCGCCACCGTCGAATGTGCCCTCACTGTCACAGTGGTCGCCTGGCCGTTGGCGAAGCCGCCTACGGTCTGCCCGGGCTGGATGGCACCGGAGCGTCCGCCTGCGGAGTAGGTATAGCTGACTTCGTTGGCCTTGGAGCCGTTGCGCTGGGTGTCGCCGAGCGCAGAGAAATTGATGGTGAGCTGACCACCGGCGGCACCGGTGTTGGCCGGCGTGGCACTGACGTTTTGAACAGTGCCCAGCTTTCCCGTGGCCCTGCGCGGAGGTGAGGCCGCGCTGACCAGGCTCTTTCCTGCCTTGTTCTCAGCCTGAACTGTGAACGTGTACGCCGACTCGTTGGTGGAAACCTTGAAGGTGGCTGTTCGGACATTCCCCGGAATGGTCTGAGTCTGGGTGGTTCCGCTGCCGCCGCTCATGGTGACGTAGTAATTCTTGATGGGGTCGCCGTTGATGCCAGGCTCGGCCCAGTCGACGCGGAGCTGGTTCTGCGAACCAACGGCGGACACCACTGTGGTGCTGGGCGGCGCCGGTGTTGCGGGGATACCGGCAGGATGGTCCTCTGCGGAGTACAGCCCCCAATCCGACGGGCCTAGGTCATTGACAGCCTGGGCACGGACCTTGTATTTCACACCGTTGGTCAGGCCTGGCCAGGTGTAGCTGAGGCCAGTGACCTCGTTCTTGACGGCAATGCCGTTGGCGGGCGGCGGAGAGATCTCCAGGTTGTAGTGCTTTACCGGGGAACCTTCGGTCTTGGCGGGAGTCCAGGTGATGGCCAGGTCCTTATCGCCGGCTTGGACCGTGGGGACGTCCGGGGGCGATGGCTTCTCATCCGGAGTGATCTCGTTGGAGGGCACTGAGGGCTGGGATTCGCCTACCTCATTGGTGGCAACCACGGTGAAGACATACTTGACGTTGTTGGTCAGTCCAGTCAACGTACACGTCGTCGTGGGGCATTCCTGCTGGAACCCGGCCGCTGTCACCGTGTACTTGGTGATGGCTGCGCCATTGTCCGACGGCGGCGCCCACTTGAGGACGGCAGTTTTACTGCGGACGTCCGTAGCAACCGGGGCCGAAGGAGCATCGGGCTTGTCCCGCACCGTGATGCGGACACGACCCACGGCTTGCCGGCTGGGATCATCGGTCTTGTCCTTGATGGTGTACCTGACTACCAGGACCCCCTTGAAGCCGTCGGCGGGCGTCACCGTGATGGAGTCGCCTCCTATGGCAGGCTCGCCTGATGCGGATCCGGTCTCCACCACGGCCGAAAGCACCGTCAAGGGTTCGCTGAAGGGGTTGAAGTCGTTGCCCAGCACATTGATGGTTTCGGACTTGCCGGCGTTGGCCTTGTCGAGGACATCATCGTTTGCTGCCGGTTTGGGTCGGTTCGATGAGACTACGGAAACGGTGACGGCTGCCTTCGCAGGCTCCGAGCGGCCATCGGTCACCTTGAGCGGCACGGTCCCGCGGGCGCCGGGGTTGAGTGAACCCCCGGGGGTGATTTTCAGGACCGTACCCTCCACCCGCGCGTCGAAACCGCCGGGCAGGTCACCGTCCACGCTGAACGTGAGCTTGCCTTGGTCCTGCTCATCAACGTCCGCGGCAAGGTTGGCCAGGTCCAGTTCGGTAGTGTCCCCCTTTGGCGCTTCAATCGCAGCTCCGCTGAAGGTGGGGGCGTGATTGGCGTTGGGGTTCGGGAGCACCTTGGTCTGGATGGTCAGAGTGGACTTCAAGCCCTCGGCATCGTCCGGACCACTGCCGTCAGTCACTTCGAAGGTGATGGACCCGGGCCCCACATACTCAGGCTGGGCCGCATACCTCAACGCCGTACCATCACCAGCAATAACGTTGGTGGAGTCACCGCCAAGGACACGGATCTTGTCCGCCACCGTTATGCGGGGTTGACGGCCGTCCCTGACCTTGACGTGATCCTGAAGGGCCAGAGTAACTTCCTCCCCCGCGGTGACCTCCACGATCTCAGTGGTGGAAAGCGTGGGGTACTGGAGGCCCTGGCCTGGAATCCACATGACCGCGGTGGCTGACTGCCCATCGATGTCCGTGACGGTATAGGGAATCAACTGATCTTCGGGCAGGAGTGTCACCACTACGTTGCCGGCTGTCCCTACGCGCACATTCGGGTTCCCGTCCGGCAGGGAAATGGTGAGGTCCTCCGCCACGCCGTCGGGATCGGAATCGTTCTTCACCACCGGAACGTCAACCGCAGTTTTACCCAGGGTCTCGGCCAACGTGATCCGGTCGTCCACTGCCACGGGGGCATGGAGCGGCGCGGTCGGGCTGGTCTGGACGCGGATGACCGCGGCAGCTTCTGCCTTCTTGTCGTCCTGGATCCGGTAGCTGATGCTGTCCGTGCCGGCCGCACCCGGCGCCGTGAGGACCACCTTTCCTGCGGCGGCTTCAACCTGCAGTTCCGGTTTGGCCTCGAACGCCGACACCAAAGCGATGGGGTCGCCGTCGGGGTCTGAGTCGTTTTTCAGTGCGTTCACCGCGACCCGTCGTCCGGGCCGGACATCAATGACGTCGTCCACCGCAATGGGCTTCTGGTTGTCGGCTTCGGCCGGCGCAATGCCCACGATCACCGTGCCGGTGTTCTCCGCACCAATACGGTCCCGCACCCGGTAGCTGAAAGTGTCAGTACCGGCGGACGTACCCCCGGCCGTGAACTCCAAATATCCGTCCCGCAGGATGGCTGTCCCCAGTTGGGGAGCTTTATCGATGCCCATCAGCTGCACCGAGTCGCCATCGGCATCGATACCATCCAGGGGAACAGGGATTCTAACCGTCATCCCCGCAACCACGCGGGCTGTCAGATTCCGCGGCTCTGGCCTGGTGTTGGTGGCGTCATCGCGGGCTCGGATGCGGATGGTGACTTGCTGCGAGTCAGTTTGGCCCGAGGCATTGCTGACCTTGTAGATGGCATAAACGGTGGTGGGTTCCTGGCCTGCGATGTAGCGCAGGGTGTTCCCCGCAACAAAGATCCTGCCCGCGGCCTCGTCGGGCTGCTGTGCCAGGACGGGGTCCAGTGTGAGCTCTCCGCCGTTGGGGTCCGTGTCGTTCTCCAGGACCGGGATGGTCACGACGTCGCCGGCACGCACGGAGACCTCGTCCGGCTTGGCCTGCGGTGCCTGAAGTTTGGTGGGCGCCGGCACAACCTGGACAGAAATATCCCCTGTGGCCGAGGCCTTGCCGTTGGAGATCGTGTATTTCAACGACAACTGTCCCTGGGCCCGGATGTCGGTGATTTTGACGACCGAGTGGTCAAGGACCGCGACCGATACCGGGAGCCCGTCGGCCGCCGTGACCGATTGGACCACCCGGACGCCCCCACTGGGGTCTGAGTCGTTGCCCAACACGTCAACCACGGTGCTGCCGCCACTGGGCAGGAGGGCAATATCGCGGACCGCCACCGGTGCGCCGTCGCTGTTTCCGGACACGACGTCCACCCGCACCAGTTGCTGGGCACTCGCCGGTCCGTTGGTCACCATGTACGTCACATAGTGGGGACCCACCGAGGTCGAGTTGAAAGTAAACGTCTGCTGGTCCGGACCCACCACGGCGGTCGACTGCGCGTCCGGCTGTGCCTGCGCAAGTCTTAGCGTCCCGCCCTGCGGGTCGGTGTCATTCTTGAGCGGCGCGATCACCGTATCCTGGCCCGCCACCGCAACCACGTGATCCGCATTCGCGATGGGCGGCAGCGCACCCGGAGCACGGACGTCAACGCTGATCTGCCCTTGGGTGGTCAGGGACCCGTCCGAGACACTGACGGTCAGGGTTTTACGGCCCGGGCCAGCCCCTGCGTCCTGGAAGGTGAGCAAGCCGTCCGGCCTGATCCGGACTTGGTCCGCTGGATCGCTGCTGGAGACGGCGACGGCAAAGATGTCATCGCCGTCGGGGTCCAGCCAATCGGTGAGGACAAACTGGCTGGCGATCTTCCCGGACTGGACCACCAAGGCGTTGTTCCGGTTGGGTTTGGGTTGGGGGGCGTTGTTTTCCGCCGCGGGCACAACCCGCAGGTCGACGTCCGCGCCGCCTGTACCGCCACGGCCGTCTTCCACCGAGTACTTGAACGTTTCGGAGCCCGTGGTTCCGGCGGGGACTGCGATCTGGAAGCCGGTGCCACCGTAGACGGCGGACAAGGCGCCGGACTTCAGTGGCTCGCTGGTGCTGACCGTGAGGACATCGCCGTCGGCATCGGCGTCGTTGTCCAGCACGGGCAAGACAGTGGTCTTTCCGGCCCTGACCCCGAAGGCATCGGGTTTGGCCACCGGCACGGTGTTGGGTTTGCTGCGGTCCGGAAGGACTGTCTGCTGGACTTCGTCCGCGGAGTCCTTGTCGGCGTCGTCCGAGGTCTGCTGGGGCGGGATGACGTCGTCCCAGTTGTTGACCAACTGCATGTTCTGGTTGACCATCCAGACGTTGCCTGAGTTGACGTCGTTCAGCACCACAAGATCGCGGTTGACACGGAAAACGTACGACGGCGACGCACTCGCCTTGGGAACGTCGGACCGTTTGTTATCTGCCTCGTTGGTGCATTCCCGGACGTATTTGTTGGCACCGGACCACGCTGCGTACGTGCAGGATCCCAGATGGACCGGCGCGGCCGGAATGCCCTGACCGTCCGCTTGGACCGTCTTGGCGGTCCCGCCGTCCAGGGGTTGCAGGAGCAATGCCTTCGGTGTGGCGATGGCAATAAAATCGGCCTCCGGGCCGCTCTGTTGCAATTTGGCTTCCCTGGCGTCGTCCAGGTGTACTTTGTTGCCCCCGGGCAGCACGATGTCGCCCGTGGCCGCGTTGAGTACCACGGCTTTGTCGCCCACAGTTGCCAGCTGGACTTCGCCGTCGGCCTTCAAAGCGTCATCGCTCCGGACCCGGGAATCCACGGCCTTACCGTCGAGATCCACCTTTGTTGCCGTCAGTGTTCCTGTTTTCGGGTCCAGTGTGTGGATGGTGTCGTCAACGCCCACCACCGAGACAACACCGGGTGACTGCTCGAACAAGGGTTCCGATTCGTCGCTGAAACCGCCAATGGAGGTGGGCGAAACAGCCCAGACCTTGCCCTGGGACGGGTCAGTGACAGCCAGTACTTTGTTGCCGAAGCTCACTTCCGCGGAGCCCGGAAGTTTTTGGTCGCCGCCCAGGCGCATGTTGGCGGCGCTGACAGGGTTGATGGTCCCGCCATCTGCGTCATCGATGAAGATGTCGCCGGCCTGCTGAAGGATGTCGAAGTTGGTGCTGGCCGGAGTCACTGCCCCATCCAGCGATTTGGAGGGGTAGTTCAGGCGACCGGCCGCATTCTTGGTCTTACTGACCACCCAGACGCCGCCGTCGTTCAGTTCCACCTCGGTGGTCTTGAACCCTGGATAGAGGATGGCACCTGTGATTAGGACGGCCGCTGCCGCAGTGAAGGCAGTGGCTGCGATGACCTTACGCCGGCTGTTATTGGCACGGCGTTTTCCGGACCCATCAGACAGAGCCATCCCATATTCCCCCACAGTTCAGGCAGCACGAAGCAGCCGGCGCCGACCCCCACGGCGAAACACGACACATTCAACGCACAGCATACCGGGTTACTCCATCGATTAGCTAAGTCGTGACATGAATCGCATCCACCACGCTCTCTCACATAACAGCCCTTAAAGCCGAACGCTCGCTCACTTTCTTCAGGAAAGTGAGCGAGCGTTCGGCTCAAGCCCGAGGGACGTGAGAGAGCGTGCGCTTTGGAAGGCGGGCCGTCAACAGGCGACTAGTCCAGCACCAGTCCCTTGCCGCGGCCACGGGCCAGCATCACGGGATGGATTTCACCGAAGCCACGGACGTTCTCCGATTTCTGCGGAACCAGGACGAACCTGTCATCCTGCCCCAGAGCAGCGGCTGTCATGGCATCCACCAAGACGGTTCCAGGCTGGGCAAGGGTTGTCAGCCGGGCAGCCAGGTTGACGGTGGGTCCATAGATGTCGCCCAGCCTGGACAGGATGCGGCCCCAGACCATGGAGACTCGGCATTGCGGCAGAATTTCGTCTTCGGTGAAGGCCTGCGCCAACGCCAGGGAAATCTCGGCCCCGGCCGCGGGTGTCTCGGCGATGTAGAGGACTTCGTCGCCCACGGTCTTGACCAACCGGCCGCCACCCACGGAAATAATTTCGGCGCACTTGTTCTCAAAGCGCTGCACCAACTGGGCGAGCGTCTTTTCGTTCATCCGACGCGAAAGGCTGGTGTAGGAGACGAGGTCGGCGAAACCCACGGCCCGTGCCAAGGGCAACGGCGAATCGTCTTCGTCGCCCTCGCGGCCTTCTTCACTGGCCTGCAGCCCGGCTTCCGCGCGAACCGCCAGGCGTTGCACACCTGCGTTGAGTTGACGGCGATAGGAGTAGACCAGGATCTCTTCGAGCGAGTCCACCAGGCCGGGCAACTGACCTACCAGTTGCTTACGGGCCACAGCATCCGGAATCCCCTGCTCAGACACCATGTCTTCCACCAAGGCTTCGATCTGCCAAACCACCATGCGATCCGTCATCTGCCCGATGGACCGGGTGACGGAGATGGCCGCTTCCTCGGTCAGGACGCCGGCCCGGACAAGGTCCAGGATGGTGGACAGTGCCGCTTGATCCCGTTCCGTAAAGGCAACGTCTTCGTCGCCGAAGTTCGGGAATCCCAGGGCACGCCAGATTTTGCGGGCGGACAGAATGGATACGCCTGCCCCTGCGGCTACTTCACGACGACGGAGCTTTCGTTCGCCGCCCAGCAGCTTTGATTCCAATGCTTTGATAGCCAGGCGCTCGGCGGACATTACACCGGTGGGTGGTCCAGCCTGCACCGCAACCGGAGCAGGCCCCGAATCGGTGTCCTCGTCGACTGAAGGTTCGGGGACGGCGTCGAACTCCTGGTCCAAGTCCTCGCCGGACTGCTGATCCTCAACGCTCATCTCTTCCACCTTCTCTCAGCTCCCATGGCAACTGGTCATAGTCCGTCAATACTTGGCCCTCAAAAACCTCACCTTGCGGGAGTTCGTCCATCGCGTCAAGAATGAATCCCCGGAACTTCGCGACGTCCGGAACATCCGCCAGGATGGCCGTTCCGGAGTGCCCGGTATCCAAGGATATATTCCCGGAGTGCAATGTCCGTTGGAGCAGGCTTTGATGAACGCCCACATTGCGGACCGCCATGAGCGATACCTGCCAGTCGCGGCGTCGAAACATTCCGTATTTGGCAAGTATCCGCCTGCTGGTCAGGATGTACCGGATGGAATGCCAGCGCATCACCCGACGAATGCTGTAACCAATCAACAGCCAGGCTGCGAGTCCCACACTGACACCCATCAGCCACGGCGTCCATTCCACTGTAATGAACGGAGCAAGGCGCTGGGCATTGCCTTTGACAATCCAAGCGCAGGCATATCCCGTCAGAGCCGGAGCAATGAGGAATGCCAGCACCGGGAAGAAGAGGGATCGGGCCTGTTGACGTGTGATGGTGATGACCTGCTCCCCCGGAAGCAACTCTTTACGCATAACCACTTTCCGTGGCGCGCAAGTGCACCACGTCACCAGCTGTCACCACGTGTTCCCTGCCCCCATGGTCCACCACCAGCAACGAGCCGTGCTCGTCCAACCGCGAGGCATGTCCCACCAGTTCGTGATCGCCAGGCAGGTGCGCCCGCACTTCCCGCCCCAAGGTCACCATGGCGGACTCAACCCGCTTGTGCAGGGAAGGTCCTCCCGCCAATCCTGCGGCCGGGTCCCCCTCGGAATTGCAGAAGCTGCGGTAGAGCCGGGCGAAGCGCGAAAGGTAGCTCTTCAGCAGCGCGGTGCGGTCCGTCGTCGTGGCCCCTTCCAGAGCCAGCGACGTGGCCGTCGTGACCGGCAGCTCTTCCTCGGCCAGCGTGACGTTGAGGCCCACGCCGAGGATGACGGCGGGAACAGAGCCATCGCCCACGGCTGTCATCTGGGCTAGGATCCCAGCGATTTTGCGCCCGTTGACCAAGACGTCATTGGGCCACTTGATGTCTGCTGTCACACCGGCGGTTTCCTGCAATGCCTCCCGCAGGGCAACGGCAGCTAGCAGGGACAGCCAGGAATAGCTCTGCGTTGGTACCGGCATGCCTTCTGCCGTGACGGGACGAAGCACTATTGACACGGAGACAGCCGATCGCTCGGGCGATTCCCAGTGCCGGTCCAACCGACCACGCGCAGCCGTCTGGTGCTCAGCTGTCAGAACGGCGAGGTCGGCCCACTTTTTGGGCTCAACGGTGACAGCCCGCACCAAGTCCTGGTTGGTGGACCCTGTGGACTCGACGATGGTCAGTTGCGAAATGCCCGTGGCTGAAAGGAAGTCCGGCTGCAGCAATGCTTCACGATCCAAGGCAGCCCGCTCCGGACCGCTGGTCGGGATGTGGGGTTCGCTGCTCTCTGGCTGTTCGGCATCCATAGCTGAATCCTATCCAGTTGCGGCGTCCAGGGATGGCCCGTGAGCAGGAAAGCGGCTGGGAATCCGCCTAGAGAAAAATGTCCGGAACCAGGCGGTCTTCGGGCGCACCCAGGCTGTACGGCGAAAAGTCTGACACACCAGCCGCGCGCAGGACTTCTTCATCGGTGAAGAAATTGCCCGTTGCCCCCGCACCCGTCAGGACGGCATGCGCGGCGTCGGCCATGATTTCCGGGCCGCGTGCGGCCTGGACGATTTGCTGCCCGCCGGGCATGTTCCGGATGGCGGCGGTATCGATCAGGGTGCACGGCCAGAGCGAATTGACCGAAACGCCGTCGTCCTTCAACTCTTCCGCCAGCCCCAGCGTGGTGAGGCTCATCCCGTATTTGGCCATGGTGTAGGCCAGATGCATGCCGGCCCATTTGGGGTCCAGGTTCAGCGGCGGAGACAGTGTGAGGATGTGGGCGTCGCTGGATTCCCTCAACGCAGGAAGCGCCAGCTTGGAGAGCAGGAACGTTCCACGGACGTTGATGTCCTGCATGAGGTCGTAGCGCTTCATGTCTACGGCGTCGGTGCGGGACAGGTCGATCGCCGAGGCGTTGTTAACCACGACGTCGATCCCTCCGAAACGCTCGACGGCGGCGGCGACCGCTGCGGCGACGTCGTCGTCATTGCGAACGTCCCCGACCAGCGGCAGCGCTTGGCCACCGGCCGCGACCAGTTGTTCAGCGGCGGTGAAGACAGTCCCCTCGAGCTTGGGATGGGGATCGCCGGTCTTGGCCATGAGCACAATGTTGGCGCCATCGCGGGCTGCGCGGGCGGCTATGGCCAAGCCGATGCCCCGGCTGCCGCCGGACATGAGGATGGTCCGGCCCTTGAGCGAACCGGTGGCCACGTAGGGAGTCTGCGCCGGCGCAAGTGCGCGGGAAGCGTCGTTGCTTGAAGTCATGGGGACACTCTAACGCAACTATGTTACTGACGGGTAACATAGCGATGGCTTTGGCTTGGACGCGGAAAATTGTAGGGTTTCTACAGCGGTTCGCGGCAAAGGCGTCACTAGACTGGCCTGCGGGGCCTGTTCTTTGTACGGAAGCTACTTAAGCTTCGGGACCAACACCGAACTGCGCCAGCGAAAATCAGCTACAGAGCCGGAGACACTTGATGAGCCACGATCTGACAACGACAGCGGGAAAGATTGCCGACTTCCGCGACCGCCAGGCCCGTGCAGAGCAACCTTCCGGCCCGGAAGCGATTGAGAAGCAGCACGCACGGGGCAAGAACACGGCCCGCGAACGCATTGACCTCTTGGTTGATCCGGGCTCGTTCGTCGAGTTCGACGCCCTGGCAGTCCACCGCTCCACTGCCTTCGGCATGGAGAAGAAGAAGCCCCTCGGCGACGGCGTGGTCTCCGGATACGGCACCGTTGATGGCCGCCTCATCGCGATCTACAGCCAGGACTTCAGCGTCTACGGCGGCTCCCTGAGCCAGGTCAACGGCGAGAAGATCGTCAAAGTCCAGGAATTCGCCCTCCGCAATGGTTGCCCGGTTGTCGGAATCAACGACGGCGGCGGCGCGCGTATCCAGGAAGGCGTAGCTTCCCTGGCCATGTTCGCTGACATCTTCCGCAACAACGTCCACGCTTCCGGCGTGGTCCCGCAGATCTCCCTCATCATGGGCCCGTGCGCCGGCGGCGCAGCCTACTCCCCCGCCCTGACCGACTATGTGGTCATGGTGGACAAGACCTCGCACATGTTCATCACCGGCCCGGACGTCATCAAAACTGTCACCGGCGAAGACGTGGACATGGAAACCCTGGGTGGCGCCCGCCAGCACAATGCCACCACCGGAACCTCCACCTACCTTGCCTCGGACGAAGCAGACGCGATCGAATTCGTCCGCGAACTCCTGGACTTCCTCCCCTCCAACAACCTGTCCGAAGCCCCCGTCGTGGAGCACGACCAGGAACTGGAACTCAACGACGACGACCTCGCACTGGACGCGCTGATTCCCGATTCCGCCAACCAGCCGTACGACATGCGCAAGGTCATTGAGCAGATCGTGGACGACGCGCACTTCCTTGAAATGCAGTCCTTGTACGCCCCCAACGTGATGATCGGCTACGGCCGCGTTGAGGGACACACCGTGGGCATCGTGGCCAACCAGCCCATGCAGTTTGCCGGAACCCTGGACATCTCCGCCTCGGAAAAGGCTGCCCGCTTTGTCCGCCACTGCGATGCGTTCAACATCCCCATCATCACTCTGGTGGACGTCCCCGGCTTCCTGCCTGGCAAGGACCAGGAGTTCCAAGGCATCATCCGCCGTGGCGCGAAGCTCCTGTACGCCTACGCCGAAGCAACGGTCCCCAAGCTCACCGTGATTACCCGCAAGGCCTACGGTGGCGCGTACATCGTGATGGGCTCCAAGAAGCTCGGCGCAGACCTGAACCTCGCCTGGCCCACCGCCCAGATCGGCGTCATGGGCGCCCAGGGTGCCGTGAATATCCTGTACCGTCGCGATCTTGCTGCTGTTGCCGAAGCCGGCGGTGATGTCGAGGCCAAGCGGGCCGAGATCATCCAGGGCTACGAGGAAGAACTCC
Source organism: Arthrobacter sp. D5-1 (assembly GCF_017357425.1). Lineage (NCBI taxonomy): Bacteria > Bacillati > Actinomycetota > Actinomycetes > Micrococcales > Micrococcaceae > Arthrobacter > Arthrobacter sp. D5-1. The sequence goes on along the minus strand of NZ_CP014571.1, from coordinate 1,650,685 downwards.
TCAACCCCTACCAGGCGGCCCAACTGGGCTACGTGGACGCAGTCATCGCTCCGTCCGACACGCGCCTCCAGATCATCCGCGGCCTCCGGGCCCTCCGCGACAAGCGCGCGAGCCTGCCCACCAAGAAGCACGGAAACATCCCGCTGTGAGCACGCCGAAGCACCGGGCTGATTCCGCGCCTGATCAGGTACCCGCTGAAGCAGCCGCTGCGCCGCTGTTTTCGGTGGTCAAGGGCGAACCGACGGCCGAAGAGCTCGCGGCGATTGCCGCCGTCGTGGTTTCACTCGGGACAACGCAGGAAGCTGCTGAATCGAAGCCGAACGTCCGGCATTGGGTGCGTCGTCAGCAGTTGCGGCTGGACCCCACCCCCGGTCCTGGCGCGTGGAAGCGCAGCCGCGGCTAGTTTTCGCTCACGTAGAAAAGTTCAACAACCCTTTCACGTAAGCGGTGTCGCGGCTAGGCTCTGTGGGTGACTACTGCAAACACTCCTGTACGCCCGAAGTCCGCCATCGATGCCGTCGCTGACGCGTACACAGAAAAGTTGATCGAACTCAATCCCAGCTTCGCCACCACACTGGGCTTGCCCGGACACGAAACCGAATACCAGGACTACTCCCCTGCCGGTGCCGAGGCTCATGCGGAGGCCACAAAGTTGGCCTTGGATGCCTTGGCGGGCCTTGAGCCGTCCGATGATGTGGATGCCGTCACCCTGGACGCCATGCGCGAGCGGCTCGGCCTGGAACTGGAGATCCACGAGTCGGGCTGGGACCTCGCCGACCTCAACAACATTGCCTCTCCTGCCCAGGACATCCGGGCCATCTTCGACCTCATGCCCACCGACACCGTGGAACACTGGGAGCACATTGCCGGCCGCGCGGCCAATGTTCCCGGGGCTGTTGAGGGCTATATCGAGTCGCTTCGCTCCGCTGCTGACGCCGGAAAAGTAGCCGCCGCCCGCCAAGTCCGGATCGTCATCGAGCAGACCGGCCGCTACGCCGCTGAGGATGGTTTTTTCGCCAAAATGGCCGCCAACGCTGCGCTTGATGGCTCGCCACTGCCCGCCGAGGTTCAGTCAAAGCTCGACGCCGGGACTGCGGCCGCGCGTTCTGCGTATAGCGCCTTGGGTGGATACCTTCGGGACGAACTCCTGCCCCTGGCACCGGAGAAGGACGCAGTCGGGCGCGAACGTTACGCGCTGGCCTCGCGTTCATTCGTTGGCGCCGAAGTAGATCTGGAAGAGACCTACGCTTGGGGCGTCCAGGAGCTTGAGAGGCTCATCGGCGAGCAGGAGAAGATCGCCAACCAGATCAAACCTGGTGCATCGATCGAAGAAGCCAAGAGCATCCTCAACAACGATCCTGCACGCCAGATCAAGGGCACGGACGCCCTCAAGGCCTGGATGCAGGAACTCTCAGACCGGGCAGTGTCCGAACTTGCTGACGTCCACTTCGACATCCCGGACGTCATGAGAACTCTTGAGTGCATGATCGCCCCCACCGACGAAGGCGGCATCTACTACACCGGCCCTTCCGACGACTTTTCCCGGCCCGGACGTATGTGGTGGTCAGTGCCGGCAGGCGAAGACACCTTCACAACGTGGTCCGAAACCACCACCGTTTTCCACGAAGGCGTGCCCGGCCACCACCTCCAAGTCGCCACGGCAACGTACCGCCGGGAACTCTTGAACAACTGGCGGCGCAACGTCTGCTGGGTGTCCGGCCACGGCGAGGGCTGGGCGCTTTACGCCGAGCAGCTCATGCTGGAACTGGGCTACCTCAAGGACCCGGGCGACCACATGGGAATGCTCGATGGCCAGCGCATGCGCGCGGCCCGCGTGGTCTTCGACATCGGCGTCCACTTGGAACTGCCCGTCCCCGAGCGTTGGGGCACCGGAACCTGGACCCCCGGGAAGGGCTTCGACTTCCTCAAGGCCAACCTCGACATCAGCGAAGGCCAGCTCCAGTTCGAATTCACCCGCTACCTCGGCTGGCCGGGCCAAGCCCCGTCGTACAAGGTCGGCCAGCGTCTCTGGGAGCAGATCCGTGCCGAGCTTGAATCCCGCGAAGACTTCGACCTGAAGTCGTTCCACAGCAAGGCGTTGAACATCGGGTCAGTGGGCTTGGACGTACTGCGCAGGGCCCTGCTGGGCTGATTATTTTGGAGTGGCTCCGGCCGGAGGCCGGACATCCTCGGTGTGCTGCTCCTTCGTCACTTTGATGCACACTGCCGGATGCCCGGTCTTGGCAATGGGTTCTCGGAGACGGCCGGGATTAAGGCGAGTCCCCCGCGGCAAGGGCAGGCGGGTTTATGCTGCAGTGGGCGGTTCAATCAAACTCGATAAAGTCCCGTATCGCTGCGTGGTGACAGACCATTCCTGCTTTAACACCACCAGCCACTTCAAAGCGCGCTGAGCCGTGCTCGACCGTCAAACGCCCCCGCTTTGCCCCATCCAGGGAATGCAGGGCCTCATCCGCCAGTCGCCGGGCCTCCGCCGCTGAACCAAAACCACGCTTATCCACCGCACAAGGAGCCACCGGGCCCCTTGTGCGGCTCCCAGCAGCACGCCCCCATGCCAAACCTGCAAACGTTCCCGCAAGGAACCCGCCAAACCAGGCATACCCAAGACCAACCACACCACAACGAACAAAACCAGAACAACGGAACCCATCCACTGCCGAGGTAAGCCAAACCGAAGAAACAGAGAACCAACAGCCAGACCGGCAAGTAACGAACCGACCTCCAGCAAACACTGTGTCATTCGGCACAAACACCATCACAGAGAGCGTGGCCATTAAAACCACCCCACTGAAGATCAGGGAGCCCTCCCAAGAATTCCGCCGCTCTTTAGTCATGACGGCTTCGCTGCTTGCTGTGCTGCTTGGATTTCATTGCCAATCACACCGAGGCCCAGACTTATCGTTGTTCACCAGCAGTTAGAGTCAGCCCAATCATGAAGCCGAGACCACAGCCCGCCCATAGCGATCCGTACGATGTCGCAATGACCGGAATTATGTTGGACAGAGCCGCTATGGCTAGACTGCCTAGGACAATTGTGCCAACCAAAGTATTTATGGAGGCAAAATTTGAACTGACATATGTCACAAACCCCATGCCGGCAATACATATAAACAAGACAATAAAGTTTGTTAGCCAAGCAGATAAGCCAAACTCGTCAAATCTATTTACGCAGGTTAAAATCGCTATAAGACCGGGAATTGTCACGCTCAGCCATTGGTACCAGTGGGGCATCGCTCTTTCACGAAGGGCGCGGTCCCCGGCAGTCTCTTTAGTCATCATTATTTCCATGCTTCATCGATCATTCCATTCGTTCCGAGTCCAATGAGTGAATTAGTTAAGTCTGTAGTCATATTGGACTTCGTAAAATACTGAATAGGCGAAGAGGTGCTTGTTCCAATGAGATCAGCGTAACCCTGCGATGAGTTTCCCCGCGAAGTAGAAACACCCGTAGAGAACACTCCGGACGTAGTAGAAGAAACCAGAGACTTGATCGGATCAAATGCTTCGCCATTCACAACACTCTTGAGCATGTCCCCCGCGAACCCGGCGCCTGTGTTGACGCTCGCACTCAGGAGAAACTGGGCGCCTTTGCCCGTAACGTGGCCGGCTGCTGGACTCAGTGCCCCGCTGATGAGACCCGTGGAGGCACCTCCAGTTGCGCTACCCAGCAGTCCTTGGGCTGTCCAGGGGCCTCCCTTCTGAACGCGTTCACGGACGTAATCGGCGGTTCCCGTGACACCACCTGCTGCCCAAGCCAGTTCCGGTTGTTATGCCACCGCACCCACTCATTGTTCTGCCGCCGCCGGTCATCTTCTTCCCGCGCCTCCGAAATCATGGTCCCCACATACCCGGCCACCGTCCGCAACGCCGCGGCCAGGGACTCCGCGTCCCGGGACGCCGTAGCCGCATTCGCCGCGAACACCTCCGAAAAATGCCCCCGGAAATCCTCCCCAGCCCCCGTCACCAACGGCCCACGCGAACCCGAATGCTCCAAAACCCGCGACGCTGCGGACTCAAAAGCACCCTTCACCGACTCAGCAACCCCATACACAAACCGGCCACCATGGCCAGCATCGGAATCCGGCAACAACGGCATCTCAACGAACTCGGTCACAACCACAGCCCCCCCACAGAACAAGAACGCGAACAAAACCAACAAACCCTCAAAACCCGCACCACAACAGAGCGCACAACCACCACAGCGCAACGGCCGGGCAACCACACCACGCATCAGCGCGGCACGATCACCCGGCCCTCACACCAAACCCACTACAAAATCAGGCCCCGCCACCAGCAGAGAAAATATCCTGCGAAATCTTCTGCAACTGACCGCGCAACTGCTCCAGCTCTTCCTTGGCCTTATCCAACGCAGCCTTCGTCTCCGGCCACGTCGAACCACGGAACTCAGCAGCCAACGGCCCATCCCACACATTCGGATCCGACAACACACGACCCTGCGCATCCAACGCCGAAATCTGATCCGTAAACCCACCAGTAATAATCGACTGCACCTGACCAATAGCAGCCTTGGCTTGCTCAGTAGACAACACACGCGACATAGAACTTTCCTCCCAATAAGAACAATCGCAACACCCAAGCCAAAAAACCCAGGCAACCAAACACCCACAAACTACCAACACCACCGAATAAATCCAACAAACAGACAAACCGCACGGGGGTAACGCCAACGGACGTTCCGCGCTCCGCTGCAACAGTCGCCACCATGCGAGTCCCCTTTTAGCGACCATGACCGCAAAGACGGGATCCACGGCCTTGCAATCCGGCCCGAACGCCCTCGACTGCGATCAACGTCACAAAACCGCGGGAATAACTTTTGTGCACGTAACATTTCTCAACGTCCGTTCGCTATGTTATTGGCACTGCACCTAACGTGTTCCGGTGAGCACCTCAACCAACACTTCCCCAGCAGCTGGCAAGAGCGGCTTCCGGCTCCCCAAGTGGGCCGGTTCCTTCGGCGTCCAGATCATCGCAGCCCTCATTGTGGGCCTCATCCTTGGCCTCATCGCCAAGTACACGGGCAGCACCAAGACCGCCCCCAATGCCATGGGGGCTACTCTCCAGACGATCGGCTCCAGCTACGTCTCCTTGCTGCAGACCGCCGTCGTACCTTTGATTTTCACCGCTGTGGTGAGCTCCATCGCCAACCTGCGCCAGGTGTCCAACGCAGCCCGATTGGCATGGAACACACTGCTCTGGTTCGCGATCACCTCGCTGGTATCGGTTCTGATCGGCATCGGCCTGGGCGTACTCCTGCAGCCGGGCGCAGCTACCGGCATTACAGAAGAAGCCAAGTACGCTGGCAAGACCGGTGACTGGTGGGCCTTCCTGATCGGCCTCTTCCCGAAGAACTTCCTGGGACTCGGCGCCAGCTCCACTGTGACCGAGAGCGCCAACGCTGCCACCACCGTCAGCACTGCCGTCAACTTCAACGTGCTGCAGATCCTGGTCATTGCGATCGCGATCGGTGTTGCTGCCCTCAAGGTTGGCAAGCAGGCCGAGGCCTTCCTGACGTTCAACGCTTCAGCGCTGGCTGTCATCCAAAAGGTCCTGTGGTGGATCATCCGCCTCGCTCCGCTGGGCACAGTAGGACTGATCGGTAACGCTGTGGCCATCTACGGCTGGGACACTATCGGTTCTTTGGGCAAGTTCACTGCGGCCATCTACATCGGCCTGGCCCTGGTGCTCTTCGTTGTCTACCCCATCCTGGTGCGCATTCACGGGCTCTCCATCAAGCAGTACTTCTCCGGAGTGTGGCCGGCCGTGCAGCTGGCGTTCGTTTCCCGCTCGTCCATTGGCACGCTGCCGCTGACGCAGCGCGTCACTGAGCGGAACCTGGGCGTCCCCTCCGGCTACGCATCCTTCGCCGTGCCCCTCGGCGCCACCACCAAGATGGACGGCTGCGCAGCAATCTACCCGGCGATCGCAGCCATCTTCGTGGCACAGTTCTTCGGCATCAACCTTGACTTCAGCCAGTACCTGCTGATCGTTCTGGTCTCCGTCCTCGGTTCCGCCGCTACGGCAGGTACCACCGGCGCCGTCGTCATGCTCACGCTGACCCTGTCCACACTGGGACTGCCGCTGGCCGGCGTCGGCCTCCTGCTGGCTATCGATCCCATCCTGGACATGGGCCGCACCGCCGTCAACGTGGCTGGCCAGGCACTGGTCCCGGCCATCGTGGCCAAGCGTCAGGGCATCTTGGATGAGTCGCTGTACAACGCACCCCGCAACGGTGCAGCTTTCGCCGACGAGTACGCCGCCGACAGGGCAGCAGCCGAAAGCAACGAGCGCGAACTGGCCGACACCAAGGCGTAGTCTCAGCCTCTTTGGAAGAGCGCAAATCCCCCGGGGAGTTCTCTCCGGGGGATTTCCCCGTTAAAGGGGCCAACTCTGGATAGGCTCGGACCATGTTGATCGTCACTTCCAATGAAATCCCGGGCCACCGGATCGACGCCGTCTTCGGCGAAGTCATGGGCCTCACCGTCCGCTCACGGGACATCGGCTCGCAAATGCTGGCGGGCTTCCGCTCCCTCGGCGGCGGCGAACTGCCCGAAATGACCAAGGCACTCTATGAAAGCCGCCAGGAAGTTATGGCACGCATGGTCAACGAAGCGCAGCAACGTGGCGCCAATGCCATCGTCGCCATGCGGTTCGACACCTCTGAAATGGGTACCAACTGGACCGAAGTCTGTGCGTACGGGACGGCTGTCTACGTACTCCCGCTGGGTGAAGGCGAACCGGGAGCTACAGGACAGTCGATCTACCTGACCAAGTCGGCCGCCCAACAGCCCGCTCAGCCGGCACAGCCGCAGCAGTCAGCACAGCAGCAGTTCACCCAGCCCCAGCAGCCCGCCCAGCCGCAGCAATTTACCCCACCAACTCCCCCGGCCCAGTCTCACCAGTTCTAGTCGGATCAGCCATAGGTCCCGCCCTCCTTCGTTCCCTCGCCGCTCAACGGTGGGCTGAGCGAACGAGGGCGGGACTTTGAGTATCAGGGACACGGGCACGCTCACATTGCGCAGAGTGCAAACTTGCACTTAGTGTAAGTATGTGACTCAAACCAGTAGCCAGGAAGCCGCTGCGGAATCGTCTCCTTCCGAGCCCAGCGCCCCCTCCAGGCGCGAACTCAACAAGGCGGCCACCCGCAGTTCCATCGCTTCCGCAGCCTTGGGCCTTTTGCGTAGCAAAGGGTCCGGCAATTTCACCGTGGAAGACATCGCAGCCAGCGCCGGCGTCTCACGACGAACCTTCTTCAACTACTTCCCCAGCCTCGAAGCCGCCTTGGCATCCGTTGCCGACGGCTTCATGGACCACGCCTTGGAGCAGTTCCGGCTACGCCCGGCGGACGAGTCAATTCTCGAATCCGCCCAGGCAGCCCTCATGGCGCTGGCCGATCCCATGTCCGTGGCACCCATGGCCGAACTCTTCAGCCTGACCCACGACAACCGGCAACTGGCCCGCTCCGAGCTTGAAGCCTGGGAGCACTGCACCGAGCAGATCATTGAAGCCGCCCGCAGCAGACTCGGCGCCGGCATCAGTGAGCTCTACCTCCATGCCTTGGCGGGCTCAGTGATCTCCTGCGGCAAGGCCGCAATGACCGTCTGGTTCGCCGATCGCGGCCCTGATCTCTCGGCGGAATCCCTCGCGGTACTTCGCCAGCACCTCATCGATGCGATGGGCCTCCTGGGCGCCGGCTTCGCGCCGCCGTCGGACGCGTCCGTCCAAGTCTCAGCAGCCTCCCCCTCCGTTCCAACCACCACAGATCGGTTCTGACATGGCCTCGTTCCTCTACCGTCTCGGCAAGTTTTCGTATCGGCGCCGCTGGCTGGTCATCTCCATCTGGCTGGCCGTCATGGTGGCGGTGGGCGGCTCGGCCGCAGCCTTCCACGGCACCATGTCCAACAACTTCACCATCCCGGGCACCGAAACCCAGCAGATGGCCGACAAACTCAAGGAAGCGCTCCCTGATTCTTCGGGCGGCTCCGCCAGCGTGGTGTTCGACGCCGGAGATGCCGGCTTCGACCAAGCCAAAAAGGACGCGGTCGCGGCTGCGCTCACCAAGCTCGAAGCCATGCCTGACGTGCAGGGGACGGTGAACCCGTTCACCACGCAGGAGCAGTTGGATAACTCCGCGGCTGAGCTCGCGGCCGGTGAAGCCAAGGCCGCCGAGGGCAAGGCACAGCTTGATACTTCCCGCGCGCAGCTGGAGGCCGGCGAGGCGCAACTCGCCGGGGTGGAGCAGCAACTCGCTGCCTCTGGCCTCACACCCGCCCAGATTGAAGCCCAGTTGGCGCCGCAGCGCGCAGAACTTGCTGCCAACAAGGAAAAGCTCGACGCCGGAGCCAAGGAAGCTGCCGACGGCGCCGCCACATTGGCTCTGGGCAAGCGACAGCTCGAAGCCTCCGAAGGCCTCCGTTTTGTGTCCAGCGACAACAAAGCAGCGGTAGCCCAGGTCCAGTTCAAGACCTCCATCAACGCCGTTGACCCCGCCGTCCGCGAAGAGGTTCAGGAGATCGTCCACGGAGTTTCTTCCGCTGGCGTCACGGCCTACGCCAGCAAGGAAATCACCGAAGATGTCTCGGAGATCTTCGGTATTGCTGAAATCGTGGGCGTCGCAGTCGCGGCCTTGGTGCTGATCCTCATGCTCGGCACACTCATCGCGGCCGGGCTTCCTCTCCTGATGGCCCTGATCGGCGTAGCTGTAGGTGTCGGCGGAACGTTCGCACTGACCAGCGTCATCGACATGAGCTCCATCTCCCCGATGCTTGCCCTGATGCTCGGCCTCGCGGTTGGTATTGACTACTCCCTGTTCATCGTCAACCGACACCGCACCCAGCTTCTGGCCGGCATGGACGCGGAGGAATCCGCTGCCTTGGCTACGGGTACTTCAGGTAACGCTGTGTTGTTCGCCGGTCTCACCGTCATCATCGCCTTGGCAGCCCTCGTGGTTCCGGGCCTGCCTTTCCTCGCAGTGATGGGTGTTGCCGCCGCAGCAACAGTCGCGGTCGCCGTCGTCGTCGCTTTGACCCTGACGCCTGCCGTCCTGGGGTTGATCGGCCGCAGGCTGATCTCCAAGCGCGCTTGGGCGAAGGCTGCCAAGCACAACGCCGAGCCCGGCCACGAAGCTGCCGATCGCGAACTCGAAGAGAAGCGAAGCAGCGGGGGCTGGGGCGGCATGGTGACGCGTCACCCGTGGGTTGCATTAGTCCTCAGCGTCGTCCTTCTCGGAGCCGTTGCGTTGCCGGCTTCCCAGCTTCGGTTGGCACTTCCCGACGGCGGCTCCGAGCCGGTCGATTCGCAGGCCTTCAAGGCCTATGACCTCACCCGCAGCAGCTTCGGCGAAGGCGTCACCGGCCCGATCGTCGTCGTCGGCGAATTCCCTGAAGGCCTCAGCGAAAACGACGCCAAGAACAAGCAGTTCGATGTCGCGGACGAACTTCGCAGTGTAGGAAACGTCATCGCGGCTGTACCGATCGCGCTGAGCGAAGACCGCCGTACCGCAGTCTTCCAAGTCATTCCCAAGGAAGGCCCGGCCAGTGCGGGCACCGTGCAGGTGGTGTCTGATCTCCGCGCCAAGGGTGCAGTGATCAGCGACGACCTTGACGTGAAAATCGGCCTGACCGGACAAACCGCGGGCAACATTGACGTTTCCAACAAGCTCGGAGCCGCGTTGCCGCCGTACTTGGCGATCGTCGTCGGGCTGTCCTTGCTCTTGCTGCTGCTGGTGTTCCGCTCGATCGTTGTGCCGTTGCTGGCCACGGGCGGATTCCTGCTCTCGCTGGCCGCTGCCTTCGGTGCCGTAGTTGCCGTCTACCAGTGGGGCTGGCTCGGAGGGATCTTCGACGTCGCCAACCCGGGCGCCGTCCTGAGCTTCCTGCCCATCATCCTGATCGGGGTGCTGTTCGGACTCGCCATGGACTACCAAGTGTTTATCACGTCGGGTATGCGGGAGTCGTTTATGCACGGCGAGTCCGCCAAACACGCGGTCCGCTCCGGTTTCAGCCATGCCTCCGCCGTGGTCACTGCCGCCGCGATCATCATGGTCAGTGTGTTCTCCGGCTTCATCTTCAGCCACCTCACGATGGTCCGGCCGCTGGGCTTCGCCATGGCCTTCGGTGTGCTGATTGATGCCTTCGTCGTCCGCATGACCATCGTTCCCGCTGTGATGTATCTTCTGGGCGAGAAGGCCTGGTGGCTGCCCAAGTGGCTGGAACGTGTTCTTCCGGACGTCGATGTTGAAGGCGCCAAGCTGGAGCGCAGCGACCGCAGGAAGGCCGACGCCGGAGAACTCGTCCACTAAACGGTCTCTCACATAGCAGTCGATATTCACGAACGCTCACTCACTTGCTGGAGGCAAGTGAGTGAGCGTTCGGTTTAAGCACGTGGGATGTGCGAGAGGGTCGGCGGGAAGCACGCGGGAAGTGAGAGAGGGTTCGTATTAGGCTGGGTGGCGTGACCCGATTGATTCTCGCCTCCCAGTCCCCCGCCCGCACCAAGCTGCTCACGGAAGCCGGGATCCAGCACGACGTCCTGGTGTCGGACGTTGACGAGGACGCTGTTCAGGCTAAGTACGGAGTGACTGACGCGCACGACACCGCGCTCCTGCTGGCACGGGCCAAGGCCGAGGCAGTTGCCGCCCTCCCCGAAGCCGAAGGCGCGCTGGTCATCGGTTGCGATTCAGTATTCGAATTCGACGGCGAGTCCCACGGCAAGCCGTACACCGCGGAGGTCGCGCGGGAACGGATGTTGCGTATGAGTGGCTCGCAAGGTGTGCTGCACACCGGTCACTGGCTGGTGGACTGCCGGGACACTGCCGCTGACGCCGAGGACGATGAGGCCCCGGAAGGCACCGGCGCTACCGTCGGCGGAGTATCCAGCGCCGAGGTCCACTTTGCCCAGATGAGCCCACGGGAAATCGACGCCTACATCGCCACCGGAGAGCCCCTTCACTGCGCCGGGTCCTTCACCATAGACGGCCTGGGTGGGGCCTTCATCCGCAAGGTCAACGGCGACCCGCACGCCGTCGTCGGGCTTTCCATCTCCACGCTGCGGGACTTGCTGGTCCACGCGAACGTGGGAATCACCGAGCTGTGGGACAACGATGAGCAGTAGAACACATTTGTAGTAACCCTACAAAGGAACATCGCCTCACACACGGAATCCCCCATCAATATGGGCGGAACCCTCACAATCGCGCTAGGCTCCTCAAGGACAGAAGGAGTCAACAACTTGTCAGCTAACCCGGCGCAGCCCATTTCCAGCCCTCTTACCAAGGTCTTGATTGCCAACCGCGGCGAAATCGCGGTCCGCATCATTCGAGCCGCCCGGGACGAAGGCATTGCCTCCGTAGCGGTCTACGCCGACCCTGACCGTGACGCACTCCATGTCCGACTGGCCGACGAAGCCTATGCTTTGGGCGGCAACACGGCTGCTGAGTCGTACTTGGTGATGGACAAGATCATCGACGTCGCCAAGCAGTCCGGCGCGGACGCGATCCATCCCGGATACGGGTTCCTGGCGGAGAACGCCGATTTCGCTGCCAAAGTCATCGACGCCGGCATCACCTGGATCGGACCCTCCCCCGAGGCCATTTCGGCCCTCGGCGACAAAGTCCAGGCCCGCCACATCGCCGAAAAGGTGGGCGCTCCGCTGGTCCCGGGCACGGCTGACCCGGTGGAATCGGCCGACGAAATCCTGAAGTTTGCCGAAGAGTTCGGCCTCCCGGTCGCCATCAAAGCTGCCTTCGGCGGCGGCGGACGCGGCATCAAGGTCGCCCGCACCATGGACGAGATTCCCGAGCTCTACGAATCGGCCGTCCGGGAGGCCATTGCAGCTTTCGGCCGCGGCGAGTGCTTCATCGAGCGCTTCCTCGATGCTCCGCGGCACGTCGAGACCCAATGCCTGGCCGACGCATTTGGCAACGTCGTGGTGGTCTCCACCCGCGACTGCTCACTGCAGCGCCGTAACCAGAAGCTCGTCGAGGAAGCCCCCGCTCCGTACTTGACCGAAGAGCAGAACAAGCGACTCTACGAATCCTCCAAGGCCATCCTCAAGGAAGCCAACTACCTTGGCGCCGGAACGTGTGAATTCCTGGTGGGCCAGGACGGCACCATTTCCTTCCTCGAAGTCAACACCCGCCTCCAGGTGGAGCACTGCGTGTCCGAGGAAGTCACGGGAATCGACCTGGTCCGCGAGCAGTTCCGCATTGCCCGCGGCGAAGCCCTCGGCTATGAGGACCCTGAGGTCCGCGGCCACTCCTTCGAGTTCCGCATCACCGGCGAGGACCCGGGCCGCAACTTCATGCCTGCCCCCGGCACCATCACCACCCTGAAGAACCCCACCGGCCCCGGCGTCCGGATCGATTCCGGCGTTGAGCAGGGCGACGTGATCAGCGGCAACTTCGACTCCATGCTCTCCAAGCTGATCATCACCGGCGCCACCCGCGAACAAGCGCTCCAGCGTTCACGCCGGGCGTTGGAGGAAATGGTGGTTGAGGGCATCCCCACCGTCATCCCCTTCGACCTCGCAGTGGTCACCGATCCCGCTTTCGCCCCGGCGGAGGGCCCGTTCAAGGTCCACACACGCTGGATCGAAACCGAGTTCGTCAACAGCATCCCGGCGTGGTCTGCCAGCACTGCCGGCACAGACACTGCCGACGCCGGTGAGCGCCAGCGCGTCGTCGTCGAGGTGGGCGGCAAGCGCCTTGAGGTGGTCCTTCCCTCCGGCCTGGGTGGCGGTGTCGCAGCAGTTTCCAGCGGCCCGGGCACCAAGTCCGGCAAGTCCAAGAAGCGCTCCCGTTCAGCTGGCGCTGCGGCTGCTGCAGCCGGTGGCAACGCCCTGACCTCACCGATGCAGGGCACCATCGTCAAGGTGGCAGCTGCTGAAGGCGACGTGGTGGCTGAAGGCGACCTGATCGTGGTTCTCGAAGCCATGAAGATGGAACAGCCCCTCACCGCCCACAAGGCCGGTACCGTACGTGGCCTCGCTGCCACGGCCGGCGAGACTGTTGCCGCCGGCGCAGTTATCGCCACCATCGAGGACTAACGCCAAGTACCCCTTAACGACGGCGGCTCCGCACCAATGGTGCGGAGCCGCCGTCGTTATTGGGCTGCTTAGGGGCTCTTCACGGTTCGTGGTGAACGTTCTGCCGTGAGGGATGTTCATGCCGCTGTTCTGGCGGCACTGCGCAACAGGATACGGGTTTTGTAGTTGCGTGCGTTGGTGAATCCCCGACCCGTCCTCTTTATGTGTTTTATCGCGGTGTTGTTGGCTTCCACTTTCGCGGTTGTCGCACCGGTGACAATGAGGACTTCGATCTCTTTCCACCACCGGCAGATTGTGCGCCACAGCCGGTTCGTCTCCGGCTGCGCGGCTCGCTCGACCAGGACCTGCAGCCGGTCCTTCGCGGCGGCAGCGTCGGCAAGAGAGCCGGTAGTCAGCAGGGCCCGGAGCTGTTCCTTGACCAGCCACGCGGCCTGCAGCTTCCCGGTGACATCGTCGGTCGCGAACACGTTGCTGAGCCTGTCCCGGGCCCGATCCGAGAGCGTGTCCCCGGCGCGCAGGAGCAGTCGCCGGTTGGCCCAGACCGGATCGATGGAGCGCCCCCGCCGACCATGGGTCTGCTGGGTGAGTCGTTGCCGGACTTCGGTGAGCATGTCGTTGCCGAGCTTGACCAGGTGGAACGCGTCGACTGAGACAGCGGTGCGTGGAAGCCACATCCGCAGGGCCTTGCGGAACGCCGCCGAGGGGTCGATGGCAACGACCTGCACGCCCAGCCGCCACTGAAGCGGGCGGGCGAACAGCCAGTCTCCTACCCCCTCGCTGTCGCGGCCGTCAACGATCCCGAGGACTTGTCCGGTGTCGAGATCGACGATGGTGGTCATCCAGGGTTCGTAGCGTTTCCAGGCCTTCGTGGCAGGGTCGCGGAAGAACCGCACGGACCGGTAGCGGTGTTCATCGATGCCGAGCATCCGCGGTGCCAGGGCATCGACATCGGGCAGCGTCAGCGCCGCGGAATCCAGTGCCCGCTGGACAAGCCACCACGAGACACCGAATGAAGAGGCAGCCTCGGCGGCGGCCCTCCCGGAACCGATCACGGCGGCCACCAGGGCCTCACGGAGCCGGCGGGTGGACCGTGCCCGGCGCGGTACCTCGGCTGTCTCCTCGGTGAATGTCCGGCGGGGGCACAGGTACTCATCGCAGAAGAACCTCCGCTTGGCCCAGACCACTTCGACCGGGCCGGCGACAGGGATGTCACGCAGGCGTTGTGACCGGCGTGAATGCACGCGGGTGCTGATCACGCCGCAGGACGGGCAGCCGGCCTCGGCGGTGGCCACGACGCGGATCCGTCGCTGCCCGAAGGCGAGGACCTCGGTGCCGGTGACCCGGTAGTCGGGCAGGTTGAAAATGGCGGTGGCAGCATCGGGGCGCGGCGAAGTAGGCTCGTTCAAGGCTCGTAGCTCCTGACTCTTGATGAATGCGTAGAGAACATCCATCACAGCAGGGCTACGAGCCCTTCAGATTTCAAGACACGGAACCTGTTTCACCATCAACCGCGAAGAGCCTGCTTAGGACACGTTGTTCTCGTAGTCCATGTCCTTGGTCTCGCGCGTCAGCCAGAGCGCGATGAAGGTCACCACTGCGGCGGCGGCCATGTAGACGCCCACCAGCCAGGTGCTGCCGTTCGCTGCAGACCAGAGCGCAATGGCTACGAACGAGGCCGGAGCGGCACCAATCATGGAGGACAGGTTGTAGGCCACGGCTGATCCGGTGTACCGGACGTTGGCCGGGAACAACTCAGGAAGGATGGCCGCCATGGGCCCGAAGGTCAGGCCCATGAGTGTGAAGCCCACAATGAGGCCAACCATGGCCGCTGCCTGGCCGGGACCGAACATGGTGAACCAGAGGGCACCGAACACGAAGATACCGGCGGTGACGCCCAGCAGGAACTTTCGCCGGCCCCACTTCTCAGCGAGCGGCCCGGAGACCACGGTGAAGATGCCGAAGAAGACGACGCCGATGATCAGCATCCAGAGGAAGTCGGACCGGGTGATTCCCAGGCCGGGAACGAAAGCGGCAATCTGGTCGGCCGTCATGGGCTTGCCGGCTTTTTCAGCCGCTGCCTGTGCACCGGCCAGGGTGGGCTTGGTGCCGTAGGACAGCGTGAACGTGGTCATGATGTAGAAGAGCACGTAGGTGGCAAACATGATGAACGTACCGGCCACCACCGGACGCCAGTGGCTCTTGAGGGTGGCTGCGAGGGGCAGCTTCTGCACCTTGTCCTGTTCGATGACCTTGGTGAAGGACGCGCTTTCCACCAGCTTCAAACGAACATAGAGGCCCACGATCACCAGGACGGCGCTGAGGAGGAACGGAACCCTCCAGCCCCAGGCCAGGAATTCTTCGGCGCTCAAGGATACGTTCATCCAGATGAAGATGACGTTGGCGATGATGAATCCGATGGGAGCACCAAGCTGCGGGAACGTTCCGTAGATGGCACGCTTTCCCTCGGGAGCGTTCTCCGTGGCCAGCAAAGCCGCGCCGGACCATTCGCCGCCCAAAGCCAGGCCTTGGAAGAACCGCAGGATGACCAGCATGATCGGGGCAAGGATGGCCCAACCCGGCATGGAGGCCGTGGGCAGAAGACCAATGAGGAACGTGGCAATACCCATGGTCAGCAACGACGCCACCAGGGTGCCCTTGCGGCCGATCTTGTCACCAAAGTGGCCGAAGACCACGGCACCGACAGGCCGCGCGAAGAAGGCAACGCCAAAAATGGCGAACGCACTGAGCAACGCGTTGATGTCTGTGGCGTCCGGGAAGAAGAGTTTCGGGAAGACGAGTACCGACGCGGTGGCATAGGCGTAGAAGTCGTAGAACTCGATCGTCGTGCCGATCAGGCTCGCGAAGATCACCTTGCCCCGCGAGTTCACTGGCTTAGTGGACTCGCCTTCCTTGGATGGTGCGGTGGAAGACATGTATTTGCAGCTTTCTTTCACGCCGGCCGAAGCCCCGAGAGGCTCCCGGCAAGGAATATTCGAGAGTTCAATAATAGTTCCCGCCGTCCATTGACTGGACAACTAAGTCCAACATGCGGACATACAGGAAAATCCCACTCTGTGGTCCGCGCCACATTACCTCACCAGCGCCTCACGCGCCGGTGACCCCGCCGATAGGGAAATGTCACAGCACGTTTACAAACGGCGCCCGTCCACGAAATGCGCAAAACCTACCTTGGAATAACAACGTCCCCCACCAAGGAGGCACTCCGTGACTGTTGACCGCACCGTAGATGCACTGGCTCCCGCCCAGTCCACTGCCACCGCAGCCCCCGCTCTTGAACACCGCCCCGGCCGCTGGATTGCCAACTGGGATGCCGAGGACAAGGGCCAGTGGGAAGCCGAAGGCCGGTCCATCGCCAAGCGCAATCTCTACTGGTCCATCTTCGCCGAATTCCTCGGTTTCGTCGTCTGGCAGCTCTGGTCCATCGTGGTGGTCCAGCTCCCCGCGGCCGGTTTTGCCTTTGATACCAACCAGATTTTCTGGCTCATCTCCATCCCCAGCCTGGTAGGCGCCACGCTCCGCATTCCCTACACCTTCATGGTTCCCAAGTTCGGTGGCCGGAACTGGACCATCGTCTCGGCGCTGCTCCTGCTGATCCCCACCACAGGCCTGGCTATCTGCGTCTCAAACCCGGAAACGCCCTTCGGCGTCATGCTCCTCATGGCTGGCCTCGCCGGCTTTGGCGGCGGCAACTTCGCCAGCTCGATGGCCAACATCACCTTCTTCTACCCCGCCCGCGAAAAGGGTTGGGCCCTGGGACTGAACGCCGCCGGCGGAAACCTGGGTGCCGCCGTCGCCCAGCTTGTTGTCCCGATCGCCATCACTCTCCTGGCCGCCGGAACCGTCAACCTGCCGATGGCAGGCATCATTTGGATTCCGCTGATCATCATCGCCGCCTTCGGCGCTTACAAGTACATGAACAACCTCACCAGCGCCAAGGGTGACGTAGCCGGTTCGCTTGCCGCCCTCAAGGAGCCGCACCTGTGGATCATGGCGTTCCTGTATATCGGAACGTTCGGTTCCTTCATCGGCTTCGCGGGCGTCTTCCCCAAGCTGATCAAAGACTACTTCCCGGACTTCTCCTCCATCCATGTCGGTGCTGTGGCACTCTCACTTGCCTTCCTGGGCCCGCTGGTTGGCTCCCTGGCCCGTCCCTACGGTGGCCGCATGGCTGACCGCATGGGTGGCGCCCGGATGACCATTGCCTCGTTCGCCTCCATGGCTGTGATCACCTTGACCATGATCTGGACGCTGCCGCTGAAGAACTTCTGGCTCTTCCTCACCTTGTTCCTGCTGCTCTTCCTGGCCAGCGGGTTCGGAAACGGTGCCACGTACCGCATGATCCCTGTCATCTTCGCAACGTCCAGCCGGGCCGCCCGCGCAGGAGCCCCGAGCACCACCACGGCGCGGCTCGCCTCGTCCTCGCTGGGCCTGATCTCCGCGATCGGCGCCTACGGTGGCTTCGTGATCCCCCAGGTGCTGAATGCCTCCAACTCGGCCAGCGGCTCCTACACCCCGGCGTTCTACGGATTCGTTGGAGCCTATGTCCTGATGCTCATCGTCTGCTGGGTCTTCTATATCCACCCTGCCCAGAAGCGCAACACGATCGGACACATCTAGATGCCCAACGGCGCCGATACCCACTGCCCCTACTGCGCGCTCCAGTGCGCCATGACGCTGACCCCGGCTGCTTCGGCAGTGCCGGGAGCAGCGGCAGCGGACACACCGGAGGCAGCCCCGGCCGCTCCCCTGGAAGTATCCGGGCGCGACTTCCCCACCAACCGGGGCGGGCTGTGCCGCAAAGGCTGGACATCGGCGTCGTTGTTGCGTCACAACGGGCGCGTCACCGAACCCATGCTCAAAGGATCGGACGGCATCCACCAGCCGATCTCCTGGGACCAGGCCCTCATGCTCATCACCGCAGCTGTGAAGGACACCCAGCAGCGGTATGGGAATGACGCCGTAGGAGTCTTCGGCGGCGGCGGCCTCACCAACGAGAAGGCCTACCTGCTGGGCAAGTTCGCCCGGCTGGCACTGCGTACCTCACGGATCGATTACAACGGCCGGTTCTGCATGTCCTCCGCTGCTGCGGCAGGCAACCGCGCCTTCGGTGTGGACCGCGGACTGCCCTTCCCTGTCACGGACCTCGACACCGCGTCCGTGATCCTCATGCTCGGTTCCAACGTTGCCGAGACCATGCCTCCGTTCGTCCAGCACCTGCAGGGCGCACGGGACGCCGGTGGCCTGATCGTGGTGGATCCCCGCCGCTCGGCTACTGCTGCGTTCACGTCCGACGGCGGCGGTCTCCACTTGCAGCCGACGCCAGGTACCGATTTGGCTCTCATCTTGGGCATCAGCCACGTGGTGGTTCACGAAGGCCTGGCCGACGCGGCGTACATCGAGGCCAACACCAGCGGCTACGCGGCCGTGGTGCGGAGCCTTTCGGCGTTCTGGCCGGAACGCGTCCAGTCCATCACCGGCGTCCCAGCCACCCTGATCCGTGAAACCGCCCGCCGTTTGGCGCAAGGAGCCCGTGACGGCGGCAGCTACATTCTCAGCGGACGCGGTGTGGAACAGCACGTGGACGGCACGGATACCGCCACGGCGGCCATTAACCTCAGCCTGCTCCTTGGCCTGCCCGGCTCTGCGCGAAGCGGATACGGCACGCTCACCGGTCAGGGCAACGGCCAGGGTGGCCGCGAACACGGACAGAAGGCCGACCAGCTCCCGGGCTACCGCAAGATCACCGATCCCGCTGCGCGCGCCCACGTGGCCGGCGTGTGGGGCGTCGACGAGTCGCTCATCCCCGGTCCCGGCTTGCCCGCCGTCGAACTTCTTAAGTCTCTTGGACAGCCCGACGGCGTCAGGTGCCTTTTCGTGCATGGTGCCAACATAGTGGTCTCGGCGCCGGACACGAACGCAGTGATCCGAGGACTTCGAAGCATGGACTTCCTGGTGGTCTGCGACTTCTTCATGTCAGAGACAGCTGCTGAAGCGGATTTAGTTTTGCCTGTGACGCAGTGGGCCGAGGAAGAGGGCACGCTGACCAACCTCGAAGGCCGCGTGATCCGACGTCGCCGGGCACTGACTCCTCCCCCGGGTGTTCGCAGCGAGTTGTGGCTCATGGCGCGGCTGGCTGAACTTCTTGAGGCCCCTTCAACGTTCAGCGACGATCCCGAGACCGTCTTTGAAGAGCTGCGACTGGCATCCGCAGGTGGTTTGGCCGATTACTCGGGCATCGACTACGCCATGCTGGACCGGGGCGAAGCTGCCTACTGGCCCTATCCTGTGGGAAGCACCGGGACTCCGCGGCTTTTCGCCGACGGATTTGCCCACGCCGATGGCCGGGCCGTCATGGTTCCGGTGACCCCCTCCAAGCGGGCCGTCCGTTCGTTTGCGGATGATTCGCTGGCCCTGGCTACCGGCCGGCTCCTGGAGCATTACCAGTCCGGCGCCCAGACCCGTCGCGTGAGCGAGCTGATGGCATCACAGCCACAGGCCCGGCTCCTCATCCACCCAGGCACAGCAGCTGCCCGCGGCATCGCCGATGGCGACTACGCCACCGTCACGAATGAGCGCGGCGAAGTGCTGTGCCGCGCTGAACTCAGCGCCACCGTCCGACCCGACACTGTCTTCCTGCCGTTCCACTTCCCCGGCCAGGAAAACGCCAACCGCCTCACCGAAGCGGCCACAGATCCCATCTCCGGCATGCCGGAATTCAAGACCAGCCGGGTATGGGTCCGGCGGGCAGTCTCCACCCAGGAATTGGACTCGTACGCAGTTCCTGCCGGGACGCGGCTGCCACTGCACGTCAAGGAGGCATCATGAGCGAGCGCATTGTTGTAGTTGGATTCGGACCAGTGGCAGCACGGCTTATTGACGAACTGCTCCCCGCCGTCCGCACGGGGCTGGTACAACTGCTGGTGGTGGGTCAAGAGACAGAGGCTGCGTACAACAGGGTCATGCTTGCTGAGCTCGGCGTGGGGCGCACCACGGCCGGGGCGTTGGCGATGGCCGATGCGTCCGAGTTGGAGTCCGACGGCGTTGACGTCCGCCTGGGCACCAAGGTCAAAAGGATCGACCGCGCCCGCCAGCAGGTAGTCCTCTCCGATGGCACCTCTGAACACTACGACCGCCTGGTATTTGCCACTGGCTCGCGTCCGGTCATTCCCAACCTCACCGGGCTCAACCCCGATCCGGCCAAGCCCGTCCTTCCGGCCGGAGTCACAGCTTTGCGCGATCTGCAGGATGCTGCCGTGCTTCGCGCCGCGGTTGCCGATGGCAAACGCGTGGTGGTCCTGGGCGGCGGGGTTCTGGGTTTGGAAACCGCGCTGGCGGCCTCTGAAGAGGGCGCCCAAACCACGGTGGTCCACAACGGACCCTTCCCCCTGGGCCGTAGTATTGACCGCGGCAGTGGCTCCGTCCTTACCAACAGCCTGCGGGCGGGTGGCGTCCGGATGGCCGGCAATGCCCGTTCCACCGGCATCGAAACGTCCGGCCCTGACGGCAGCTTCTCAGCGCTGCTGCTGGATGACGGCTCAGCGATCGACGGCGATCTGCTGGTCTTGTCGTGTGGTGTCCGCCCCCGGATCGAACTTGCCGAGGGCTGTGGACTTCCTACCGGCGCAGGCATCCTGGTGGACCACCACCTCCGGACCTATCACGAGCCCCACATGTTCGCGATCGGCGACTGTGCAGAAGTGCGCTGCCCGGACGGTTCCTGCGTTGAATGCCGCACAGCCACCGGCCCGTCCGGCCTGGTGGGCCCGGGGTGGCGGCAGGCCGAGTGGTTGGCCGAATACCTCGTGGTCCTTGCCCGGGACGGCCAGGCCGCCGCGGATGCCCTCGAGCCGCTCCCCAAGGAAAAGCCCGGAGTGGTGGTCTTGAAGTCACGGAGCATCAACCTTGCCGTGGCGGGAGACAACGTGGCTGATCCCTGGGATGAAGAATTGCTGGAAGCCGGTGCTGCTTCAGGGCGTGCCCGCCGGCAGATCTCCCAGTGGGCCGATCCCGAACACGGCCGCTACGTGAAGATGACCACCCGCGGCGGGGTGCTGGAAGGCCTCGTTGCGGTGGGCATGCCCCGGACGGCTGCTGAGCTGGTGGTGCTCTTCGAGCGCTCCTCGGAGCTGCCCGCCGACCGCTCCCTCCTGCTCCGGCTCGATGGTCCCGACCAACTGGACACCGGCGCCACCAGCAACGATCCCCAGCGGACCGTGTGCCGTTGCGCAGGAGTGAGCGCCTCCACCATCTCAGGCTCCGTCCTGGAGGGCTGCAGCACAGTTGGCGAGGTCTCCAAGGCCACCCGCGCCGGAACGGGCTGCGGGGGCTGCCATGGGGACATCAAGGGGATCATCGAAAAACACTTCCAAGCGGCTGCCGCCTGAGACCGCGGAAGCACCGCAGCTGGAGCCGGTTGCGATCCCGCTGGAACGCTGCGAAATCGCCTGGTCCGGATCGGCGATCCCGCAGCATTCCAGCGTTCTCGCGTCACCAGAGCAAGGAACAACCTAGAATTCCGGTGTGAAGGTATCCGAACCCGCGCCCGGCGTCCATTTTGTTGAGGGACCTGCGTCCAACTGGCTCCTCGTCCGTGACTCCTCAGGCTTCATGATGATCGACGGCGGCTACCCTGCCGACCGCGACCTCGTCCTGGAATCGATCCGGGAGCTGGGCCTGGAGCCCGCCGACGCCAAAGCCATGCTCATCACGCACGGGCACGTGGACCACACCGGATCTGCGGCGTACTTCTCACGGACCTTCGGCACGCCCATCCTCTGCTCCCCCGAGGAGCTCCCCCACGTTCAGGGCAGGGAGAAGCATCAGGTCACGTTCGGGCAGGTTTTGCTCCGCGCATGGCGTCCCCGCGTTTTCCGGTGGATGCTCCACGTCATCGAAGCCAAGGCCCTTCAAGCGGAGCCGGCCATGCGCGCGGAGGCTTGGACCACGGACCGACTCCACAGCCTGCCGGGCCACCCCCAGGCCATCCCGCTCCCCGGGCACACCCCTGGCAACGTCGCATTGCTGCTGCCGGGTGCCCAGGCGATTGCCGTGGGTGACACCTTTGTCACGGGCCACCCGATCAGCCCGGCATCCGGACCCCAGATGCTGCACAGGATGTACCACTCCGACCCGTCTGGGGCGTTGGCCTCTGCCCGGCAGCTGGAGAGCGTACAAGCCAACGTGATCCTGCCGGGACACGGCCCCGCGCTGCGCATGCCGCTGGCACAGGCTGTGCAGGCACTCCGCCACTAGGAGCAGAAACGCCCGTTTCGATGGCTCGCTGCGCAGGGTGCCGTGCGAACGGCATGGTGCGCAGCGAAGCCTCGAAACGGGCGCTCGGGCTCTGACTACGGAGCTACATGTGCACGTGCAGGCGCCGAGCAGCTTCGGATATGGATCCCGTGAGGGACGGGTACACCGTGAACGCGCTTGCGACGTCGTCCACGTGGAGCTTCTGCGTGACGGCCACGGAGATCGGGAAAATGAGCTCGGAGGCGTTCGGGCCCACCACCACGCCACCGATCACGGTGCCGGATCCCTTGCGAGCGATGATCTTGACGAAGCCGTCCTTGGTGTTGCGCATCTTGGCGCGGGCATTGCTGAGCAAGGACAGCATCACAACATCGCCCTGGTACTTCCCGGACGCAAGGTCGGCCTCGGACACACCCACCGAAGCAATTTCCGGGGAGGTGAAGATGTTGGACGCCACCTGGTTGAGCTTGAGCGGCTTCACGCCGTCGCCCATGAAGTGGGCAATCGCGATGCGGCCCTGCATGGCTGCCACGGAGGCGAGCGCGAACACGCCCGTGCAGTCACCGGCAGCATAGATGTTGGGGGCGGTGGTGCGGGAAACACCGTCCACCTTGATGTGGCCGGACTCTGTGAGGGTCACACCGGCTTCTTCAAGGCCGACGCCGGCTGTGTTCGGGATGGAACCAACACACACCAGGCAGTGGGTACCCGTGACGATCGATCCGTCACCCAAGGTGACCTTGACGCCGTCGTCCGTTCGCTCCACCGCATTTGCGCGTGACTTGGACAAAACGTTGACGCCGCGACGTTCGAAGACGCCTTCCAGCAGCTTGGCGGCATCGGTGTCCTCGCCGGGGAGGACTTGGTCTCGGCTGGAAATCAGGGTGACCTTGGAGCCCAGGCCGTTGTAGGCGGACGCGAATTCGGCGCCGGTGACACCTGATCCCACGACGATCAGTTCTTCCGGGAGCTCATCCAGGTTGTAGATCTGGGCCCAGTTGAGGATGCGTTCGCCGTCGGGCTTGGCAGTGGGGAGTTCGCGTGGGTGGGCGCCGACGGCCAGAAGGATGGCGTCCGCATCAATGGTGCGGGTGCCTTCGAGGGTCAGGACCTCGATGGTGTTGTTGTCCAGGAGCTTGCCGGACCCAATGACGATCTCCACGCCCAGGCGCTCCAGGCCGGCGCGGATGTCCTCGGACTGTCCGCGGGCCAGGTTGAGCACGCGGTCGTTGATGTGCTTGAGGTCGGCGCGGGGCTTCGAGGCCGTGCCGTCGCCGTCGAACTTCACTCCCAGCTCGTCCGCCTCACCGACGCGGGTCATGAGATCGGCGGTGGCAATGAGGGTCTTGGAAGGCACGACGTCGGTCAGCACGGCAGAGCCGCCAAGGCCTGCCCGCTCAACAATGGTGACGTGGGCGCCGAGTGAGGCGGCCACCATGGCAGCTTCATATCCGCCGGGACCACCTCCCAGGATCGCGATACGGGGGGCACTGAAGTCAACTTGGGTGGTCACAATCCTCAATTCTCGCTCATTGCCGCGTGGGCTGCCACTCAGCCCACCCTCACCAGCGCGCGGGTCCCTACCAAAGTCCTGCGGCCGCAAGGTAGCTTGTACCAGTGAGTAACACTGAGCTGATGAACACAGACCCCTTTGAGGCCGCGAAGGCCGCCGCAGACTTCATCGCCGCCGAGACCGGCGTCGAGTCCCATGATGTAGCCCTGGTGCTCGGATCCGGCTGGGCGGAGGCCGCCGACCTCATCGGCGAAACTACCGCCACCCTGAACGCTTCGGAGGTCCCCGGTTTCCACAAACCAGCGGTGGTGGGCCATGTAGGTACCATCCGCTCCGTTCTCACCAAGGAGGGCAAGCGTGCGCTCGTCCTGGGGGCGCGGACCCATTACTACGAAGGCCGCGGCGTGCGGTCCGTAGTCCACGGCGTACGCACCGCAGCCGCCGCCGGTTGCAAGACCTTGGTGCTGACCAACGGTTGCGGCGGGCTTAACGAAGACTGGACCCCGGGCACCCCCGTCCTCATCAGCGACCACATCAACCTCACCGCAACCTCACCGCTTGAGGGCGCCACATTTGTTGACCTTACCGATCTCTACTCCTCGCGCATCCGTGACCTCGCCCGTGAAGTGGATTCCTCCTTGCAGGAGGGCGTGTACGCACAATTCACCGGACCGCACTACGAAACACCGGCAGAGGTCCAGTACGCCAAGCGGATCGGCGCAGACCTGGTGGGCATGTCCACGGCGCTGGAAGCAATCGCCGGCCGCCATGCAGGAATGGAAGTTTTCGGCATTTCCCTGGTCACCAACCTCGCAGCCGGCATCAGCCCTGTTCCCTTGAGCCACGCTGAAGTCCTGGAAGCCGGGCAGGCAGCCGGCAAGCGGATCTCCAAGCTCCTGGCGGATATCATCGCCAAGCTTTAACCACTTTGCGGAGAAGCGGGGCCACCATCCACGGTGGCCCCGCTTTGCTGTTTAAGAGGTGCGCGCTAACAATTCCAGGGAGGAAGTAAACGCACAGCAAATTCTCAGGATAAATCTGTTTTATCGCGCAACATTTGATCCTGCACCCCCAGATGTGGCACGCGCGCCCGTTGGCAATGTAAACGCTTGCGCATATACCCGCCGGTAGCTCAAACCGCCCGCTAAACACCGTTTGATGTCCGACCTAACACGTGTCTAGCGTGGAACGTGTCCCGGTAAGTCGACGTGCCGGGACTACCGCGGTGGAGGCCTACGAGGCTCCCCCGCACCTCGAAACGATGGCGTCCCTCGGTGACGCCTCCAGCGGATCGATGGACGCCCCAGTTGTAGAGAACCCCCAACCGGGGGTCAGGGCATGCGCCCCACTCCACGAAGTCCAACACTCCGCGAGAAGAGCAAGCATGAACACGCACTCAACCCCTCAACGGCCGCGCCGCCGGCTGCGACAGGCAACAGCCCTCGCAGCCGCAGCCAGCGTGGCCGGCAGCATCCTGCTGGTGACGCCGGCGGCGCAGGCGAACCTGCCGGCCGATCCGCCGTCGAGCACCATGCCGGCACCCACACCCGGCTTCCCGTTGCCAACCAACCACACGCAACAGGCGTACGATCCCGCGGCGGACTTCACGTCCAAGTGGACACGGGCGGACGCCAAGCAGATCATGGCCCAGAGCAATCCCAATGTTGCGCCCGGCCAGAACTCGATGAGCCCGAACGTCACGATGCCGGAAATCCCGAAGGACTTCCCGGCCATGAACGACGACGTCTGGGTCTGGGACACCTGGTCCCTCACCGACGAGAATGCCAACCAGATCAGCTACAAGGGCTGGGACGTCATCTTCTCCTTGGTGGCTGACCGGCATGAGGGCTACGGCTTCGACCAGCGCCACTGGAATGCCAGAATCGGCTACTTCTTCCGTAAGACCAACGCCGATCCGGCCAAGGACAAGTGGAACTACGGCGGACACCTGTTCCTGGACAACACCTCCATCGGCAACACCGAGTGGTCCGGTTCCACCCGCCTCATGCAAGGCAACAAGATCAACGTCTTCTACACGGCCACCACGTTCTACGATGTGGCCGAGCGGAACGCAGGCGGTGGCGGGATCGCTCCCGATGCCGCGATCGCCAAGGCCTTGGGTAACATCCACGCCAACCAGAACGGCGTGACCTTCGACGGTTTCCAGCACACCAAGCTCCTGGAACCGGACGGAAAGCTCTACCAGAACAAGACGCAGAACCCCGGTTTCGCGTTCCGTGACCCGTACACGTTCGCCGACCCGGCACACCCCGGCAAGACCTTCATGGTCTTCGAAGGAAACACCGGCGGCACCCGCGGCTCCTACAAGTGCAAGCAGGAAGACCTTGGCTACGCCCCCGGCGACCCCAACGCCGAGACTTTGGCCCAGGTCAACAGCACCGGCGCTTGGTACCAGACCGCGAACGTAGGCCTGGCTGTCGCGGACAACAAGGACCTGACCAAGTGGAGCTTCCTCCCGCCGATCCTGTCCGCCAACTGTGTCAACGACCAGACTGAGCGTCCGCAGATCTTCATCCAGAACGAGAACGGCAAGAACAAGTACTACCTGTTCACCATCAGCCACCAGTTCACGTACGCAGACGGCATGCGCGGCCCCGATGGCGTCTACGGATTCGTCGGCAACGGCGTCCGCTCCGACTACCAGCCGGTCAACAACAGCGGATTGGCCCTTGGCTCCCCCACGGACCTGAACATGCAGGCCAACGCTCCGGAAGGTCCGGACCCGCGCCAGAACGGCCGTCAGTTCCAGGCGTACTCGCACTACGTGCAGCCCGGCGGACTCGTCCAGTCCTTCATCGACAACGTGGACGGCGTCCGCGGCGGTTCCCTCTCACCCACCGTGAAGATGAACTTCAAGGCCGGCGTGACGCAGGTTGACCGCAGCTTCGGCAAGAACGGCCTTGGCCCATTCGGCTACCTGCCCACAAACGTCCGCGTTGGCGGCGAAGGCCACTACAAGTAGGCCGCAACACCCCGGCCCTTAGGCCACGGCAGGGGTGTCGGCTCCAGAAGAGCCGGCACCCCTGCCACCCCAACCCTCAGGATTTCTCCCCATGACTTACCCCAGCCCCCACCTGTCCCGCCGCCAATTGCTGGCCGCAAGTGCCGCCGTCGTGGTCGCCTTCTCTGCCGCTTCCTGCACGCAAACGGAAGGCCCGACGGCGGCCCCCACCCCGGGCGGGCACCGTCCGTCCCCTTCGGATCCATGGCGGCCCGTCGCACACCTGACGGCTGGGAAGAACTGGCTCAACGACCCCAACGGCCTCGTCTACCACGACGGTACCTACCATGCCTTCTACCAGTACAACCCGCACGGCAACTCGTGGGGCAACATGTCCTGGGGCCACTCCACCAGCAAGGACCTGGTGCATTGGGAAGAGCAGCCCGTAGCCATGGAGGCGAGCCCCGACGAAGAGATCTTCTCGGGCTGCATCGTGGTGGATTCGAACAATGCGTCCGGCCTTGGCTCGGCAGAGAACCCGCCCATGGTGGCCCTGTACACCAGCGCTTATGGCAAGAACGGCGCCCTCCCCGAGGGCGCGCAGGCGCAATCGATCGCGTTCAGCCTGGACAGCGGCTCCACCTGGCAGAAGTATCACGGCAATCCCGTGCTGAACCTCGACCCCACCAACAACAATTTCCGCGATCCCAAAATCACTTGGTACGAGCCCGGCCGCTACTGGGTGATGACCACCGTAGTGGCCGACGCCCAAGTAGTGAAGATGTTCAAGTCCACAGACCTCCTCCGCTGGGAGTTCCTCAGTGACTTCTCCGGAGTCGGCGCCCAAGGTGGGCTCTGGGAAGTACCTGAACTTGTGCAGATGGATGTGGAGGACTCCACGGCCAGGAAGTGGGTCATGCTCCTCAGCATCAATCCCGGGGGCATCGCCGGCGGCTCAGGGATGCAGTACTTTGTGGGTGGGTTCGACGGGACACGCTTCACCGCTGAAAACGCGGCTGCCGGGGATGCGCCGCTCGAGGAATCGCAGTGGCTGGACCACGGCGCGGACTACTACGCAGCAAACTCCATTTCCGGCGCGCCCGGGAACAAGCCCGTGCTCCTGGGCTGGATGGGCAACTGGGACTACGCCCAGGATGTGCCCACCACGCCATGGCGCGGTTCCATGGCCATTCCCCGCGAACTCACCCTGGTTCGGGGCGCGAAGGGGTTTGAGTTGCGATCGGCCATCGCCGGTGCCGCAAAGGAAACGCTGGAAGGCTCCGGTGAAGTGAAGAGCAAAAACCTCACCGTCGGGTCCTCACCCCAGGACCTGGGTGCGGACTTCGCAGCCCGGACCCAGCTGATTGAACTGCAAATGAACCTCGCCTCGGCGAGCGAGTCCGGCCTGATCCTCCGCCAATCCTCGGACGGCAAAGCCGGCCTCCGCATCTCCTACGCCAAGGAATCGCGCACCCTCAAGGTGGACCGGTCAGAGGCCGGGACCAGTAACTTCTCGGAGAAGTTCAGCCCGTTCCATGAGGTGAGGCTGCAGCCCTCCGGGAACGATCGCACCGTCCGGCTCACGATTCTCCTGGATGCGTCCTCGGTGGAGGTCTTCGCAGGCTCTGGAGCGGCGGTTATTTCAGACACGTTCTTCCCGGACTGGGACAACACCGGATCGTCAGCGTTCAGCCTGGGCGGCGACACGGACTTCACCATCACTTCCCACTCGCTCTAAGGCCCGCCGAGGAGTGAGATCCCACCCTTTACAACCGCATTTAAGGTTGGGATCTCACTCCTCGTTGCTCGTTCTCGGCTCATTGAGGATAGTTTTGACCCTATGACATCCAGCGATGCCGCATTTGAACAGCTGCTCACCGACGCCCGCGAGTGGGCCTCCCAGGATCCAGACCCGGCGACGGCCGCTGCCCTGGAGGAGCTGGCCGACCTCGCAAGCGGCGGTGATGCGGGAGCAGCCCAGGAACTGGGCGACAGCTTTAACGGCACCCTGCAATTCGGCACAGCCGGCCTCCGCGCAGCGCTCGGCCCGGGGCCAAACCGCATGAACCGCGTGGTCGTCCGCCGGGCCGCGGCGGGCTTGGCGGCCTTCCTCACCGAAACGGTAGCTGCCGCTGCGCCGGGAACCCGGCCTCGCGCCGTCGTCGGCTTCGATGCCCGCTACAACTCGGATATTTTCGCGGAGGAAACTGCGGCGATCTTCACGGCGGCAGGCATCGAGACGTTCCTGATGCCGGCAGCTCTTCCGACGCCGTTGCTCGCCTACGCGGTCAGGAACCTGGATTGCGACGGCGGCGTGATGGTGACAGCCAGCCACAACCCGCCGCAGGACAACGGCTATAAGGTCTACCTGGGACGACATGCAGTGTCGGAAAGCGGGCGCGGATCGCAGATCGTCGCGCCGTACGACGCAGAGATAGCCGCCCGGATTGAAGCCGTGGGTGCCTTGGACTCCATCGAACTGGCAGACAGTGGGTGGACAGTGCTGCCGACGGCCATTGCCGCCGACTATGAATCCGCCATGGCCGGCCTGGTGGATCGTGAACACTTCCCCGCCAGGGACCTCAAGATCGTCCTGACGCCCATGCACGGTGTGGGCGGTGAAACGGCTGTCTCCGTCCTGAAGACAGCGGGTTTCACGGATGTAACCCTCGTGGCCGAACAGGCCGAGCCGGACCCGGACTTCCCCACAGTCGCGTTCCCCAACCCGGAGGAGCCCGGCGCACTGGACCTGGCCCTCGCGGCCGCCGCAGACGCGGGTGCGGACATCGTTTTGGCCAACGACCCCGACGCCGACCGGGCTGCGGTCGCCGCGTTGGATCCCTCGACGGGGTCCTGGCGCATGCTCCGGGGCGATGAAGTGGGTGCGCTGCTGGGTGCCCACATTGTGGCCCGCATGGCAGTCAGTGATGGCGAAGAACCCCGTGACGGCGTCTTCGCGAACTCGATCGTTTCCTCGCGGCTGCTGTCGCGGATCGCCGCGGCCGCAGGGTACAAGCATGAGGAAACGCTGACGGGCTTCAAATGGATTTCACGGGTTCCCGGCCTCAGCTACGGATATGAGGAGGCACTGGGCTACTGTGTGGCACCGGATCTGGTGCGCGATAAGGACGGCATTTCAGCTGCAGTCCTGATCGCGGAATTGGCCGCCGCTGCCAAAGCCGAGGGCAAGACGATCTTCGACACGCTCGATGACCTCTACCTGGTGCACGGCCTGCACGCCAGCGATCAGTTGAGCATCCGGGTAGCGGACTTGGGACTCCTGGATGCCATGATGAACCGCCTGCGGGTCAACCCGCCGGAAGCGTTCGGTGGCTCCGCCGTCGAGGTCTTCACTGACCTCGCCGAGGGAAGCGAAGCCTTGCCGCCCACAGACGGTCTGTTGTACCTCACCCGGGACCAAAGCCGGGTCATCATCCGGCCTAGCGGCACGGAGCCCAAACTCAAGTGCTACCTGGAAGTCATTCAGGCCGTGGACTCCGCAGCGGAACTCCCCGCTGCCCGCCAGGCAGCGCGGACATCGCTGGACGACGTCCTCAGGGATGTCCGCGAAGCACTGGGCCTTTAGGAAGCATGGGCCTTTAGCCGGCTTGGCTTAGAGTTCAACCTCGATAAAGCCGTCCACCAAACGGGTGGCGAAGACATCGAGCCTCAGTTCGGGGTTGGTGAAGCACTCGCCGGTTTCGAGGTCGTAGACCTCTTTGTGGAGCGGCGATGCGATGGTCGGCCGGCTTCCGCGGGATCCAATGATGCCGCGCGCCATGACGTTGGCCAGTGTTGCCGGGTCCTGCTGTGCCACAGCGAATACTTCGGTGGGCGTAGTGCGGAACAGGGCAACCTGGCGGCCGGCGATCAGTGCCGCTTCGCCCCAGGCGATTTCGAGCTCATCCACCGGGCACACGACGTGCCACTCGCCGGTGGTGGTCAGATCCTCGGCACGGTCCAGAATTACGGTCATTTCAGCCCCTCTCACTGTGTCCGGGTGGTGGCTGTTCCCACCGTCACTCCCCCGGACCGGGCCACGCTTGCGGCCGCTCTTCCACGCTAGGACCCGGGTGTTTCGTCAGGTGTCCGGGTTTGTGTCCAACGCGTAAAAGAGACCTCACACCCCGCGAAATGCGGTTGTGATGCAGAAGTTAAGATCACGAAACAAAAGGGAAACTGAAGCGAAACTGCCCGTCCCTAGGCTGGAACCACAAGTTGCGACAGATCCGTCTGCAACATCTGCGAAAGGCCCACCAGTGACCGGACACACTTCAAGTACAGAGAACCCGCGCCGCGTCGTCGTCGTCGGCGGCGGGCCCGCTGCCCACCGTTTCGCTGATGCCATGGTCAATCGCGGTCTTGAAGGTTGGCAGGTTACGGTGCTGACCGAAGAGGCACACCTCCCCTACGACCGCGTAGCGTTGAGCAAAGCCCTCACGGAAACCGATGTTGACCTCACCTTGGGGGAAGCGTCCATGTGGGACCACGAGGCATTGACCCTCAAGACCGGCGAGCGCGCCGTCAAGATTGACCCGGTGGCCAAGAGCGTCCTCACCGCCGCGGGGAACAAGTACGAATACGACCACCTGGTAGTGGCCTCGGGCTCGGACGCTGCCCGTCTCCCTATTCCCGGGGCTGAACACACCCACGTTTACCGCACGCTCGAGGACGTGTGGGCGATCAACAGGGCCATTGCCGGTCTTCGCGAAAAGCTGGGCCGCAAGGTCAACGCCGTCACCATTGGTGGTGGACTGCTGGGACTTGAGTCCGCTGCCGGTACCGAGCAGTTGGGCGCCACTCCGATCGTCATCAACGGCGCTCCGTGGCTCATGAATACCCAGTTGGACGAGGGAGCCGGCCAGTCTCTGGGTCGCCTGATCGAGGCAAAGGGCTTCGAAGTCCACGGTGGCGTCTTCCCTTCGGAGGTGGTGACGGACGACGACGGAAACGTCACCGGTGTCCTCATGGCTGACGGCCGCACTATTGATGCCGACCTCGTGATTGTTGCCATTGGCGTCAAGCCCCGTGATGATCTCTTCCGCGCCGCAGACGGCGAGGAACAGCTCTTCAGCCTGGGTCAACGCGGCGGCGTGGTCATCAACGACTTCTGCGCCACCGAAGTGGACGGCATCTGGGCCATCGGCGAAGTGGCCAACTTTGAAGGCATGTGCCTTGGCTTGGTAGCACCCGCCAACACCATGGCCGAGATCGTTGCGGACCGCCTGCATGGTGGCGAAGCGACGTTCCCCGGCTTTGACACTGCCACCAAGCTCAAGTTGTCCGGCGTGGACGTTGCCAGCTTCGGCGACGCCTTTGCCCGGACCGAGCACTCCCTGGAAATCGTCTACGCCGACCCCGCACGTGGCGTCTACCAGAAGATTGTCACCACAGACGATGCCAAGACCCTCCTGGGCGGTATCTTCGTGGGCGACGCTTCCCCCTACATGAGCCTCCGCCCGCTGCTGGGACGCGAGCTCGCGGCAGAGCCCGGTGCATACTTGAGCGCCGCCGGTGGCGGCGAAGCTCCCGAGACCGAACTGCCGGACGACGCCATCCTGTGCTCCTGCAACAACGTTGCGGCCGGGACCATCCGGGACACCATCAACGGATGCGGAGCATGCGAAGGCAATGCTCCCGTCCAGGAACTCGGCGAACTCAAGGGCTGCACCCGCGCCGGCACGCAGTGCGGTTCTTGTGTCCCCATGCTGAAGAAGCTCCTCGAGGGCGAACTGACGAAGTCCGGCATCGAGGTCTCCAAGGCGCTGTGCGAGCACATCAGTCTCTCCCGGCAGGAACTGTTCGACGCCATCCGCGTCCTGGAACTCACCTCCTTCGAAGAGATCATGGCCAAGTACGGCACCGGTGCCGGCTGCGACATCTGCAAGCCGACCATCGCCTCCATCCTGGCCAGCCAGCACTCGGCCTACGTCCTGGATGCCGGCCGCGGCTCCCTTCAGGACACCAACGACCGCGCCTTGGCGAACATGCAGAAGGACGGCACGTACTCCGTGGTCCCCCGCATCGCCGGTGGTGAGATCACGCCCAAGGGCCTCGGCGTCATCGCCGCAGTTGCCGAGAAGTACAACCTCTACACCAAGATCACCGGCGGCCAGCGCATTGATATGTTCGGTGCCCGCCTGGAGCAGCTCCCGGACATCTGGAAGGAACTGGTGGACGCCGGTTTCGAGTCCGGCCAGGCCTACGGCAAGAGCCTCCGTACAGTGAAGTCCTGTGTTGGATCCACATGGTGCCGTTTCGGTGTCCAGGATTCGGTAGCCATGGCCATCGCTTTGGAGCTTCGCTACCGTGGCCTCCGCAGCCCGCACAAGCTGAAGATGGGCGTGTCCGGTTGCGCCCGCGAATGTGCCGAAGCCCGCGGCAAGGACGTGGGCGTCATCGCCACGGCCGATGGCTGGAACCTGTACGTCGGTGGCAACGGTGGTGCAACTCCGGCCCACGCCCAGCTGCTGGCCAAGGACCTGGACGACGAAACGCTGCTCAAGTACATCGACCGCTACCTCATGTACTACATCCGCACCGCTGACCGCCTCCAGCGCACCGCGCGCTGGCAGGAAGAACTCGACGGCGGCATCAAGCACGTCGAGGAGGTAGTGGTCAACGACTCCCTGGGCATCGCCGAAGAGCTTGAAGCGGCCATGGCCAAGCACATCGACACCTACGAGGACGAGTGGGCCGAGACCTTGAAGGACCCGGAGCGCCTCCGCCGTTTCCGTTCGTTCGTCAACGCCCCCGACCAGAAGGACGAGTCCATCTCCTTCGTTCCGGAGCGCGGCCAGATCCGCCCGGCCACCAACGAGGAAAAGGGCGGCGTGCTCATCGCTTCCACCATCCCGGTCCGCAGCGAAACCGTCGGCGCAGGAAACTAGGGGTTCACCATGCAGCTCACCATTGATCTCACCGGCCGTGACGTCCTTGTCACGGGATCGGAAAAGTCCGCCCGCCAGGCCATCCGCCGCTATCAGAGCGCCGGTGCCAACGTGTACCGGCTGAGCACCCCGGAAGGTGTACCGGGCGACGGTCAACTTCCGGAGCGCCCGTTCCTAGTGGCGATAGTGGACGACGGCGACGCAGGGTGGCTGCCGCTGGTGGAACGCTGCCGCGATGCGGGGATACCTGTCGCGTTTGAGCCGGCACCGGGCGCCGACGGCCACGTGACCTTGGTGGGCGGAGGTCCAGGAGCCTTGGACCTGCTCACGGTTGGCGCCGTGGACGCCCTGCGTGATGCCGATGTGGTGTTCTACGACCGTCTGGCCCCGTACCAGGAGCTGGCCGACCTGACCTCGGCCGAACTCGTGGATGTTGGCAAGCAGCCGGGCCTGCACAAGGTGACCCAGCGTGACATCGAGAAGCTCATGGTGGAAGCTGCGCTGCTGGGCAAGAACGTGGTCCGGCTCAAGGGCGGCGATCCGTATGTATTTGGCCGAGGCGGCGAGGAAGTGGCCGCCTGTGTTGCGGCAGGCGTCCCGGTGCGGGTGATATCCGGTGTCACCAGCGCCATCTCCGTTCCCGCCGCAGCCGGGATCCCGGTCACGCACCGCGAAGTCAGCCACATGTTCACCGTAGTGTCCGGCCATGCCCCCTTGACCGAGAAGGAACACACCCACCTTGCCGGACTTGGCGGCACGATTGTGGTCCTCATGGGCATTGGTACCCTTCCCCAGCTTGCAGCAGGGCTGCGCCGGGCAGGCATGGACGCGGACATGCCCATGGCTGTGGTGGAACGTGGCTACCGCCCGGGGCAGCGCACCACCATCGCTGATCTGGGTACGATCGAAACAGCTGCCACAGGCTGCAGCAACCCGGCCGTGCTGGTCATCGGCGAGGTGGTCCGGGTGGCTGAAGCCAACCGCAACCATGCAGAAGCATCCGCTGAACTGAGCCGCCTGGCGGCTTCGCTCCTTGAAGCCTGAAGGTAAAAACACATGACTGTTGCACGCGCCATCGAAGTCCACGACGCTACTGCCGCTCCGGAGGTTTCCGAAGCCGTCGACGCCCCGCTGGACGGATTCCGAATCGGCGTCACCTCGCACCGCCGCTCCCGTGACCTCATTGAGGCACTGGAGCGTCGCGGAGCCAGCGTGTTGCACGCCCCCGCTTTGAAGATCGCCCCTGTGCAGGAAGACATGGTCCTCATCGAGGACACCCGCACCATCATCGCGGCCAAGCCGGACATCTGCATCGCCACCACCGCCTACGGCATGCGCCGCTGGTGCGAAGCCGCCGATTCCTTCGGTATCGGCGAGCAACTCCTGGAAACCCTGTCCGCCTGCCGCATGTTCGTCCGCGGCCCCAAGGCCCGCGGTGCCGTGCGCGCTGCAGGACTTGCCGACGTCGGGATCAGCAGTGACGAAACCACCGCCACGCTGGTGGATATGCTGCTGGTCGAGGGCGTGCGCGGCAAAACGGTCGCCGTGCAACTGCATGGATACACCGATGTCCGCCAGCTGGAACGGCTGCGCATGTCCGGCGCCACGGTCCTGACCGTGACCCCGTACCGTTGGGTGAAGCCCGACGGCGAAGACAAGCTGCCGCGCCTGATCGAGGCAGTGGTGGGCGGCAACCTGGACGTACTGACGTTCACCAGCGCTCCGGCCGTAGACGCCATGTGGAGCACAGCTCACGAAATGGGCCTGTACCGCCAGCTCATCGAAGCCCTTAAAGGGCCCGTCACTGTTGCCGCTGTTGGGCCGGTCACCGCACTACCACTGGTCGACGCCGGGCTGACGCCACTGATCCCGGACCGTTACCGCATGGGCGCACTGATCCGTTTGGTGACCGAACACTTGTCCCTTAACCATGTACGCCGGTTGGAGACCAAGAGCGCCACGATCGAACTGCGCGGGCGCTGCCTGCGGATCAACGGTGAGGTGGTGGACCTGGCACCGGCTCCCCTGCTGCTCCTGCGGGCACTGCTCGGCGCGGGCGGAGCGGTACTGTCCCGGGAAGCGCTCTCGGACCTGCTGGACCTGCGCGGTTCTGTGCATGCCCTGGACATGACGGTCAGCCGCCTGCGTTCCTCGCTGCCGGACGGCAAGCTCGTGGAGACCGTCGTGAAGCGCGGGTACCGGCTGCGCGCGTAGCCTCCCTGTCTCTACGAGGTGGCGGCTCCCACGTCAGGCCGCCTTTACCAAGGGAAGTTCATCCCAGTTGGTGGTGTACCGGGGGCTGAGCATGTCGCGTTTCATGGACCAGTCCGGTCCTCCCTTGATTCCAGCGTGCCCCAGACCTATGGAGCCGCGGCCGTACCGCTTGCTGACTTGCTCCAGCAGGGGGCCGATGCCACGCTCTTCGTGCCGGTTCTCGAAGATCTCCAGGGGCTTCTGGTTGCCGCTGGGACGGAGGTCAGTGACCATGATCCCGGCCTTGGCATACCTCACGCCTTCCTGGATCCTTGGAACCAACGCATGCGCTGCCTTGGTCAGCAGCACGGGATCCGAAGTGGGCATGGGCAGTTTGACGTTAACGGTGGGAAACGACTTGTCGTTGGGGTTGTAGACCGATGTGGCAGCAAAGGCCGTCAACAGCTTTGCTTGGAGGTCATGTTTGGCCAGCCTGGCACTGGCCATCTGTCCGTAGATACTGAGCACCTGCCGCAGCTGCGCCGCCGTCGTGATCGGCGTGGAAAAGGAGCGGGAGAAGATCAACTGGTCCCTCCCGATCCTTTCCTCCTCCATCGGGATGCACGGGGTACCCTGCAATTCCAGCACCGTGCGCATCATGACGATGGAGAACTTGTCCCGCAAAGCCACTGGGTCAGCCCGGACCAGGTCCAGGATGGAGAAGATCCCCATGGCATTCAGACGTTTGGTCAGCCTGGTGGCAACACCCCAGATCTCCATCACGGAGAGCCGTGCCATGAGTGCTTCACGGTGGGCTTCTGGAATCGAGTCCCACCGGCACACTCCGTTGAAGCCCGGATTGTGTTTGGCCCATTTGTTGGCCAGCTTGGCGAGGGTCTTGGTTCTGGCGATACCTACGCAGACCGGAACCCCCACGTGCCGTTGGCACGCCGCTTTAATGGTGCGTCCCAACTCCAGCAGCTCTTCGGGCTGCCCTTTCACTCCGAGAAACGCCTCATCAATGGAGTAGACCTCCTGCCACGCCGAGTAGCGGGCCAGGAGCTCCATGACACGGGAGCTGATGTCCCCATACAGTTCGTAGTTGCTGGAGAGGGCAATGAGCCCCCATTCCTTGGCCCGTGGAGCAAGTTTGAACCATGGCTCCCCCAGCCCGATCCCCAGCTTCTTGGCTTCCGGAGACCTGGTGACTGCACAACCGTCGTTGTTGGACAGCACGATCAGCGGCTTGCCCTCCAGCGAGGGATTGAACGCACGCTCGGCCGACGCATAGAAGCAGTTGATATCCACGTGGGCGATCTCCTGCATCTGATGCATGAGTGCTGGCTTGGACATCGTCCTCCTCCTCCGTTCGGCCTTAGCACGCACGCTGCTGTTCCCCTGCAGGACACGCCGCGCATTCGAACATATATTCGAATACCTTTACTGTACTGCCACGCACCGACAAGACGGCTTCGGCCTGACCGCCGACAAGAATGCCGCCGGTTTAGTGAGCGGCATCAATCAGATAGTTACACTGCGGGTGAGCGGCGTTCGAGCAGGAGTGTGTCGCGCCACTGGCCGGCGGCGGGACCGTAGGTCATGCGGGCGATGCGGCTCCTGTGTCCAATGACCCGGAAACCGGCGGATTCGTGGATCCGGAGGCTGGACTGGTTCTCCGGGAAGACGCTGGATTGGATAGTCCACACCCCGTCGCGCTCGGTGGAGTCGATGAGTGCCTGCAAAATGGCTTTGCCCAGACCGAGGCCGCGGGCTTCGGCCGCCACATAAATGGAGTGTTCGACCACGCCCGCGTAGGCAGGCCGGGACGAGACGGCGGAGACGGCGGCCCAACCCAGAACACCCCGTCCGGGCGCTTCGGCGACGATCCGGTGCGCCTTCAACCTGGAGGTGTCGAAGGATTCCCAATCGGGAGCCTTTTCCTCAAAGGTGGCGTGCCCCGTCTCGATGCCTTGCTGGAAGATGCGCCGGACAGCGGGCCAGTCGCCTTCCCGCATGGGCCGGACATCAAAATCACGCCTCATAGGGCAGTGAGGACTCCGGCGACGTCATCCAGGGCTCCGGGGACCAGCGAGTAGTACGCCCAGGTGCCGCGCTTTTCGCGATGCAACAGACCGGCCTCGACCAGGATCTTCAGATGGTGGGAGACGGTGGGTTGACCCAGATCCAGCGGTTCGGTGAGGTCGCAGACGCAGGACTCACCGCCGTCGGCGGCCTTGACGATGGAGAGCAGGCGCAGCCGGTTGGGATCCGCCAGCGCTTTGAACACGATGGCCCGGCGCTGCGCTTCTTCAGCACCAAGGGCTGGGGTAGCTGGCGGGCAGCAGATGGTCTGCGTGTCCGGTTCGAGCAAGGGCAGCGAGGTCATCTACCTATTATGCCGCAACATTGACATTCATCAATGTTTAGGCCGGGGGGACTACTGCTTGGCCGCTTCTACGGAGTGAGGGATGACAACGTCGGCGGCGGCCCGGCCGGCATGCGGGAAAAGCAGGAGCAGGATTCCAACGCCAACAGCCGCACCGAGGACCTGGACGGCGAGGAATGGTGGGACGGAACCCGGCGCAATGCCAGCGAAAGTGTCGCTGAAGATACGGCCGATGGTCACGGCCGGGTTCGCGAACGACGTGGAGGACGTAAACCAGTACGCAGCGCCGATGTAGGCACCTACAGCCGGGGCGGCCAAAGCGCCGCGTTTGGTGGCCGCAAGGGAGAAGATCAGCAGGACCAGACCGGCAGTCGCGACCACCTCGGCCAGCAGATGACCCGCCGTTGCCCGCCCCTTGGTCGAGATGGACGTACCCACCTCAAACATCGCGTTCGCCAAGACACTGCCACCGATGGCACCGGCAATCTGGGCCAGGACGTAGAGGCCGAGGTCCGGCAAGGACAAGCCGGATCCGCCGCGCCGTCCGAGGAACCAGTCCACCATGGAGACAACCGGGTTGAAGTGGGCGCCACTGACCGGCCCGAACATCAGGATCAACACCGTCAGGCCAAGCACCGTGGCCGTGCTGTTTTGCAGCAACTGCAGGCCTGTGTCATTGGGCGAGAGCTGGGCTGCGGCGATTCCGGAACCA
This sequence comes from Arthrobacter sp. D5-1, assembly GCF_017357425.1. NCBI lineage: Bacteria > Bacillati > Actinomycetota > Actinomycetes > Micrococcales > Micrococcaceae > Arthrobacter > Arthrobacter sp. D5-1. The sequence continues at coordinate 1,611,676 of NZ_CP014571.1, read as the reverse complement.
ACGACGATGGCAACGAGCAGGCCGGTGCCGAGGAATTCAGCGATGGCACGGCGCCACAGGGGCGGCTGGAGTGAAGTCATGCCAACAGCTTGACGCATGGAATTAACTCAGTCAAAATTGAATCAATGAATATTGAAGCAGTCGACACATTCCAGGCCCGCGTAGCCAGGCACGCAGCCCTTGCCGATCCGGCACGCCTGCGAATCATGGACCTGCTGACCCTGGGCGACTTCTCGCCATCGGAACTGCAGGCCGAACTGGGCATGCCCGCCAACCTGCTCTCCCACCACCTCCGCACCCTGGAGGAAGCCGGCCTGGCAACCCGCCACCGCTCCGAAGCCGACAAGCGCCGCAGCTACCTCCGCCTCGCCACCGGCGCCCTCAGTGGGCTCGTGCCCGGGGCGGCACATACAGCGAGCCGTGTCCTGTTCGTCTGTACGCGCAACAGTGCCCGCTCCCAGCTGGCCACCGCCCTGTGGCGGCAGGTCAGCGACATCCCAGCAGCCTCGGCCGGAACGCGCCCCGCAAACCGCATCGCCCGCGGAGCCATCGAGACCGCCCGGCGTCATGGGCTGGACCTGCCCGACATCGCACCGCGCACCCTGGAAGAGGTTGCGGAGGAGGCCGACCTGGTAGTGACCGTCTGCGACAACGCCCACGAAGAACTGACCGGGCTGGGCGGAATCCATTGGTCCGTGCCGGATCCCCTCCGCCTGGACACGGCGGCTGCCTTTGACCATGCCTTCGATGACATCACCCGCCGGATCAACGACCTCGCGCCACGCATCACCGCCGCCTGACCATCTGGCAGCATTGAAATATTGACATTCATCAATCTATCGTCCGATACTCGCTATATCGACCATCATCAATGTTCGCTACGGAGAGCTTCGCGCTCGGGCGCACCGCTTCAAACCAGCCACCCGTTCACACAACGATTCCAGGAGAGAAACCCGTGAGCTACGAAACCATCAAGAAGCCCTCTGTCCTCTTCGTCTGCGTCCACAACGCCGGACGTTCCCAAATGGCCGCAGCGTTCCTGACAACTCTTGGCAAGGGTGGGATCGAAGTCCGCTCCGCAGGCTCCCAGCCCGCCGACAAGGTCAACCCGGCCGCCGTCGAAGCCATGGCCGAACTGGGTATCGACATGTCAGCCGAAATCCCCAAGGTCCTCACCACCGAGGCCGTCAAGGAATCCGACGTCGTCATCACCATGGGCTGCGGCGACGAATGCCCATACTTCCCCGGCAAGCGCTACGAAGACTGGGTCCTGGAAGACCCCGCCGGCCAAGGCGTGGACGCCGTCCGCCCGATCCGCGATGAAATCAAGACCCGCATCGAGGGCCTGATCGCCTCCCTCGTCCCGGCTGCCAAATAGCCCACTTTTTCGAGCACCAGGAGAGTCTCCCGTGAGCACCGACGTCCAGACCGAGCAACTGATCATCATCGGCTCCGGCCCAGCCGGCTACACCGCGGCGATCTACGCCGCCCGCGCAGGCCTGAACCCGCTGGTCCTGGCCGGGTCGGTCACCGCCGGCGGTGCGCTGATGAACACCACCGAAGTGGAGAATTTCCCCGGCTTCCCCGGCGGCATCCAAGGCCCTGAGCTCATGGATGGGCTCCAGGAACAGGCGGAAAAGTTCGGCGCCCGGATAGTGTTCGACGACGTCACTGAAGTTGATCTGAAGGGTCACCTCAAGCGTGTGGTCACTGGAGGCGGCGAGACCCACGAGGCCCCGGCCGTCATCCTTGCCACCGGTTCCGCGTATAAGGAACTGGGCCTTCCGGAGGAGAAGAAACTCAGCGGCCACGGAGTGTCCTGGTGCGCCACCTGCGACGGGTTCTTCTTCCGCGAACAGGACATCATCGTGGTTGGTGGCGGCGACTCCGCCATGGAGGAAGCGACCTTCCTGACCCGCTTCGCCAGGACCGTCACGGTCGTAGTGCGCAAGGACGAACTCCGCGCCTCCCGGATCATGGCCCAGCGCGCCAAGGACAACCCCAAGATCAAGTTCGCCTGGAACTCGGCCATCACCACCATCCACGGCGACAGCAAAGTCACCGGCGTGACCCTCACGGACACCCGCACCGGAGAAACCCGTGAACAGGACGCCACCGGGATCTTCGTGGCCATCGGCCACCTGCCCCGCACCGAGCTGGTTGCCGGACAAGTCGACTTGGACGACGAGGGCTACATCAAGGTCGACTCACCCACCACGGTTACCAACCTCTCCGGCGTTTTCGCCTGCGGGGACGCCGTGGACCACCGCTACCGTCAAGCCATCACCGCAGCCGGAACCGGCTGCGCGGCCGCGCTGGATGCCGAACGGTTCCTTGCCGCCCTGGATGACGCCCACAGCATCGCCACCGCCCTGGTCGAAGAACCAACCCACGCCTAACCACTCGAAACGCCACGCCAACGGATGAAACAAGAGGACAGCATGGACTCAGTGACGAACTTTCCCATCGCAGTGATCGGCGCAGGCCCGGTAGGACTCGCCACCGCGGCCCACCTGCTCGAACGCGGACTCGAACCGGTCATCTTCGAAGCAGGCCCCTCCGCCGGCGCCGCCATCGAACAGTGGCGGCAAATCCGTTTGTTCTCACCCTGGCGCTTCAACCTCGACGACGCCGCCGTCCGCCTGCTCGAACCCACCGGCTGGGAATCACCCCGTCCCACCGCACTGCCCTACGGCGGCGAACTCATCGACAACTACCTCACCCCACTGGCGGATACACCCCAGATCGCTTCCCGGCTCCAGACCGGCTCCCGCGTCATCGCCGTGACCCGGCAGGGCATGGACAAAACCCACGTCCGGGACCGCGACACCACCCCCTTCGTTGTCCGGGTTGAGCACGGCGGCGGAGAAACACGGGACCACACCGTCGCTGCCGTCATCGACGCCTCCGGCACCTGGTCCACCCGCAACCCGCTTGGCACCTCCGGCCTGCCCGCCATCGGCGAAGGCCTGGCAGCTGACCGGATCTCCTCGCCGCTGCCCGACGTTGTTGGCCGCGACCGCGCCGCTTTCGCCGGCCGCCGCGCCCTCGTTGTCGGGGCGGGCCACTCGGCAGCGAACACCCTGATCAACCTCGCAGACCTCGCCAAGGACGAACCCGATACCCGCATCCTGTGGGCCGTCCGCGGCAACTCCGCCGAGAAGGTCTACGGCGGCGGTGACGCCGACGGGCTCCCTGCACGCGGCCAGCTCGGCTCCCGCCTCCGCCGTCTGGTCGAGGCCGGCACCATCGAACTGCACACCGGGTTCGGCATCGCTGCCCTGAAAAACCTCGACTCGCATGTGAGCGTCGAAGCCGTCGATGGACGCACCATCGACGCCGACGTCATCGTCCCTTGCACCGGCTTCCGCCCGGACTTGGAGATCCTGCGGGAACTGCGCCTGGACCTGGACCCCGCCGTTGAAGCTCCCACCGGGCTCGGCCCGCTGATCGACCCTGAATTCCACTCCTGCGGCACGGTCCCGGCGCACGGCGCGAAGGTCCTGACCCACCCTGAAAAAGACTTCTACATCGTCGGGATGAAGTCCTACGGCCGGGCACCGACCTTCCTCCTCGCTACCGGCTACGAGCAAGTCCGTTCCGTCGCCGCAGCCCTCGCCGGTGACCAGGAATCGGCGGACACCGTCCTCCTTGAACTGCCCGAAACGGGGGTATGCTCCGCGGACGCCGGTACCAGCTGCGATGTTCCCGCCCCTGCCACCACCGGGTCGCAGGAGCCCGAGTCAGGCTGCTGCTCCACACCGGAACCGGCATTTGTCGGCTTCCCGACCGGGCTCGCACACGGCCGATCCGGCACCACCAGCTGAAAGCCAGTCACCAAAACAACCATTGGAGCACTGTCATGACCGACCACCAGGAAACCACGCTCGGCCTGCAGGACAACACCGAAGTACTCCACCGCATCAGTGACCGGCTCGCCGGACGTTACGCAGGGATCTTCGCCGCAGAAACCGTCGAACGCTACGTCTTCGAGTCCTACACAGCACTGGCCCGCACCGCGAAGGTCAGCGCCTACCTGCCCGCGACCACCGAGCACTTCGCCAACGACAGGCTCCACGCCCTGGCCAAGTCAAAAAGCTCCCTCGCCTCGGAGATCCCGGAGGTGTTGTTCGTTTGCGTACAGAACGCCGGCCGCTCCCAAATGGCCGCGGCCCTGCTCACAGCCGAAGCCAAAGGCAAGATCCGCGTCCGCTCCGCCGGGTCCCTGCCCGCATCAGAACTCGACGCCAACGTCGTGACAGTCATGAACGAGATGGGCTTGGATCTGGGCAAGGAATACCCCAAACCGCTCACCGACGACGTCGTCCGCGCCTCCGACGTGGTCATCACCATGGGCTGCGGCGACTCCTGCCCGATCTACCCCGGCAAACGCTACGAAGACTGGGAACTCACCGACCCCGCTGACCAGCCCCTCGACACCGTCCGGACCATCCGTGATGAAATCCACGGCCGTGTGAAGAACCTGGTCGCCTCCCTGACGAAAGAGACTGCACTCTAATGACCTCGGAACATCCCGCCGTCCTGTTCGTCTGCAGCAAGAACGGCGGCAAATCCCAGCTCGCCGCAGCTCTCATGCGGGAACTGGCTGGGGACAACGTCACCGTCTACTCAGCCGGAACAAAACCCGGCGCGGCGTTGAACGCCCAGTCCGTGGAATCCCTGGCCGAACTGGGCATCGACGTCACCGGCGAGTATCCCAAACCGGTCACCGACGAAGTCCTCGACACCGTGGACGCCGTCATCGTTCTGGGAACCGAAGCCAAACTCGACCCACCGACCGGGAAACGCTTCGAAATCTGGGAAACCGACGAACCCTCAGAACGTGGCATCGGAGGCATGGAACGCATGCGCCTGGTCCGCGACGACATCAAAACCCGCGTCCAAACCCTCTACAGCGATCTCGCGACAACCTAACCCGACAAGGCTCGCCGTCGAGCTGGACGCAGGGCCCTGACACCCATCACACTGAACCACGACCAACTCCAGGGCCGTGCTCGAAAGATCGTTCCAAGGCAGCGATGAGAACAGCTGGCGCCAGCCGGTCCACGAGGTCCACCGGCCTGCCCTCGCGCAGCGCCGGGCATCCGGTGACCATCCACGCAGCAAAGTAGTTATGTGGAATCCTCAGGGCCATGGCCCGCGCAAACAGCCCCATCACCACGGGGTGCAAGGACAGGTCTTCCCGGAACTGGAAGCCCGGGCAGTAGGTGCCCTCTGCGGAAAACACCCGCACCACTTGTTGCATCACCGGTTCCGGATCCTCATGTATCTGCGCAAGCCGGCTCCGGACCCTTTCCAGGCTTGGCAGGCCGAACTCGGCGCCCATCCGCTCCCAAAGCCCGCTGGGAATTGGGCCTTGCCAACGGGTCGAACTCAGATGTGGTGCAGGCACGTGGTGGCAACTCCCCAGATGGTGAGTTCGGACAGTGCCGGCACACGGATGTCCGGATACTTGGGATTGTCCGCTTGAAGGATCACTCCCGAAGGCCTGACGCGGAGCCTTTTGATGGTCAGTTCACCATCGAGGACAGCCACGACGACGGACCCATCCTTCGGCTCCAGCGCACGGTTGACGATCAGCTCGTCTCCATCACTGATCCCGGCACCTTCCATGGACTGCCCCGTCACCCTGACCACAAAAGTGCTGGTGACGTCCTTGATAAGGTGCTCGTTGAGATCGATCCGGCCATCAAAATAGTCCTGCGCCGGCGACGGATACCCGGCCGCCACCGGGAGAGGTGCCAGCAAAACCGACATCAGGGAAAAGCCCGCATCTATCACGCGGGGGCCGACTATCACGCCCACAACACACCTTTATTCGAATATATGTTCGATACTCGAGTGTACAGCGGATGACGGACATTGTTGTCACTCCGCGAAGTTTGCTGCGGCGCCAGGAAGCCGGCGGTATGGAGGGCCGCCGTTCATGCGTCTTGGCGAAAGACAGGTATTTTAGGGAAGGTCAAGCGAACTGCTACTTGGCAGGAACTGAACAAACCACCGTCTTCGGCTACAGGGTTCAATACCGTGGTGGCCGGATATCGCGCATTGGAGAGCCATGACCGCCCGGAGCAAGGACGTCGCTGATGCGCTCAGCGCCGATGTCACACGCATAGTCAAGGAACGCTACCCGGATGAGCTGGCACGCGCGCAGGCCGTCCACGCACGCTCCGAGAAATTGGTTCTCGCGTTCATGTTCTCCTCGGTTGCGCTGTGGTTCCTCGGTCCGGCTCTGTTCCTGAACGGCCTCATCAGCCCGGTGGTCGCCATCATGGTGCCGGGGCTGCTGACCCTCGGGTTCCTCACGATCGTGCTCGTCGCCATCGTCCGCAACAGGGCTGCAGCGCGACCCATCGTCGAGTACGCGAAGCAGTGGGGTCAGAACGTCACCAGCGTGACGAAGAAGGGCATTACCGTCGCCGTCCCAAAGGGCGCTATCACGGTACCCGCGGAGTTCCGTGAGACACGCAGGGTCACCCGCCAGCACTGATACCGCGATGGCGCCAGGTCCGGATCAGCGCTGCACCCGATACCGCACGTGGGTGACGAGTCCGGTCCCGCGCGCTTCGATCGGTTCAAGCGTCACGTCCCCCACGCCGTCGAGCAGCCGTTCGCCACCACCCAGGATCACCGGCGAGATGTGAAGCCGCAGTTCGTCCATGAGGCCTGCGGAGAGATACTGACGAGCGGTTTGCGCTCCCCCCGCAATCGCCACATCCCTATCCCCGGCGGCTTCCCGGGCCTGGGCCAAGGCCGATTCGATGCCGTCAGTGACGAAGTGAAAAGTGGTGCCACCTTCCATCGCCAGCGGCTCGCGCTGGTGATGGGTCAGGACGAAAACAGGTGCATGATACGGGGGTTCCTCACCCCACCAGCCGCGCCATTCCTGATCCCACCGGCCCGATCCGGGACCGGCGAACATGTTCCGGCCCATGATGTAAGCACCAGCTTCGAGGATGCCCGCGATCTCTGCTGCGCTGGCCTCCCGCTCCTCGAACTGCCAACGGTGCAGGCTCTCGCCGCCCTCCCCCAGCGGCTTGTCCGGGGACTGGTTGGGCCCGGCAACAAATCCGTCAAGGGAAACAGTCAGATCACAAGTGACACGGCTCATGCGCCCATCCTGCCACCGCACGCCCGGTGCGGCCAGGGGCCAGCCCGGCCATCACAGCACCACCTGCATGGCGTTCTGCCGTTCCATGCGGAGCATCCGGCGGCGCATCTGTACGGCAGAACGGACGAGCCCTACGCTGAACCTGTCCACCAGCGCGACGACGCGAAAAGAGGCAGCCATGGCACGGGATCCAAAACCCACGTTGGAGCAACTGACGATCCTCGTCGGCGAGTGGGAAACGTCAGTACCTGGCCAGGAGGTCTCCGGCCGGACGACTTTCGAATGGCTGGAGGGTGGCGGTTTCCTCATCCAACGATCCACGGTCCAGCGGCCGGAGTACCCCAATGCGGTCAGCGTCATTGGTGCCACCGGCTCGGACGGAGCCTTCCAGCAGCACTATTTCGATTCCCGAGGGGTCGCCCGGATCTATGACATGACGCTCAAGGATTACGTCTGGATTCTCTTCCGGGATGGCCCGGACTGGCCCCAGCGCTTCGTTGGCCGCCTCACCGAGGACGGCAACACCATCACCGCCCGCCTGGAGCGCGGCACCTACCCGGGCGGGCCGCTGGAGCACGACTTCGACATGATCTACACCCGGATCGTCTAGTGCACCCTGAACCCAAGTACGCCACCTCATTTACAGATCCCCTGCCCGGTGGGAACATAAGCCCCATAGTCCGCGGAGGCAACGCCCGGCCACACCCGGCGGCGTCAGCTGCAGCTATGTAGTCAGCTCTCCTCTGAGAGGAACGGCCATGGGTCGTCTGGGGACCGGGAACAGTGGGGATGCGGGGTTTGAGCCCGCGTCTGATCCGCCACGCCACCGCGGCAGCGGCATCGGCATCGGCATCGGCATCGAAAAAGTCGACGCAGTGGTGGTGGGCTCCGGCTTTGGAGGTTCCGTTGCGGCGCTTCGACTGGCCGAAGCCGGACAGTCCGTTGTGCTCATGGAACGCGGCAAACCATACCCGCCGGGCAGCTTCGCGCGCTCGCCGTCGGAGATGGGCCGGAACTTCTGGGATCCGGACCGCGGCTTGTATGGACTCTTTGATGCCTGGACGTTCCGCGGCACGGAGGGACTGGTGTCCAGCGGGTTGGGCGGCGGCTCACTCATCTATGCCAACGTCCTCCTGCGAAAGGACGAAAAGTGGTTCGTCAACGAGTCCCCGATCCCCGGCGGTGGTTACGAGAACTGGCCCTTCACCCGGGCTGACCTTGATCCCTATTACGATGCCGCCGAAGCCATGCTGCAGCCTGTGCCGTATCCCTACAAGGACACCGCGAAGACCCTTGCCATGGAGAAGTCCGCCGCGAACCTGGGGCTGTCCATCACCCGGCCTCCCATTGCCGTCACGTTCTCAACGGCGCCTGGCACGGAGCCCCGGACAAATCACGCCTTGCCCCTTCCCGGCTACGGGAGCATCCATGGTCCCACCACGGTGCGGACCACCTGCACGCTGAGCGGTGAATGCGACATCGGGTGCAACGCCGGCGCCAAGAATACGCTGGACCACAACTACATTTCAGCGGCGTCCTTCAGGGGTGCCGATGTCAGGACGTTCCACGATGTCCGCGGTATTCGGCCGTTGGACGCTGGAACGCAGGGCGGGGGCTATGAAGTCCGCTATGTGGTGCACCATCCGGATCGACACGGCGAACTCCTCACAGAACGCATCATCCATTGCCGCCGGCTCATCCTGGGGGCCGGCACGTTCGGCACCAACTTCCTCCTGCTCCGCAACCGTGGCTCCCTTCCGGCGCTCAGCGACGCCCTGGGCACCCGCTTCAGCGGCAACGGCGACCTTTTGACGTTCATCATGGGCGCCAAGACTCCCCCGGCCAATGGCTCACGCCCGGGTGTCCGGACATTGACCGGAAGCCGCGGGCCGGTGATCACCACAGCCATCAGGGTCCCGGATTCGAACGACGACGACGGCGATGGTCGCGGCTACTACGTGGAGGATGCCGGGTATCCGGCCTTCATGAACTGGCTCATGGAAACAGCACAACTGCGCACCACCATGAAACGGACGGTGAAACTGGCGGGGCAACTGCTCAAGGACAGGTTGTTCGACGCCGGCCGCTCCAACGTCTCCGCCGACCTCGCCGCAGCACTGGGCGACGGCCGATTGTCGTCCAGTTCGGTGCCTCTGCTGGGAATGGGAAGGGACATTCCCGACGGCGTCATGACCCTTCGCGACGGGAGGCTGGCCATCGCCTGGACCATGGCAACGTCCAAGGAGTATTTCGGCCGCGTCCGCGAGACCATGGAGGCGATTTCCAAGGACTTGGACGGGGACTTCATTGACAACCCCCTGTGGTGGGCCAAGCGTGTCATTACGGTTCACCCCATTGGAGGCGCCCCGTCCGGCCGGCATCCGGGGGAAGCCGTCTGCGATTCGTATGGGGAGGTGTTCGGATACCCGGGACTATTCGTCGTTGACGGGGCCGCAATGCCCGGTCCGGTGGGCGCCAACCCGTCCCTGACCATCGCCGCATTCGCAGAGCGTACCTGCGCCCACATCATCGAGAACGCAGACAAGGCGCAACACCGGGGCATCCGTCCGGAAGACACTGAAGGCTCCGGCGGGGCCCGCGAAAAGGTGGCCGTTGAACGGGAGGCAGCAGGCGCCGTCGTCGACGTCGGTGCATCCGCTCCGCGCGCGTTGGCGCCGGACGCTACCAAAGGCAAGGCGGCACCAGCGGAACTGCCCGCGAGCGCAGCGCCTGAGGTACCTCAGGCGCGCAGCCGCGGACTCGGCGGGCCTGGCGCTCCCGACGCCCCAGAGACCACCTCCGTGCGGTTCACCGAGCAGATGCACGGTTGGTTCAGTCCCGGCACCACCGATCCGGAAAAGGGGCGGAGCCTGGGCCGGGACCGCAGCCGGAAGATCATGTTCGAACTGACCATTACCGCCGAGGACATGGAGGCGTTCGCGACCGATCCGAACCACCCTGCCAAGGCCGAGGGCTACGTGCTGGCGGACTACTTTGGTGGCCGGATGCCGGTAGAGCGGGGCTGGTTCAATCTCTTCATTCCGGATGCGTCCGACGACGGCGCACCAGCCAGGCGCATGCTCTACCGCTTGTGGCTTCGGGACCCAGGTGGCACGCCGTTCACGTTCACCGGGCACAAACTGATCCATAACGAGGCAGGTTTCGACCTCTGGGCGGACACCACCACCCTGTACGCCACCATCCTCCGCGGCCATGTGCCGCCGGATGCTGTGCCACCCGATCCAGGGACGCCGGACGTTGCACCGCCGGACGCCGGTCGGCCCGTTGCAAGCGGCGCTGCCCAGGCAGGCGTAGTTGGCGCCGGGATCCTCTTCATCCGGCCTCTCGACTTCGCCAGGCAACTGACCACGTTCCGGGCCGAAGGACCGGCCCCGGCCGCAGGCTTGATGACCTTCGGCAAACTGTTCGCCGGCGAACTCTGGCAGGTCTACGGCCAGGGTCTCAGACGCGTACCGTTCCCGTTCACGTCAAAACAATGAAAAGCCGGGAGCTCGCGAAACACCACGCCGCACTGGGCTTCACACCCCAGACGGCGGTTCGTTGGCTCTCGCCCCTGTCCTTGGCCAGAACCGCGTTGAAGGTCGCGGCGGCCACAGTCTTTGCCGATTTTGGCGATAAGCGCGAGCTTGAGGGAAGCTTTCCAGCGGACCCCTTGCGTTTGGACAAACTTCCCGTCCCGGGCCAACCGGCGCAGCCCGTTGTCAGCAGCCGCGGGCTTCCCTCACCGGCCGATCTCGAGGATGAGCCCGCCGCGGCTCCGGCAACGACGGAGATGTGGCTCGATTTCACGGCCGACCTCGGCGATGGCTTCGATGCCACCTACACGGTGGCATCCTTGCTGGCCCAGGACACCCTGACGGTGGACGGGCATGAACTTCCCCGTGGAAGGGTGCTGGTCCTTGGCGGGGACGAGGTCTACCCGGTGGCTTCGCCTGCGGCGTACGAGAACCGGATGGCGGGCCCGTACCGGACGGCGTTCCCACCTGTGTCGAGTGGCCCGGTGAGCGGCCCAGGAAGCGCCGGCGCCGCGCACAACGGGCCCCACAACGCTCCTCCGGTCATGCTGGCGCTTCCTGGCAACCACGACTGGTACGACGGCCTCACCTCGTTCATCCGGGTGTTCACCAGGCAGCGGAGCATCGGAAACTGGCGGACCATCCAAACCCGGAGCTACTTTGCCCTCCGGCTGACCGGAATCCCTCCCGGACCGGGCCGGAACGGCACCCCCGGCTGGTGGTTGCTGGGCTTGGACAGCCAACTGGGGCAGTACATCGACGAGCCACAACTGGACTATTTCTACCGGAACGTCACTCTGCAACTGCAGCCCGGCGATGCGATCATCCTCTGCGTCGCTGCTCCGTTCTGGGTTGACGCCACTCAACCCGGGTGGGGTGAATTCCGGCAGGTGAATTTCTTCGAGCAGGACTATCTGCGCCGCCGCTTCAACCCTGAAACGGGCCTCTTCGACGCCACAGGTGCCAGCGTCAGGCTCTGGCTCACCGGAGACCTCCACCACTACTCCCGCTACGAGGACTCCCCTTCCCACCATCACTCCCCCAACCAGCACCAGACCACGGATCCGGGCAGGACCCAGATGATCACCTGCGGGCTGGGCGGCGCTTACCTCTCGGATACCCACGGACTGCCGGAACATCTCACCCTGCCTGCCGCGCCGGCTACTCCCGGTGAATCGTCCAGTGTGCGGGACACACAACGGTCGGGCCCACAACAGTCGGGCCCAGGCCGCGCCTTCACCCGCACGACCACCACCTTCCCCGGCCAAGGGAACTCCCGCCTGCTCGGCCCGCAACTGGCCAACCCCTTCTCGCAGTTCTGGCTCCCCATCCGCAACCCCGGCTTCGGACTATCGCTGGGCATCATGCACGTGGTGGCCGCCCTGACGCTGTGGACGGTCTTCAGCGCCTTTCGCGGGGAAGGATTCGTGGACAGCCTGCGCAGCCTGAGCCGCGGAGACACCCCGGTACTTGTCAGTGTCCTGATCCTTGCAGGGCCGCTCCTCCTGGCGATTGCCTCGTTGTCCGCGCGTTCGCTGGGCGTGGCCCAGGCGGGCATCGTCGTTTTCGCCCGCGGCGCCCTGTACCAGCTGTCCGCGCTCGCGGTGAGTACCGCCGTCGTGATCCTTGTTTCTTGGACGGAGATCTGGCCGGACGTCGTGATCCTGCTCCTGGTGCTGGGCCTGGTACATCTGGGCGGGTGGGCGCTTGGCAGCGAGGCCTTCGCCCTGTACATCCTGGCGACACCCAGTGGCGAGGTGGCCTCGTGGAAGATGTCAGGCCAGGCGATCGAGGACCACAAAGGCTTCCTCCGCATCCACCTCTCACCCGACGGCAACCTCACTGTCTACCCGTTGATGGTGGACACCGTCTGCCGCGACTGGCAACTGGCAACGAACGACGACGGCGCGCGGCTGGTTCCGGTGACCGGCCTGCCTGCCGTGCGGCTGCTTGAAGAACCCATCACCATCGCACGGAAGGGAAACACCCCATGATCATCACCCGTGCCGAGCACAGGACCGAGGTCATTCCTCTCCGTGCCCGGGACAACACGCCCTTGAGCCTGGTCCACGTCACCTCACCCCTTGAAGCGGTCAAGGGGCCGGTGATCCTGGTTCACGGTTCCGGAGTGCGGGCCGAGCTGTTCAGGCCGCCGGTCCGCACCACCATCGTCGATGTCCTCCTCGAAGACGGGTGGGATGTTTGGATGCTGAACTGGCGGGCATCGATCGACCTTGATCCCCTGTCCTGGACGCTTGCCGATGCCGCCGTGTACGACCATCCTGCTGCCGTCGAGCACGTCCTGAACGCTACCGGCGCGGAGACCATGAAAGCCGTCATCCATTGCCAGGGCTCTACGTCGTTCACGATGTCGGCCGTGGCGGGGCTGCTGCCGCAGGTGGACACCATCGTGTCCAACGCGGTGTCCCTGCACCCCGTAGTGCCGGCGTTCTCGCGGCTGAAAATCAACTACCTCACGCCCGTAGTCAAAGCCTTCACGCCGTACCTGTCGCCGGCGTGGGGGTACAAGTCCCAGGGCTACTTCACCCGGGCCATCCGGGGCCTGGTCAAAGCCACCCACCATGAGTGCGACAACACTGTCTGCAAGATGGTCAGCTTCACCTACGGCAGCGGCCGCCCCGCCCTCTGGTCCCATGAGAACCTCGACGACGCCACCCACCAATGGCTCACCGGCGAGTTCGCCGAGGTGCCCGTGACGTTCTTCGAGGAAATGGGCCGCAGCATCAAGGCCGGGCACATGGTGGCCGCCGGCGACCATCCGGAATTGCCGGACAACCTGGTGGCCGAAGCCCCCCAGACCGATGCGAGGTTCGCATTCATCGCAGGTCTGGACAACCTGTGTTTCCTGCCCGAAAGCCAGCAACGCACCTACGAATTCTTCCAAAAGCACCGCCCCGGGAAGGATTCACTCCACCTCATCCCCGGGTACGGCCACCTGGACGTCTTTTTCGGCGACCACGCCTGGCAGGACACCTTCCCCATCATCGTCGACGAGCTGAACCGAAACCCGGAGTCGAAGCCATGAAAAACCTCACCGAACTGGCCGCACCCTTGCTCAAGCTCCTCCCGTCCCCGGTTCCGCGGAGGCAAGAACGGCTTCGCGGACAGCATGCGTTCGCGGACGGGATCAAATACGTCATGCCGGTCAATTCCGACGACTCACCGGTGTTGATGGCGGCCTTTCCCATCAACAAGCGGGCAGCCGCCGCTGCGCTCCCCGGTTCGGAAATGCGGCCGTTCACCCTCGGCGGCAAAGGGCTCCTGGTGGTGACAGTGGTCAACTACAAATCCACGGACATCGGCAAGTACATCGAGTACTCCCTGGCCATCGCCATCACCCACGGCAGCAGGCCTGCCCCGCCCATCCTTCCCCTGCTTTTCCAAAAGACGTTCAAGCTCGGCCAGTTCGTAGTGGACCTGCCCGTCAGTACCGAAGTTTCCGTGAAAGGGGGCAAAGGAATCTGGGGCATGCCCAAGCACCAGGCCAATCTGGACTTCGTGGTTACGGACACCACCGTGTCAGCCCAATACGACAAGGACGGCCAGTTGGGTTGCTACTTCGAAATTGAACGGCCGGCCGGACCAGGGGCAACCCAGCTTCCCCTCAAACTTGCCGCGTCCAACTACTGTGTGTTCCGGAACATGCTCTGGAAATCGGACATCTACTTCGAAGCCACCGGGGACATCGCCCTCGGCGCCCAGGCCAAGGCGCGGCTCATCCTCGGTGACGCGCCCGGCGTCGAGCCTTTAAGGGACCTGCAGGTAGAGAGCAAACCGGTGTTCACCGCCTGGCTGCCCCAAGCCCACGGGGTCCTGGATGACCACTACGAAGCGTGGTTCCTCACGGCTCCCACCCAACTGGAGGCCGTGGCCCTTCGCGGCGGGGACATGATGGACAGCGTGGTGGACCTGGGCCAAGGGCAGGAATGGCTGGCGCCACCGGACCGGAGCCGGGTCCCGGGCGCTGCCGCACCAAGTGCCGACTCCCGTGGTGGTGTCCAGTGAACTGGCTCCTCCTGCTCAACGCCCTCTACTTCCTCTTCGGGGCCACCATGTATGTGGGCACCATGTGGGTCCTCAAGTTCTTCCTCTACCCCACCTGGGAATCGTTGGCCCGGGACAACGTGGACATGCACTTCGGCATCCCCACCCGGGCGGCCACCAAGTTTTTCACCATCGTGGTGCCCATCATGTTCATCTCCGGCGGCATTCTCGTCTGGTCCGAATGGGGAACCGTCCGAGTCATCCCCGCCATCATTTGCCTGCTGGGAATCATTGTCCTGACCTGGGTGGGCCAAGGGATCATCATCCCCATCAACGTCCGGATCCGTGGCGGCGACTTCGCGGACGACGCCGAGCTCAGGTCGCTGCTCAAACGCTGGATGATGCTCAACGACATCCGTTTCTACGTCTCAACCCTGACCTGGGCGGCCATGGTGTGGCTGTTGGTGGACCGCGGCCGGCTGCTGGAGTCCTACGCATGACCGCGCACCAGCCGGCACACTCCGGGAGCCACCCCCGGAAAACACACCCGCCGGGCACCGTAGCCTGGGCCGTGGCCGATCCCCTCCGCGCCGTCCTCGCGGTCATCGCCGTCATCACCGTCCTGACCGGCGCCGTGCAGGTCCCGTTCGGTGGGCCAGTCCTGCAACTGATCGGCGCAGACTCCACCCCCGAAACCCGCCAACTCTTCGGCACCGTGGGAATGTTCATGGTGGTGGTGGGCGGACTGCTCCTCCACACCCTCCTCAACGCTGTTCCCTCCCCCGAGGTGGTGTTGTGGTCCGGGCTCCAGAAAACCGGCGCGTTCGGGGCCGTGGGCATCGGCGTCCTCAACGGTGTGTTCGCGCCCATTGCCCTGATGGTGGCCTTCTTTGACCTCGCAACCGGGATTCTCCTCTACGTGTATTGGCGCCGTCTCAGCGCCGCACCTGCCAACTCCGGGTTGGCAGGATGAAGCACCCGGCAAAACGCTCACTGGTCCTCGCCGGCGGCGGCATGCGGGTGGCTTGGCAAGCCGGAGTGGTAAAGGCGCTCACCGAGGAAGGCTTGGAATTCCAGCACGTCGACGGCACCTCCGGCGGGATCCTCACGGCCGGCATGATTCTCTCCGGCGTCTCGCCGGATGAGATGTGTGCCCGGTGGTCGGGCGTCGACGTCAAGGACTTCGGCTCAGCACTGCCCGTGGGCGACTACCTCAAGGGTCCGTGGTCGTTGCCCGCCGTTGGCGACGCCGACGGTATCCTCAGCAAGGTCTTCCCCGCCTTGGGCATCAACGACGCCACCATCCGGGCCCACGCAGCGGAACCGGACGCCGTCGAGGGTTCCTTCAACGTGGTGGAGTTCACCGGAAAGCGCTGCCACGCCATCGACGCCACGGACATTGATGCCGGGCTCATGGCTGCCGGCATGTCACTTCCGATCTTTCTCCCGCCTCTGCGGCGGGACGGAAAAGTCTGGACCGATGCCGTCTGGATCAGGGACGCCAATGTGGCCGAGGCACTGCGGCGTGGGGCCGACGAAGTGTGGTTGGTCTGGTGCATCGGAAATACGCCTTACTGGGGCGACGGACCGCTGGAACAGTACGTGCACATGATCGAGATGAGTGCCATGGGCGCCCTCCTGGCTGATTTCGAGGCTGCCGAGGCTGCCGGACGCGAATTTGTGCTGCACGTAGTCCGTCCCCGGCACCCCCTTCCTCTGGATCCAGAGTTCTATCTGGGCAGGATCGATGCCGATACGCTGATCGGCATGGGCTACAGGGACGCCCGCGCCTACCTCGATTCGAGGACTGACACCGGATTGGCCAAGGATGCCAACTGCACGGCGATGACAGAGCCTGCGCCGGGTGTCCGCGTCAACGACACCCTCCGGGGCGACTTGGACGGATCGCCCGTGACGTTCAAAGCCACGGTGGTCCTTCCCACCGATCCCGGGGACGAAGCGCCGCAGCTCAGCGGCTATCTGGAACACTCCCGGTTCGGGCGGGTCTTCCTGGCGGGCGGGCGCGTAGAGACCCACGGCGACGACGTCACCTACCGTGCCCGCATAAGGGTCGACGGCGGGTGGCAGAGTCTTGCGGTGACCCGCACATTGCACGATGACCCGGGGCCGGACGCCTGGGCGGATTCGCGGCGAGCCAGGCTGGAAGTGGGTGGACTGGTGGCCGATCTGACCATGAGCCTGGCCGACGCTGCCAGCTTTCTGGCTTCCGTTGAACCCGTCGGCGCCCACGGTTTCGTGGACCGTGCGGGCGCGGTGGCAGGCTTCGCCGGGAACGGTTTCCGTGAGCTCCTGCGCCGATACTGACGCCGGCGGCAGGCCCAATGTGACGCACGTTATTACCGGCCGGTAAACACCATGCTTCAGATCCGCCAAAGATGGCAACAGCGGGGAAACACCCGCGAAAAACCGGCCGCCTACGCTGATGATCAACAGCAGGTCATCTGAGCGAAAGGGCCAAACATGTCCGCCATCCCGTCCGCACCCTCCCTCCACATCGTCATCGCAGGCGCAGGCCCAGCGGCCCAGGCATTGGTGCGGCGGCTTGCAGGAAGGTCAGACTCCCGGCAACGCGCTTTCGACGGAACCATCACCGTCCTCAGCAACCGCGATGAGTGCCCTGACGCTTTATTGGAACTCGCCGAGCTCCCCCAGGTTTCGGTCCGTTTCGGGCAGCCGGCCAGCTTCATCGACTCCGACGCCAAAATGGTCACCACCGTGGACGGCCTGGAATTTTCCTACGACCAGTTGGTCATCGCCACCGGCTCTGCCCCTTCCCTCCCGCCCGTAGCCGGAGCCGAAGCTGGCCTGAGCTACTCCACCATCGACGACGCCGCGACCATCGGTGAGGCCGTCAAGGAGGTCACGAGGATGGTGGGCCGCCGTCCCCTCGGAATCCTGGTGGGCAGTGGGCCTGCCGCCGGCCAGGCAGAGGCCGTGCTCCGTGCCCGTGGAGTCCGGCCAGTCCGCACCACCCTTCGCCCCGCCGCGGTGATTGCCGATCCCATTCCCGTTGCTTCCACAACTCCTGTTGCGTCCCCTGCCGCAGGCGCACCGGAGTCCAACCTGCCGGCCACTGGCATCCTGTTCGAGGACGGCAGCAGCATGAAGGGGGACCTCGTGGTGATTGCCGAGGAACGCACGGCCCGTAACGACCTGGCCGCGAGCGCCGGCTTGGCGGTGGCGTCCGACGGCGGCATTTCCGTGGGGCGCGACCTCGCCACCTCCGTCCCGGGCATCTGGGCGATCGGCGACGCCGCTTCGTGCGACGGCCTCCGCCTTGGCCTGCTTCTCTCCGCTGAGTCTTCTGCGATGTTGTGCGCATCCGGCATGTTGTTGGGGACACGGGGCAGCTCTGACCAGCAGGTCCCCATGGCGGCTTAGCCCGTCCTGGGGCCCGCCTTCCACGGCACCCAGGCCCTCCCTGCGGCAGGCAACCCATGTGGCAAGATGGTCCTTTGACGGGCAGTGACAACCCTGCGGCCACCGGGCCGGCCACGCCCTGCACGGAAGGATCCCATGAGCAACCAAGCCGTCGCCCCGGCGAACATCGCCTCCTACATCGACCACACCTTGCTGAAGCCGGAGGCCAGTGAAGCAGACGTCCTCAAGGTCTGCGCCGAGGCCATCGAATACCGGTTCAAGTCCGTCTGCGTGAACCCGGTCTGGGTCAAGACCGTCACCAAGGCCCTCAAAGGCTCCGGTGTGCTGACGTGTTCGGTCATCGGATTCCCACTGGGCGCTACGCCCAGTGACGTCAAGTCTTTTGAGGCCCGCGGAGCAGTGCTCGATGGTGCGGACGAGATCGACATGGTGATCAACATGGCCTCTGCCCGGGCCAATGACAAGGGTGCGCTGGTGGACGACATCAGGGCTGTAGCCGAGACGGTCCACGCCGGTGAGGCCATCCTGAAGGTCATCATCGAGACGTCCATGTTGACCGACGAGCAGAAGGTCATCGCCTGCGAAGCGGCCGTGGAAGCAGGTGCGGACTTCGTGAAGACCTCCACCGGCTTCAATGGCGGGGGTGCAACGGTTGAGGACGTCGCCTTGATGCGCAAGACCGTTGGACCGGACCTCGGGGTCAAAGCCTCCGGTGGCGTGCGCTCCCTCGCCGATGCACAGGCTATGATTGCTGCTGGTGCAACACGTATCGGAGCAAGTTCCGGAATTGCCATCGTCAAGGGTGAACAAGGTTCATCCGCCTACTGAGGCTTCCGCAACTGCCAAAGAATTTTTGAGCCCCGCGGGGCCGAGGAGGAACGAATGTCCAAGAACGCAACAAGCGCCCCCATTGAACGCGAGAACAACCTGGGCACAAGCATTGTGCTGTTCGTGGTCATGATCGTGCTCTTCCTGGGCTCCATCTACTCGCTGTCCTTCCTGAGCTTGGACAACCCGTGGCCGATGGCCGTTTGCCTGGGCCTGTTCGCGCTGGCTTTCTGGATCCCGCAGACCATTCTTGGCCGTTCTGATTCCGCCGGCGAAAGCTAAACCTTTAGATACAGCGAAGCGGCCCAGGTTGATGCCTGGGCCGCTTTCTTTTAACCAATTGGACGCCCGCCCGCGATGCAGTCAGGGGCGATCCCGCCAGGCCGTCACGGTAACTGCACCACGCCGCCCAAGGCCGCCAGGACACCGGGCCAGTGCTGTTGCGCCAGTGTCCATGCCGCGGCTCCCATGCCCACCATGGCATAACCGCTGACGGGAATCAGGACCAGCCACTCGCGTCGGGAACCAGCCCGCCCCAGGAGTGGAATGGAGAAGGCCCCGTTGGACCGCCAAATTCCGCTGATCACCGATTTGCGCAGGAATTTAGGTGGCTTGATGACAATCGGCCATAACAGCGGAACTCCCCCAACCGTGATCATGTCCCCCACAATGTGCACCACTACGCCGGTGAGCATGGACAGCGGCAACCAACCCCACTGATCCGGCGCGAACCACGTCACCAGGCCGGCCATGACCAATGCGAACAGCCAGTTGGTAATCCAGCCTGACTTCGGGAACAGGTTCAACGCCTTGGCCGCCAGGTTGATCATGAACATGCACAGCAACCCCGCGCCCACAGACAACTTTCCCATGGGCGTCACCATCTGGAACTGCGCGGCCATTGCTGCCAGCACAACAAAGGCCGAGGCCCCCAACAGGGAATGCGTCCCTTGGCGGTGCCCGCCGCTGGCCTTCTCAATTCCCACCGCAATCATGTTGGACAACGGCGGCAGGGAGTTGGCGATCGTGCTGTGGCGGTGGTCCCAGTCCACCACCAAAGCAGTTCCCGCCGTCGCCATGGCACCGATCAGGATCCCGGTGGAATCCAAGGGGTACCAACCCAGGGCGTACGGGCCGGTTGAGGCAATAGCTATCCACGCCGCGGCTCCCGACGCGGCGTGATGTCCTCCCATCATTCAGTTAGCCAGCCTTCACAGGTACGTCGGTGAAAATCGCTTCAATGACGGTGTTGGCCCACTGCAGGATTTCGGCATCCTGGAGGTCGCGCCCGCCGATCCTGGCGGTTTTGGGCTTGGGAATCAGGACGGCATCCAGTGCGGGCTTCACTTGGGAGCCCGGGTACATGCGGTTCAGGCGCATGGTTTTGGATTCGGGCAGTTGCGCCGGCGAGAATCGGATGAAGTTGCCTTGGAGCGCGACGTCGGACAGGCCGGCTTCGCGGGCCCCCACCCTGAAGCGCGCCACGGCAATGAGGTTCTGCGCAGGCAGCGGTGGCTCGCCGTAACGGTCCACCAGTTCGGCCAGGACTTCGTCGATCGCTTCGTACGTGATGGCAGCGGCCAGTTTGCGGTAGGCCTCCAGGCGCAACCTTTCCCCCGGCACGTAGTCGTGCGGAAGGTGGGCGTTGACGGGCAGTTCGATCTTCATTTCC
The DNA here is from genome assembly GCF_017357425.1 of Arthrobacter sp. D5-1. Classification (NCBI taxonomy): domain Bacteria; kingdom Bacillati; phylum Actinomycetota; class Actinomycetes; order Micrococcales; family Micrococcaceae; genus Arthrobacter; species Arthrobacter sp. D5-1. Next base: position 1,591,101 of record NZ_CP014571.1, on the reverse strand, counting down.
GCCGCCTTTTCCTCGGCCTCACCGCGGTACTCGGCCACAGCCTCGCCCACCAGGCGGATGTAAAGGTCAAAGCCGACGCCTTGGATGTGACCTGACTGCTCACCGCCCAGGAGGTTTCCCGCGCCACGGATTTCAAGGTCCTTCATGGCCAGCTGCATCCCGGCCCCGAGTTCGTTGTGCGCTGCCACGGCTTTGAGGCGTTCCAGCGCTACCTCGCCCAATGGCTTCTCGGAGGGGTACAGGAAGTAGGCGTAGGCGCGTTCACGGCCACGGCCAACCCGTCCACGGAGCTGGTGGAGTTGCGAGAGGCCGTACTTGTCCGCGCCATCCACAATCAGGGTGTTGGCGTTGGAGATGTCCAGGCCCGTCTCAATGATGGTGGTGCAGACCAGGACGTCGAACCGCTTCTCCCAGAAGTCCACGATGATCTTCTCGAGGCGACTTTCGGACATCTGTCCGTGGGCAACTTCCACGCGGGCTTCCGGAACAAGTTCGCGGATTTGTGCGGCGATGCGCTCGATCGAGGAAACCCGGTTGTGGACAAAGAACACCTGTCCCTCGCGCATAAGTTCGCGACGGATCGCTGCAGAGGTCTGCTTGTTCGTGTACGGGCCCACGTAGGTCAGTACGGGGTGGCGTTCCTCAGGCGGCGTGGCCAGGGTGGATGTTTCCCGGATGCCAGTGAGGGACATTTCGAGGGTTCGGGGAATCGGCGTTGCACTCATCGCCAGTACATCAACGTTGGTGCGCATTTTCTTGAGCGCTTCCTTGTGCTCCACCCCGAAGCGTTGTTCTTCGTCCACGATCACCAGGCCCAGGTCCTTGAACTCGAAGTCCTTGGACAGCAGCCGGTGCGTGCCGATCACTACGTCCACGGCCCCGCTCTTGACGCCCTCGGCCGTTTCCTTGGCTTCTTTGGTGCTCTGGAAACGGGACAGCGGCTTCACCCGCAACGGGAACCCGGAGAAGCGCTCCGTGAAGGTTTCATAGTGTTGCTGCGCCAACAGTGTGGTGGGCACCAGCACAGCTACTTGCTTGCCATCCTGAACGGCCTTGAACGCTGCACGGACGGCGATTTCCGTCTTGCCGTAGCCCACGTCACCGGACACCAGCCGGTCCATGGGAATCTCCCGTTCCATGTCCGCCTTGACCTCGTTGATGGTGGTCAACTGGTCGGGCGTCTCCACATACGGGAAAGCTTCCTCCAGTTCGCGCTGCCACGGGGTATCGGGGGCGAAGGCATGTCCGCGGGATGCCATGCGGGCGGAGTACAGCCGGATCAACTCTCCGGCGATTTCCTTGACCGCCTTGCGGGCCTTGGACTTGGTGCTGGCCCAATCGGCACCACCCATTTTGCTCAACGCGGGGGTGTCTCCGCCGACGTAGCGGGTCACCTGGTCCAACTGGTCGGTGGGCACAAAGAGCCTGTCCCCGGGGGCGCCGCGTTTGGACGGCGCATACTCCAGCACGAGGTACTCGCGCAGCCCGGCATCGGACGACGACGTGCCAGCCACTTTGCGCTGGATGAGCTCCACGAACCTGCCGATGCCGTGCTGCTCGTGCACCACAAAATCGCCGGCGTGCAGCTGCAACGGATCCACGGCGTTGCGGCGCTTGGACGGCATGCGGCGCATGTCCTTGGTGGAACTGGCCGTCGCGCGACCCAGCAGGTCGGCTTCGGTCAACAGGCCCAGTTTGAGGCCGTCCAGGACAAAACCACGTCCGACGGCGGCGGTGGTCACCTCGATGATGCCTGGCTGCGGATCCTTCTCCAGCGACTCAACGCGGGAACACGGAATATCGGCGTCGTGGAACAGCTCTGCCAGGCGTTGGGCAGGCCCGGGACCATCGGTCACCACCACCACCCGCCATTGCTCGCGGACGCGGGAGCCGATGAATTCCAGCATCTCCGCCACTTCACCTTGGTAGCCCCGAGGTTCACGGGCACGCATGTTCAGGACGTCGATGTCCAGGACCAGGTCCTCATCAGTGGCCAGTGAGGTGATGGACCACCAGGAGACGTTGTGGGCAAGGGCAGCCGAGCGGGTGTCGGTCAGGGACCGGAAACTGGCAGCATGCAGGTCCGTGGAGGCCTGGGACGACAGGTCAAGGGGCGCCGCACCGCCGTCGGACGCTGTTGACCAGGCGGCTTCCAGGAATTCCTCGTTGGTGGCCGCGAGATCGTGCGCGCGGGTGCGTACCTTCTCTGGTTCGATGACAACGGACAAGGACCCGGCCGGGAGCTGGTCCACGAACGGGACCATGGCGTCCACCAGCACGGGCGCCAGCGATTCCATGCCTTCAACGGCGATGCCGCCGGCGATCTTTTCCAGCATGTCCGCAGCTGCCGGCATGTCCGCCTTCAGCTTGGAGGCGCGGGACATCACGGAGGGCGTGATCAGGATTTCGCGGCACGGCGGAGCATGGAGCGCCGTGGGGTGGTGGATGCCGGGGGCGGACAGCGAGCGCTGGTCGGCTACGGCGAACCAGCGCATCTGGTCCACTTCATCACCGAAGAATTCCACGCGGATGGGATGGTCCTCGGTGGGCGGGAAAACGTCAAGGATGCCACCACGGACGGCGAATTCGCCACGGTGGGTCACCATGTCCACACGGGCATACGCGGCATCGGACAGCGCGCGGACCACCTCCGTGAACGAGCGTTCCTGTCCCACCTGCAGCGTCACCGGAACCAGGTCACCCAGGCCGGCCACAAGAGGCTGGACCACGGCGCGGACAGGAGCCACCACTACGCGCAGGGGGGCCGCCGTCGACGTCTCCGGGTGGGTCAGGCGGCGCAAGACGGATAGGCGCCGGCCCACGGTGTCCGAGCGGGGCGACAGCCGCTCGTGCGGGAGGGTTTCCCAGCTGGGGAAGGCGGCCACGGACCCGGCCGGAAGATAGGAGGCCAGAGCAGCGGTGAGGTCTTCGGCTTCGCGGCCAGTAGCTGTGATGGCGAGGACCACGGGAGTGCCAGCGCCATCAACGCCAGCACCGGCATCCGACAGCGCGTCGGCCATTTCGGCGAGCAGCACAGCCCGCATGCCCGTGGGCGCGCTGATCTGGTAGTCAGTGTTGCGGTCGCTGAAGGGCCGCTGAGCTTCCGTTCGGACGCGCGCGAAAGTCTTGTCCTCCGCCAATGCGCGGCGCAGACCGTTGAGGCTCATGACAGAAACTCCTAGGGTGGGTCCAAGGGCAGGCAACACAAATGCCCGGAAATTCAGATGAACGCCGGGTCATTCCAGCCTACCTCTACCCCCAGCCCCAGGAGTTCCTTTGCAGCCTTCGGAAGCCACCCATTCCAACACCCCGCAGGACACCAAGACCGTTCTGGTGACCGGCGCCACCGGCTACATCGGCGGCCGCCTTGTCCCCCGGCTCCTCGAGGCCGGCCACAGGGTCAAAGTCCTGGTCCGCACGCCACAGAAGATCGCCGACGTTCCCTGGCATGACCGCGTGGAGATCATCGAGAACAGCTTGTCCGACGCCGAAGGCCTCACCGAGGCCCTGGCTGGCGTGGACGTCCTGTATTACCTGGTCCACTCCATGGCGTCCGGCAGCGGATTCGAGGCCAAGGAAGAAGCAATGGCCCGGCTCGTGGCAGAAGCCGCAGCCGAGGCCGGCGTGGACAGGGTTGTCTACCTCGGCGGACTGCACCCGGAGAACGAGGAACTTTCCGTCCACATGCGGTCCCGCGAGACCGTGGGAAAGGTGTTCCTCGATTCGCCGGTGGACGCGATCGTGTTCCAGGCCGGTGTGGTGATTGGTTCCGGGTCGGCGTCGTTCGAGATGATCCGGCACCTCGCCGAAACCCTTCCCGTGATGCCCGCGCCAAGTTGGGTTGGCAACCGGGTTGAGGCCATCGCGGTCCGTGACGTCCTGCATTACCTCGTAGCTGCCGCGGCGCTCCCGGAGAAGGTGAACCGTTCCTTCGACATTGGGTCCCGGGACGTCCTGAAGTACAAGGAGATGATGAACGAGTACGCCGTGGAGCGTGGGCTCCCCCGGCGGCTGGTCATTGCGCTCCCTGTGCCTGCACCGAAGCTTGCCGGTTTGTGGGTCGCCTTGGTGACCCCCATTCCGTTGTCCATGTCCCTGCCGTTGGTGCAGTCGCTGCAGCATGACGCGGTGTCGCGGGAGCACGACGTCGACCGTTACTTCCCGCAGCCCGACGGCGGCCTGACGCCCTACCGCCGCGCCGTCGCCTTGGCGCTCGGCAAGGAACGGGACGGGCAGGTGGAGACCACCTGGGCCAACGCCGGCATCGACGCCGATCCGCTTCCCAGCGACCCCGACTGGGCCGGTTACAAAGTGTTCCTGGACGAACGGGCCTTCCACAGCGAGGCGACGCCGGAACATGTCTGGACCATCATCGAGGGCATCGGCGGCAAGAACGGATGGTACTCCCTGCCCTTGGCCTGGCGGATCCGCGGGTGGCTTGACAAGCTCCAAGGCGGCGCCGGATTGTTGCGGGGACGCCGGCATCCCAAGACGCTGAACACCGGCGAGGTAGTGGATTGGTGGCGGGTGGAGGCCATTGACCGGGGGCACCTGCTGCGCCTGCGGGCCGAGATGCGGGCACCGGGAGGGGCATGGTTGGAGCTGGCGGTGGAACCCGACGGTAATGGCAGCCTTTACAAACAGCGCGCCATTTTCTTCCCGCGAGGCTTGGCCGGGCGGCTCTACTGGCTGGGTGTCTACCCGTTCCACGGCTTGATCTTCCCGTCCATGGCCCGCAACATCTCGGCAGCGGCCATCGCCCTCCAGGAAAGCCCGCCCAAGACCGCCGGTTCAGGAGTGGCCAGCGAGACCCCGTAGGATGTTGGGAGCTAAAAAGCTTCACCACCACCATTCACGGAGGACCCATGGCCCTGAGCGCATCCACCACCCTGCCGCACAGCGTTGACCGCGTTGCTGCCGTATTCGTCAACGAAGATTTCCTGCGTCACACGAGCGAACTGGTGGGCGGCTCCCTGGAATCGTTCACCATCGACGGCGACCCCGCCGGCGCCTTCAGCACCACCACCGTCCGCACCCTGCCCACCACCCGCCTGCCGGATATTGCCCGCAAGTTTGTTGGCGAAACCCTGAAGGTCACCCAGACCGAGCAGTGGGAAGCTCCCGCCGCCGACGGTTCGCGCGCCAGCAACATCGCTCTCAAGATCTCGGGTGCTCCCCTGGACGTCACGGCCGTCCAGCGCCTCGTGGCTGATGGCAGCAACACCCGGATCGAGCTCGAAGGCAACGTGTCTTCTTCGGTGCCGTTCCTCGGTGGCAAGATCGCAGACGCCGCTGAGCCGATGGTGGGCAAAGCCCTGAACATCCAGTCGCAGCAGGCCCAGGCCTGGCTCGAAAGCCACTAAGGTGGAGATCCCCGCTGTCCTTGCGGTTGTCCTGATCGTTGCCGGGGCCTGGTCCCTGGTGGTGTGGCCGCAGTTCCTCAAGCGCGTCATGAAGGATCCCCGCGCCCGCGATGCCGCAGGCAAGGCCACCAAGTTCCTCACGGTCCACGTTGTGCTGGTCACCATCTCCATGGTGCTGGGACTCGCGACGGCAGCCATTGGGATTGCGGGCCTCGTCGCCTAGGTTTCACCCAACTAAGTAGCAGCAGAGCGCGTTATGGGAGCTGATAACGCGCTCTGCTGTTACTCAGTTGGGTAAGATGGTTATTGGTGTGCCGGGAAGTCTGGTCGGCGGAGCCTTTGTGCTCCCCTGAGACCGATTGATTTTGCGCAAGTAAGGAGCCCCCGTGGCCCAGAAGCCCCCTGCAGCCCCTCAGCAACCCAGCAGCTCAAGCGCAGTTTTCTCGCGCTCCAGTTACCCCGAGTACCGCAGGATCCTCTCGATCCTTCGCACGGAAACAGTGGGCGGCGCGCTCCTCCTGGCAGCCACCGTAGTCGCCCTGATCTGGGCCAACTCTCCCGTGGCCGACGGCTACTTCGCATTCCGCGACGTCAAGATCGGCTTCGAGCCCTGGCATCTTGAGCTGAGCCTCGGCCATTGGGCCTCGGACGGCCTCCTGGCGGTGTTCTTCTTCTTGGCAGGCCTTGAGCTCAAACGCGAGTTCGTGGCCGGCGAACTCCGCAAACCCGCGAAAGCAGTTGTTCCCGTCGCCGCGGCGATCGGCGGCGTAGTGGTTCCGGCCGCCATCTTTGTCCTCTTCAACCTCGGGTCCCCTGAGACGCTCAAGGGCTGGGCCACTCCTACCGCCACGGACATCGCTTTCGCCCTGGCCGTACTGGCCGTCATCAACACCCACCTGCCGGCCGCTCTCCGGACGTTCCTGCTGACCCTCGCCGTGGTGGACGACCTCATCGCCATCGGCATCATCGCCTTCTTCTATTCCACGGGACTGCAGCCGCTCATGCTGTTGGCCGCCTTGGTGCCGTTGGCCCTCTTCACGTTCCTGGTCCAGAAGCGGATTCGCAGCTGGTACTTGCTCGTACCCCTTGCTTTGGCCACGTGGGGCTTCGTCCACGCTTCCGGGATCCACGCCACGGTGGCGGGGGTGCTGTTGGGCTTCGCCGTTCCGGTCCTGGCCAGCGGCAAGAAGGGAGAACCGGCCGAAGGCCTGGCTGAGCACTTCGAGCACCGGCTGCGCCCGTTCTCGGCAGGCTTCGCCGTGCCCGTCTTCGCGTTCTTCTCCGCAGGCGTGGCCTTGGGCGGATTCGATGGCATGGGGGCAGCGCTCACGGATCCCGTGGCCGTCGGCATTGTGGCAGCACTGGTGGTGGGCAAGGCAGTGGGCGTTTTCGGCACCACGTACCTGGTCACCAAAACCACCCGCGCAAGCCTCGATTCCAGCATTGCCTGGATCGACCTTTTTGGGCTGGCTCTTCTGGCGGGCATCGGCTTCACGGTTTCGCTTCTCATTGGCGAACTGAGCTTTGGCACCGGTTCAGCCCACAATGACCACGCCAAGGTGGCCATCCTGGCAGGGTCCCTGATTTCGGCGCTGCTGGCCGCCGTCGTACTCAGGGCCCGTAACCGGCGGTACCGTCAGGTGCAGGCGGATGAAGAACGGGACGACGACGGCGACGGCGTACCGGATGTCTTTGCCCGCCACTGACGCGCGGGTGCTGGGCTGCTGCTGAAGGTCAGGCGGTGGCCTGGTTGAGCGCGTCCTCGGCAGCAACCCAGGAGATCATGGCGCACTTCACGCGCGCCACGTAACGGGCAACGCCCTCGAAAGCGGCAGCGTCGCCCAGGATCTCCGGGTCCGCCTGGACTTTGCCACGGGACCGCAGGACCTCACGGAAGTTCTCGATCACAGAGTGCAATTCCTCCACGGACATGCCCTCGGCCAGTTCACTGAGCACCGAGGCCGAGGCCATGGAAATCGAGCAACCCGCGCCGTCCCAGCTGATCTGCCGGACCGTTCCGTCAGCAACGGCCAACCGCAGCGTTACTTCGTCGCCGCACACCGGGTTCAGCTGGTGTGATTGGCCGGTGGACGCACCTTCGGGGGCTGGCGTTTCAGCCAAGCCGCTGCCGTGCCGCTGCTTGGAGTGGTCCAGGATGATCTGCTGGTACAGCTGGTCAAGACTCATGGTGGTTGTTGCCTGTTCTGCGAAAAATCGTTGGTTGAGGCTGCCTGGCTTCCAGGGCTGCCGAAGGTCAGGCCTGGAAGTATGCCCGGACCCCGGAAACAGCATCGAGGAAAGCATCGACGTCGTCCGTGGTGTTGTAAAGGTAAGTGCTCGCCCGGGTCGTGGCCGTCAGGCCCAGGCGGCGGTGCAGCGGCTGGGCGCAGTGGTGACCGACACGAACGGCGATGCCGCGATCATCAAGGAACTGCCCGACGTCGTGCGCGTGGACACCGGCGACGTCGAACGCTGCCAGGCCGATTCGCTCGGACCCGGAGGCGGGACCTACGACGCGGATGCCGTCGATGCTCTCGAGCCCTTTGACGAGGCGCTGACCAAGCGTCGTTTCCCACGCATGGATGCGGTCAATGCCAGTCTCGGTGAGGTAGTTCACGGCGGCAGCAAGCGCCACAGCCTGGGAGATCCGCTGGGTACCGGCCTCGAACCGCTGGGGCGCCGGCAAGTACTCGGCCCGCTCCATGGTGACCGTGGTGATCATCGAACCACCGGTGAGGAAGGGCGGCATGACATCAAGGAGTTCCTGCTTGCCGTAAAGCACGCCGACACCTGTAGGCGCCAGCATTTTGTGCCCGGAGAACACCGCGAAGTCGACGTCCAACTCCTTGACGTCCACGGCCAGATGCGGCACGGACTGGCATGCATCCAGGACCACCAGGGCCCCGACCTTGCGGGCGAGTGCCACGAGCTCCACCACCGGGTTGATGGTCCCCAGGACGTTGGAAGCGTGGGTGAAGGCCAGGAGCCTGGTCCGTTCCCCCACGATCCCGGCTGCGGCGTCGAGCATCAGCGTTCCGTCGTCGGTGACGGGGATGTACTTCAGGGTGGCCCCCGTCCGGAAGGCCAGCTCCTGCCAGGGGATGAGGTTGGCGTGGTGCTCCATTTCGGTGACCACGATCTCGTCGCCCGGTCCCACGGCCAGGTCCTTCAAGCGCGAATCGCCACGGCCCTGCGCCGCCCACAACCCGGCGTTGGATAGTGCGTAGCTGATGAGGTTAAGTCCCTCGGTGGCGTTGGAGGTCCACACGGTTTCCTCGTACTGCGCGCCGATGAAGTCCGCCACGGTCTGGCGTGCGTCCTCGAAGACCTCCGTGGCTTCCACGGCAAGGTGGTGGGCTCCACGGTGGACGGCCGCATTACGTTGTTCGTAGTACTCCTGCTCGGCCTCGATGACGCTGAGCGGGTTCTGCGACGTGGCGCCGGAGTCCAGATAGATCAAGGGTTTACCGTTGACCATCTGGTCCAGCACCGGGAAGTCATTCCGGATCCGCAGCACCTCCGCGTTGTCCATGGCATGCACGGACCGCAGCAGTGAGGCGGGGGTTGATACGGCAGTCAAGGGGCGCTCCTTGGAAATCCTTCAGGGACTCCCTATTATCCCACGGTGGCCCCTGCCGTGCGGTGCCGAAGGTGTGCCGTACAGCACGTTCAGCCGCCGGCCCTCCCGGGTACCCACCCCAGCGGCGGAACAGCCCCGCTGTCGAACGCGTTACGCAACCGTTCAACCAGGACCAATGTGCGCCGGCTTGCTGCACTCCGGGTTCGGGCTTCATACCCGCTGGCCGCACGGGAGAAGCACACGGAAGCATGGGCAAACAGCCTGTCGGCAGACAAACTTCTTCCCGCAGCTTCCAACGTCTTGGGATCGTTGTCCAGCAGTGCCTCTGCAAACGTTCCCAGGGCGGCTCCTCCGGCTCCGTGAATTTCCGCAGCAAGTCCTGACAGCCGCCGCTGGACCACAAGGTCGTCGACGGCGGCACTGCTTGCGTTCAGCGTCAGGAGGGACACTGCCTCGGCTTCCAACAACGTGCTGCCCTGGTGGTGGAGTTGTTCTGCCAGCGCCAACAGATGGCCCGGCTTACCGGCCATCTGGTCCTGCGCCGCCGCCAAATAGACGGAGCCGAGCTGGGGAAGGAGGCCAGCGGGATCCCCGACTTCCCGCAAAGCAGCGAGGCTCTGCCCACTACGCTCCATCGCCTGCGCAGGGTTTCCGCACAGCGCCTCGGAGTAGGCCAGCAGTGCTGCAGCGAATGCCAGTACCGGCGGAAGGCCGGCGTCGGACAGTTCCGCGAGGACCGGCTCCAAAGTTCCCCGCGCGGCGCGGGGAAGCCCCTGGCTGAGTTCGGCGTACCCCCGGGCAACGTCCAAGCACACGGCCAGGTATGTGGGGAGGACAAAGGCCGCAGGACACTCCAGGAGTGAATCCATTTGGCTCCAGGCCAGATTGTTGCGAAGGCATACTACGTGCCGGAGCAGCACCCCAGGCCGGAACATCTCCAGGGCAGGGTCCGCGTCAACGGCCGCCATTGCCGCAGTTGACCGCTCCAACGCTTCCGGGGCGGATCCAGCGAGTAAGAGCCGTTCGGCTTCCCGGACGTTCCACACCACGTGGCCGGAAATTTCCTGCAGGGTCTGCGGCTGGCCGGCGCCGGAAGCAGACTCCCCTGAACCGGCGTCCTCCGAAAGACCGGACGTTGCTCCACCCGGGACAGCCCCCAGGAGTTCCAATGCCAACAGGCGGCTGCCGGCATCGGCCTTTACCTCCGGCGATCCCCCACCTGCTGCCAACTCCCGCAGTTCCGGGGCGGCTTCGCCCACCAGGCCTTCTGCAACCAAGGCCCGCGCCCTGAGGAGCCTGGCCTCGTTTTTCCGGCCCGGCCCGGCCACTGCTGCGGCGGCCCGCATGACGAGTTCTGCAGTTGACGGCCTGTCAGCGGCCGGGGCGGTAGCCAGAAGTACTTCATCGGAAAGGGTCAGGCCACAGTCAAGGGTCCATGTCATCCACCGCAGCAGGGTGGGGGCGGATTCGCGCGTGAGTGCGGGTTCCTCAACGCCAAGGCGGAGGGCCAGGCTCCTGGGTTGTGGCACGGCCAGCCGGGTACCCTCGCCACGCAGCCAGGAACTGGTCCTGACCAGCGGCGGCCGCCCCGCCAGCAGCCGGATGTGCCGGTTGGCCAGAAGGTGTTCAACGGCGCTCCGGCCAAAATGGTGTTCCACAACGTCCAGCGCCACTGGTTCAGCGAGCGCAATGAGTTCGAGTGCGTGCCGTTCCTCGGCAGGCCGGGCGGCGTTTTCTGCCTGCACTTGTGCCACCACACCTGGCCAGTCGCAGTGGGCCCGGACATCAATGGTCCAGAAGCCGTCCTTCTGCACCAGCAGACCAGCATTCCGTGCATCGTTGATGGCGATCCCCAGCAGCCCCACATTGAAGCCGCTCATGGCGGCTAAAAGGCTGCTGGCACGGCGTTGGACCTTTCCATTCAGGATGGATTCGGACAGCGCATGAGCCTCGCTGAAGGTAAAGGGCGGAAGAACGTACTGTTCCAGGAAGCCGTCTTCCCAGAGTTGGTAGAGGTCCGGAGGAAGGGGCCGGCGGCTGTCGGCAGTTGCAACCAAGGTTGCCCCGAAGCCGGGTATCAGTTGCAGCAGGACGGCCAAGGAGGCTGGGTCTACGTAGTGGATGTCGTCCACCAACAGCACCAGCGGCGGCCTTGCCGTGTGAGCCCGGCGTTTGTTCCGGCGTCGGCCCATCTGTGGTGTGTACAAATATTCAGCGGCACCCAGGGTGCTGGTCAGGGCCCGGAGGACGTGAAGCCCCGGCGGCAGTGTGTCTTCACCGCCGGGTTCAGCTGCCGCGCCCAAGGCGCCGTAACTGGTGGTCTTCAGCTCTGGTTTCCCGGCGAAACTTCTGACATCCATGGTTTCGGCGAGGCCCTCTTTGACCGAGAGCAACAGGTGGGTCTTTCCGGATCCTCGGTCCCCTACCACCACGATGCCACTGGTGGAGGGCGACGGTACTGCGGAAAGGATGATGTCCAGGAGCCTCGTCCGGTCCGGGAAGGGTGATGGCCTCAGCCCGACTGTGACGGTGTCTTCGTCCAGCCAGGGATCCGGCAGCATGCGCACTCCAATAGCAGCAGTCCCATGGTCCGGGAGGGGTGATTTCCGCGAAGTGCGGGCTACCTGGCCTAGAAGCCGGCGGCGGCTGGGGGGAGAGTCTCGGTCTCAGAAGACTCTGTCGCCGCCGGCTTCGTCCAGGGCCGGAACACCTTTCGGTGTCCGGTGCATCGGCTCAAAGAGACCACCGATGCGGATGATGCGACTTTCGGAATCCCGGTGATGCTTGGGGCTGAACCGTTCTTCCA